>JAQGHQ010000494.1 GCA_028288765.1 Gemmataceae bacterium | reverse complement strand
GGTCTGGCGACCTTAGAACTGGTCACATCTCGGCGCACCCGATTCGGTCGATAAACTGTGTCGGGGGGGGTATTTCGGAGCTCATGACACGGAGGTCAGGATGGCCGTCTGCTTAACCCGGGGTGAGTCGTTCGGTGCCAAACAATTCGGGGCGGCGGTTCTGGGGGATAAACGACGGACGGCTCGCTTGGTCCAACTGGCCGACGCCTTCCTCCGGCGACCCGAGGCCTCGCTCCCGCGGAAGTGCGGATCGGACGCCGCGTACCAAGGACTGCTCGGCCTACTCGCGTGTCCGGCCACGACACACCGGGCCGTCATTCACCCCCACGGCCGGAACACCTCTGCGGCCATGACCACCCGCGCCGGACGGACCACCCTGCTGATCGGTGACCTGACCGAGTTCGACTTCACCTCGGTCACGAGTCTGAAGCCGGAACTCGGGCCGATCGGGAACGGCCGGGGTGCCGGGTTCGAGTGCTTCAACCTGCTGGCGGTGGCGGGGGAGGACGGGTCGGTCATCGGGTTAGCCAACCAAACCCTGTTCCGCCGCCGGCGGCGGAAGATGACCCGCACCCAGGTGCGCAAACTCCCGGCGGCGAAGCGGCAGAGTGGGTTGTGGGCGCGGGCGGCCGAGCCGGTCCCGCCGACCCCGGCGGGAGCCACCTGGGTCTGGGTGTTCGATCGGGAAGGGGACACGACCGAAGCCCTGCGGGCGTTCGACGCCCACCACCGCCAGTACCTGATCCGGTCGAAGGCCGATCGGTGCGTCCGGGCCGGGCACGAGCCGGACGCGGTCGAGGCCAAGTTACACGTGTGGTTGCGGTCCCGGCCGGTGGCCGGGACCCGGGAGACGTCGGTCGGGGAGACGACCCGGCGGGCGGGCCGGCGGACGACGTGCGGGATCTCGTATGCCCGTGTCCAGGTCCGCTGGTCGACGGCGAACGGGTCGCCGGACGGGCCCCCGACCCGGGGGTGGGCGGTCCGGGTGTGGGAGTTAGACCCACCCCCGGGCGAGGACCCGCTGGAGTGGTTGGTGTTGACCACCGTGTCGGTCGAGTCGTTCGCCGAGGCGTGTGAGCGGGTGGACTGGTACGAGCGCCGGTGGGTCGTGGAGGAGTACCACAAGTGCTTGAAAAGTGGGGTCCAGGTCGAGGGCCCGCAGGTCCGTCGGCGGGACCGGTTGGAGCCGTTGTTGGGGATGTTGAGCGTGGTGGCGGTCGAGCTGTTGCGGTTGCGGGACGCGAGTCGGGATGAGGCGCGGGCCCCGCGGCCGGCGGTCGAGTGGGTGGATCCGCTGCTGGTGGAGGTGTTGGCCGGGCCCGCGGCCGATGGTGGGTCGTCGCCGTCGGGTGCGGCCCGAACACCACCCTCCGTGTCCGAGCCCGGGACCGGTGGCGAAAACCCGGTCGGGGCGGGGACGGTCCCGACCAACCCGGCACCCGCCCGAACGTTCGAGACGATGACGGTCGGGGAGTTCTACCGGAAGTTGGCGAAGTTGGGCGGGTACCTGGGGAACTTCAAGAAGAGCCCACCCGGGTGGCAGGTGTTGTGGGCCGGTTGGAGAGAACTAACCACAATGGCACAAGGGGTTCGGGCGGTCAACCACACCAAAAAATGTGACCAGTTCTAAGGTCTGGAGACCGGTGCCACAAGACCACTCGGCGCGTCGGGCTCTACCTGCGGCCCTCTTTCTGTTCCGACCCACCTTCACACCCCGACGTACACGGCCGGCCGCCGCCGCTGGTCCGGCTCGGTGCGGCGGATGATTTCTCGGGTCAGCGGGGCAGTGTCTCCGTGCCCGCTCAACAGGTAGCGGATCAGGTGCAAGAGCGGGTTCCCCTCGCCCCAGTTGAAGTACACACTCGGCCGCTTCCCGGTCACGTCTCGCAGATACAGCAGGAGGGCCGCGATCCCGTTCGGGACGGCCGTCGCCTCGGCCCGCAGGATCCGATGCGGGCCGACTTCCACACCCCGCACCCGCAGTACGTCGGTGAAGTCGGACGCGTCCCGGACGTGGACCTCCAGGAATAGCACCAGCTCGTCGGCCGGGATGAGGAAATCACCCCGCTGGTCCGCCTCATCGGCCGCGTAGTCGGCCGGGCGGGGGAGCGTCGGGTCGTGGGCCAGGAGGTGGATCGGCTTCCCTACGAGGTCAGCCAGGAACCGCCGGGCGGCGGCGTCCAGGTCGACTCCCGCGACCCGCAGCTCCAACGTTCGCCACACCCGGGACCCCAGGGACGCGGCAACGATTGCCGCGATGAACAGGGACGCGATCTTGATCCCGTCCGGCCGCTCGACCACGTTCGCCCCGAGGGTGTACAGGAACACCGCCGCGATCAGCCCGAACCCCCGCGCGGCCCACCGGGAACCCTCCCGGTATGACGAGATCGCCGCCGCCACCGCCCCGGAAGTCATCAGGACCAGGACCCCGGTCGCGTACGCCCCGGCCTGGGCGTCCACGTCCGCCCGGAACGCAACGGTGATGCCCGCCGCCACCGCGGTATAGATCAGGACCAGCGGGCGGACCGCCCGGGTCCACTCCGGGGCCATCCCGTACCGCGGCAGGTAGCGGGGGACGATGTTGATCAACCCGGCCATCGCGCTCGCCCCGGCGAACCACAGGATCAGGATGGTACTCGCGTCGTACGCCGTCCCGAACCACTCGCCCAGGAGCCCGTGGGCCAGGTACGCCAGCGCCCGACCGTTCGCCCGACCGCCTGGCTGGAACTCTGGGGCCGGGATCAGGAGGGTCGTGACGAGGCTGCTGGCCACCAAAAAGATGCTCATGGTAATGGCCGAGGTGACCAGTAGCTTGCGCGTGTTTCGCACCCGTCCGGCCGGGTTCGTTTCGGTGTCGGTCGGATCGCCCCGGACAAGCGGCATGACCGCCACCCCGGTCTCGAACCCGGACAGCCCGAGGGCGAGCTTCGGGAATACCAGGACGGCGACCGCGACCATCATCAGCGGGTCGCCGTGCTCGGCCCAGAGGTTCTGTCGCCAGTCGGCGAACACGTGTGGGTGGATGGCGACCTCGTACAGGCCCACTCCGATCACGACCGCGTTCAGACCGAGGTAGGCCGCCACCAGCACGACGGCGACCCCGACCGCCTCCTTGAACCCTTTCAGGAACACCGCCCCCAGGAGCCCGACCAGGACCAGGGTGACCTCGATCTGACGCCCTTTCAAGGCCGTCGGGCAGAACGGGTTCTCCAGCAGGTGGGCGGTGGCGTCGGCGGCCGACAGGGTGATGGTGACGGTGAAGTCGGTGGCCACGAACCCGAGCAGGACGAGGACAAAGAGCTTCCCCTGCCACCACCCGAGCAGGTGTTCCATCATGGCGATCGACCCCTCCCCGTGTGGGCTGCGGCGGGCGACGTACCAGTAAACCGGAAGGGCTCCCAGGAGGGTGAGGGCGACGAGGAGCAGGGTGGCGATCGGGGCGAGGGCCCCGGCCGCCAGGGCGGCGATCCCGGGCTGGTAACCGAGGGTCGAGAAGTAGTCCACCCCCGTCAGGCACATGACCCGGTACCACGGGTGCTTGCCCTCACTGGGTTCGCGGGCGTGCGGGCCGACCACACCACGGGTATCGGCCCCTTCGAGGAGCCAGCGGAGCAACCGCCCGCGGGAGGAGCGACGAGGGGCGGCGGTGTGGTCCACAGCAGATCTCGGTAGGGAGTTGGGTGGCGGAGCCCAGTATAGTTCCATTTGGAACGATCTCCGATCCGTCGGCACCAATACCCCCTTCCCTCACACGAAAAATCGCGCGAGGTTTTTGTGGTTGGGTCAACGGCTCCCGGAAACCGCGTTGTTGAAACCTCGTCACTACGTCAATTGCAGTAGCAATAACCGTCAATTGCAGTAGCAATAACGTCGTATTGTCTATCTGTGTAACAGGATCGGTCTGACATGGCGTTTGTGGATTGACGTGGATTCACCGTCGCATGATAATTCTCACGGCCTCCGGATTGGGAGACCAAATCCGGGTTAGTATGGTAGCCGGCGGGATAATTGATGAGGATTCGGCGAGTAGCCTTGATCGGCCACTCTGAGGCGGGCAAGTCCGCGCGCCTGGTGTCCCTCGGTTTCACCCTGGCCTCGGCCGACATGGACTCCGTACTCGGAACTAGGCAGGTCCCAACGGTAGAGTCGGTTCTGAACTGGATTGCGCTCGCCACCTCAGCTCCAACCATTGTCGTTGTGAGTAACCATGAGCAGTTACTAGATGCGCTGGCAAGAACCAACCTGACGGGGCAGTATCCGAAACAGTTCTCGGCTGTTTGCTTCGTCTACCTGCACAAACCCAAAGATCAGCCAAAGGCGCACATCGGCCTCCCGACTGCAGAAGGCCACGATCGGGGACAAGCGAACCAACAGGGTATTCTTGATTGCTACGAGCGATTCCACGATTTTTACTGTCGAATCGCGGATAGTTGCATAAGTTGCTCAGGGCGGTCGGTCAAGGCTATAGCATCTGAGGTTGGCGCATTTGTATGTCGCATGCAAGAGTAACGGAGGGCCATTCATCCCCGGGCCATGTGCTTCGTGTACTTCCGCCTTGCCGGCCTGGGTGCCAGGACTTCTGTCGCCTTGTGCAACCGCTGATAGACAGTCTGCTTCGCAACCCCGGTGAGTAGGGCGATGTCGTCCGGGTAGAACCCGTCGATGTGGTAGAGCCTCACCGTGTCGCGGAACTCCGGGGGTAGGTCCGGAGCTCGGGTTTCATCGACACTTCGCTGGCTATAGTGCCAGGACCCCTCGCGCTTGCAATCAGATACCTACCCAGTAGGTCGGATATTTCGTCTACCCATGTCCCGGTTGTTGGGAAAGGCTCGCTACACCCAACCTGCACCGCGAGAGAAGTGCTTGCTACGATGGACTTTTCGTCGATCGGGCGGGGTTGGCAGAGCTGAAGGCGGGGAGGTGCGTGATGTCGAACGGTGTAGAACCAGCAAACCAGACGACCGGCGGAGCGGGTGAGAAAGCCACGCCAGACGGTGAGGCCGCGGAGCTCGTGCCGGGGGCGTGCCCGCCACTCGCTCCCGTCTGGCCCGCCAGCTCGCTCGACTGGTCGTCGCCACGGCTTATGGTGCAGCTCTACGTGGGTAACTGTTAAGCCCCCGTTCGGTGCGCACGGGTGCCCTGGCGGGCGGTACACCGCCGTCATCGCTCAGGCGGTCTCGACTACGGGCAGTGGTAGGGGCTGGCCCCATAGCGCTCAACTTAAGCAGGTGGTAGGGTAGACACATCGGGGCTTCCCCCCTAACGGTTTGGTTACCACACCCGACC
>JAQGHQ010000441.1 GCA_028288765.1 Gemmataceae bacterium | reverse complement strand
CCCCCCCCCCCCCCCCCCCCCCCCCGGGCGGACCGAGAGGGACGGGCCGAAACCCCCTCACCCGGCTCGCAAAGCCGAGCCGACCTCTCCCCCACAAAGCGGGGGAGAGGTGAAAAACTGGGCTACTCCGCGTGGGTTCCAACAAAGTATGAGATGCACAACGACCCGGGCCTCCCGGGCGCTCGAATGAGCACCCGGGAGGCCCGGGCCGGAAGACTGTGGGCGATCCGCGCCCGATCCCGTGCTGGTCACACGCCGAGTTGACCCAGGATGGTCAGCAGGTTGAGCGTCCCGCCCGGGTTGAGCAGGTTCGCGACGTTGTACAGCAGGTTGCCCAGGACCTGCCCGTCGCCGGTGGTGGCGGACAGGGTCGCCCGGATGTTGCTGGTGGTGATCTTCAGGCCGAGCAGGTTCACGTCGACCGGCGGGGTGGTGCCGTCGGGCGAGGCGATCGCGAGGTTGAGGATCGGGGTCGTGGCCGGTGCGCCGGTCGTGTTCACCAGGCCGGGCAGGGACAGGTTCTGGAGCACCGGGGCGAGGGCGTTCAGCGCGCCCGGGGCGAGGGTCAGGCTGGCCGCGTTCAGCACGCCGACCACCTTCGCCAGCAGGGCGTTCAGGTTGTTGTTCAGGTCCGTCAGGCTGCCCGGGGTCGCCCCCAGGGTGTTCAGGAGCGTGGTCAACACGTTGCCGAGCAGCAGGCCGTTCCCGGTCAGGGCGTCGGCGTTCACCTGGATCTGGCTCGTCTGCAGGTTCAGCCCGAGCAGGTTGAGGTTGATCGGCGGGACGGTCAGGGCGAGGACCTGGCTCGACCCGGCCGGGATCGTGGCGGCGGTCGTGGGGGCGCTCGGAATCCCCGGGAGCTGGGTGTTCAGGTCGGCCAGCAGTTGTTGCAGCTTGGCGTTGATGGTGGTCAGGTCGAGCTGGGCCGGGAGCGGCGGGTTGAACAGGTTGGCGAGGTCGGTGACCACGTTCCCGAGGACCAGCCCGGGGCCCGAGTGGGCGGTGATGGTCAGGTGGATCGGGCTGGTATCGACCAGGGCCCCGAGCAGGTTCAGGTGGACCGGGGCGACGAACAGGTCGAGGACCGGGGTGGTGGCCGCGGCCGCCGTGCTGAACGGGCCGGACGTGGTGTTCGCCCCGGCGACGCTCAGGCCGGCCGAGTTGAGCAGGGTGACGACCCCGCCGAGGACGTTGTTGAGGGCCGTGTTCACGCCCTGGAGGTTGATCAGGTTGGACGCCAGGGTGAGGACGTTCCCGAGCAATTCCCCGTTCCCGGGCAGGGCGGACACGGTGACCGTGATCGGGCTGGTCTGGACCTCCAGCCCGAGGAGGTTGATGTCGAGCGGGTTCAGGCTCAGGGTCACGAGCGGGTTGCCGGCCCCCGGGGTCGTCCCGGTGCCCGTCCCCGTCCCCGTCCCGGTCGAGCCCGACGTGAGCCCACTCAGGACGCTCCCCGCCGCCGGGACGGAAAGCAGGTTGAACAGCGTCGTCAGGGCCCCGGTCGTGAGGCCCTGCCCGGAGTAGGCGGTCAGGGTCCCGCCCGCCGTCAGCAGGCTGCCCGCGATCACGTCCGCCTTCCCGTCCCCGTTGAGGTCCCGGACCTGGACCTGGACCCCGGCCCGGCCGGCCGGATTCCCGGCGAAGAAGTTCGCCAGGGGCGAGCCGAGCGCCGCGGTGATCCCGCTCGTCGTGAGCGTCTGCCCGCTGACCACGAGCACCCGCGGGGCGCCGCCGGGCCCGGCCCCGAATGCCAGGTCGGCGAACCCGTCGCCGTTCACGTCCCCGGCCGCCACGTACACCCCGTTCCGCAAGGACGGGTCGAGCGCGAAGAAGTCGTTCACCAGCTTCGTCGGGCTCCCGGACAGGGGGGTGGTCCCGTCGAAGATCGCGACCCGCGGCCCGCCCCCGAGCCCGGCGGCCACCACCAGGTCCGGGTGCCCGTCGTGGTTCACGTCCGCCACCGCGGTCCGGACCCCGCCCCGGAAGTTCGCGTCGTCCATCCCCATGAAGCTGGCGATCGGCTGGAAGTCCCCGCCGCGGTAGATCACCAGCCGGGGCCCGCCCCCCGCGTCCGGGGAGGCGACGACCTCGGCCTTCCCGTCCCCGGTCAGGTCCCCGGCCGAGACGTTCACCCCGCCGGTGAACGAGCCGAACGGGCTGGCGGAGAACGCCTGCTGGAAGGTCTTCCCGTCCAGCACCCGGACCTGGCTCGCGACCCCCGCCCCGGACCCGATGACGATGTCGGCGGTGCCGTCCCCGGTCACGTCGGCGGTGGCGATACCGGGCTGCCCGGTCCCGGCGAGGTCGGACACGTCGACGTCGGCGAGCTGGGTGCCGGCCGAGTCGTAGACCCGGACGTGGGCGGCCCCGTTCTCGAGGACGCCGACGGCGAACCGCAGGCCGGTGTCGAGGGACGTCGCCGGCACGACCCGGTCTTCCATCAGCTCGCACCCGAGGCGGGGGCGGCGGGGGGCGGGGCGGCGGTGGGAGTGACGGGAACGGAAGAGGCTCCAGGCCATGGGGCTGGCTCCTTCGAGTGGTAGGGGGATGGTCTACGAGTTCAACGGACGGACGCGGGGTCGGCTACTTGGTCGCCCGCGCGAAAGAGGGTCCAATGCAATCCTTGTTCCATCTCGGGAGTCATCCGCCGAGCACCCGCAATATCCGTCTCTCGTCGGCCGACCGCGTCCCGCCCCCGGCGGGGGCGGGCAACGACCCGCCCAGGAACGCCTCGATCACGCCGGGGTGGACGTAGCTCTTGCGGCAGACCGCGGGCGTGTTCCCGAGGTCCGCCGCCACGTGCTTGATCACCCCGACCACAGCCCGCTCGCCCGCGGTCTTGGATTCCGGGCAGGGCAGTTCCGCGAACAGCGCGGCCGCCTTCACGGTCCCGGCCCAGGTGCGGAAGTCCTTCGCCGTGTACTCCCCGCCGCCCGCCCGGCGGATGTACCCGTTCACGTCCGCCGACCCGATCGGGTGCGGCCGGCCCGTCCCGTCGAGGTACTGGAACAGCTCCTGGCCCGGCAGGTCGCGGCACCGACGGACGACCCGGGCGAGGGCCCGGTCGCCGACCGTCCGGTCGTGCCACACCCCGCTCTTCCCCCGGAACCGGACCCGCATCTTTTCCCCGGGGAACGACACGTGTCGGTCGAGCAGGGTGCTGAGCCCGAACGACTCGTTCGCCCGGACGTACTCCGGGTTCCCGATCCGCAGGTGTGTCTGGTCGAGCAGCTTGACGACCGCGGCGAGGACCTTGTCGCGGGGCAGGCCGGGGCGGGCGAGGTCGGCCTCGACCGCCGCCCGGATGCGGGGCAGGATTCGGCCGAACCCGGCCATCCGCGAAAACTTCTGGTCCCCCCGTTTCGAGGTCCAGGCCGGGTGGTAGCGGTACTGCTTGCGGCCCCGGGCGTCGCGGCCGGTCGCCTGGACGTGGCCGTTCGCAGTCGGGCAGATCCAGACCCGCTCCCAGGCCGGCGGGATGGCCAGTGCCCGGATGCGGGCGAGGGTGGCCCGGTCCCGGACGAGGTGCCCGGCCGCGTCGCGGTAGCCGAACCCGGTCCGGGTTCGTTCCCGGCGGATGCCGGGCTTTCCGTCGCTGGCATGGCTCAGCCGGGCCGTCGCGGGGAGGACCGACGCGACCGTCACCCGGACCGTGGTGACCACCGTCTTCCGGACCGTCACCGTCACCGCCGGGCGGGCCATGGTCGGTACCTCCGCTCCCTTCCCAGAGCAACGGCCGTGCCACCGGCCCGGGGTTTGCAAGTCCAACACCTGCGGCCCCCCAAGTCGCTCGTACCAATACGAGATCGTGCGGCCGGAGCGGCGGTCCGCCGGGGCCCGACGGCCCGGACCGGTTTTTCTCTCCTTCGTCTCGGAGTTTGTTCATGACCGCATCGGCTGTCAGCCCCCACGCCTTGCGCGAGAAGCTGCGCGAACACTTCGGGTTCCGCCGGTTCCGGCCCGGGCAGCTGGAAGCGGTCCGGTGCGCGATGGAAGGCCGGGACGTGCTGATCGTCATGCCGACCGGTTCGGGCAAGAGCCTGTGCTTCCAGCTGCCCGCCCTGGAGCTGGAGGGGACGACGGTCGTGGTCAGCCCGCTCATCGCCCTGATGAAGGACCAGGCGGACGCGCTGCGGGCCCGGGGGGTGTCGGTCGCGGTGGTGAACAGCACCCTCACCCCGGCCGAGCGGGAGCGGGCCGACGCCGACATCGCCGCCGGGCGGGTCGAGTTCGTCTACACCACCCCGGAACAGCTCGCCCGCCCGGCGTTCCGCGAACTGCTCGGCCGGTGCCTGATCGACCTGTTCGTGGTGGACGAGGCCCACTGCGTCAGCCAGTGGGGGCACGACTTCCGGCCCGATTACCTGGCCCTCGGGCAGGCGGTCGCCGCCCTCGGCCGCCCGCCGGTCCTGGCCCTGACCGCGACCGCCACCGCGGACGTGATCGACGACGTCCTCACCCGGCTGGGCATTCCGGACGCGGAGGTGGTCCACACCGGGTTCTACCGCCCGAACCTGACCCTCGTCGTCCACCGGGCGGAGGACGACCGGGCCAAGCAGGAGAAGTTGCTGGAAACCCTGGCCGGGGCCGACGAGACCGGGATCGTGTACACGGCCACGGTGAAGGCCGCGGAGGAGGTGGCCGGGTTCCTCGAGGACCGTGGAGTGGAGGCCGCCGTGTACCACGGCCGGCTGTCCGCGAAGCGGCGGGCCGAGGCCCAGGACCGGTTTATGGCCGGCCGGGTGAAAGCGATGATCGCCACGAACGCGTTCGGGCTCGGGATCGACAAGCCCGACATCCGGTTCGTGGTTCACTACCACCTGCCCGGCACGGTCGAGGCGTTCTACCAGGAGTTCGGCCGGGCCGGGCGGGACGGGGCGCCGGCGACCGGGGTGCTGCTGTACGACCCGGCGGACCGGAAGCTCCAGCGGTTCTTCGGGGCGGGGCGGTACCCGGCCGAGGCCGACCTGGTGAACGCGTACCACGCCGTGGCCCGGCTGGCCGACCACCCGGAGCCGCCGACGCTGGCCGAGGTGCAGGCGATCTCCCCGGTCCCGAAGGCCCGGCTGAAGGTCTGTCTCGACCTGCTCGCGAGTCGGGGGGTCGTGCGGGCCGCGCCGGACAATCGGTACGAGCTCGTCCGCCGGGCGATGGACCGGGAGCAGCTGGCCCGGGAGGGGCAGGCGTACCGGGAGCGGGAGGAGCGGGACGCGGTGAAGCTGGCCCGGCTCATCGAATACGCCGAGGGCCGGAGCTGTCGGTGGAAGTCCGTGCTCGGGTACTTCGGGGACGACGCGGACCTGCCGAACGGCAAGTGCGGGCACTGCGACGCGTGCTGACGGCGTTTCCCAGTGTGTCGGCCGCCGGGGGTCGAGCGCAGCGACACCCCCGCCGACCGACGCGCGACACCCGTCACGCATGCTCGCCCGGGGCTAATCAAGACAGTTCGGATCGAATTCGGCCCCGGCCTGGGCCAACAGTTCGGCCAGTTCTTCCTGGGAGGATCGCACCCGGTGGTGCTCCTCCTGACGGGCGATGTAGTTCTGAACGAGTCCGCGCACGGTAGGGCTGACCGTGAAAGCCGAGTACCCCTCCTGCCAGGCGAAGGACGGCAGGCCGATCTGCCGGTGGACCCACATCGAGGACGCCTTCTTCACCTCCTGTACCACGTCACACAGGCGGTGAGTGGCCCGCAACCCGACCAGCAGGTGAACGTGATCGGCCACCCCGCCGACCCCCTGCGGTACGCCGCCGAGCCCGGCGATCGTGCCGCCCAAGTACTCGTGGATCTCCGCCCGCCACGGCGGAACCATGAGCGGCTCGCGGTGCTTCGTGCCGAACACGAGATGGTAGTAGAGGCTCAGGTATGTGGACGGCATGGCGGTCCCGTCTGCTCGCCCCCGGCGGCACAGGGGGACCAGGGGTGAACGTGGGCACACTATACCCGGGACCGGAGAGCGGGTGAACAAGAAACCGACCGAAGCGCGGGGCCGGCGGCGGGCGGCTGTTGGTCGGCGGGGGTATCGGCCGCCGGGGGTGTGTTGGTTGGCGGGGGGTGTCGGG
>JAQGHQ010000432.1 GCA_028288765.1 Gemmataceae bacterium | reverse complement strand
CGGTGGGCCTCGACGACTCGACCCACCCTACAAAACCCACGATTTCAACCGAGCACCCTCGCTTGCATCTGTATGCTCTTGATCGGTGCCATTGGAGGCCGATTAACTGGAAGGGCATCAGCCCCGGAACGAATCGAGGCAACGGCCAAGAAGTGATCCAAGCTTGCACCTGTCTGTTGGGAGGGTCCGTTCTGCGGAACGAACCCAATTCTCATAATTGCCCGCCTCGCGAGAGGTACAAGCGGCCGGGCGGGAGATGCCGGTTTACAGAACGGACCCAATGTTCATCGTTCCTTCACGATTCAGGTGTGTTCTCCGCTTCGGCCGGGAGATATCGGGGGGTCATTTCTGCGGACCGAACCCAATCCGCGGCGGAGAATCCGCCCAAGGTGGCAACCGTCCCAGTCCGGTCCGCCGGGTGGGGGCCGATTCTGCGGAACGAAGCCAATGTTCACATTTCCTTCACAAATGGCGTGTCGGAATTTTGTGTCCGGGGGCCGTCGCGAAAACGAATAGCACTTCAGACACCCGTTAGCCATTCGGAGCCCGTCATGTCGCCGATCCGCATCATCGCCGCCGCTTTCGTGCTGGCACTGATCGTTCCCGCCGCCCGGGCCGACGGAGACCCGCTCGCCGCCGGCCTCCAGGACAAGGCCCCGGCCGTCCTCGCCCACCTCAAGAAGAAGGGGTTCGCGAACGTCGGCGTGTTGAAGTTCGTCGTCCGCCACGGCGACGGGCCGGCGCGGGACGACGCCGGCGACCTGAACCTGAGCCTGGCGAACAAGACCGAAGTCGCCCTGATCCTGGCCAACACCGACGAGCGGTTCGGGATCATCGACAAGGCGAGCGAGTTCGTCGACCGGGAAAAGATGACCTCCGCCAACCACTTGACCGCGGCCGGGCGGAAGGCGTTCTTCGCCCGCAAGTACGACCTCGCCTGGAGCCGCGACAAGGTCGAGCCGAGCGGATTCGTCACCGGGCTGGTCACGCTGTCCGACGACCTGAAGCGGATGACGATCCGGCTCCAGGTGTTCGACAAGACCGGGGATGTGGAGGACCTGCCGGGTGAGATCACGGCCGCGACCGACGTGGAAACGCTCGCCCAAGCCGGGTTCAGCTACACCCTCGCCCCGACCCGGCAGAAGGCGTTGATCGCGGGCGAGCCGCCGCCGAGCGCCGCGGTCCGGCGGACGGAGGCGGTCGAGGGAGCCGTCCGGGCCGCCGCCCCGGAGACGAACCCGGAAACCCCGGTCGACGTCCTCGCCGACTGCCCGGTGAAGTGGAAGGTCCTGTACAACGGTAAGCCGGCGAAGGTGCGCGGGACCACGGTCCCGGAGCCGGGGGACGACGACAGACTCGAATTCGAGCTGACCAACCCCGGCCCGGGAACGTACGCGGTCGTCCTGCTCGTGAACGGCGAGAACACACTGTACCAGGAGCGGGTGGCGCCGGCGGTGTGCCGCAAGTGGGTGCTCCCGGCCGGGGCGGCGGTGACCGTTCGCGGGTTCCAGATGGGCCCGAACATGGTGGTCCCGTTCAAGGTCGTGCGGCCGGAGGACGCCGGGCCGGACGCGGTGTCCTACGGACCGCACGCCGGCACGTTCCGGCTGGTGGCGTACCACGGGATGACCACCTCGACGCCCCCGGCCGACGACCGCGAGATCGTGGGCGACGGGAAGGCGGGCGCCCTGATGGCGATCGCCCGGACCCGCGGGACGACCCGCCCGGCGGGTGTGAAGCCGCAGTCCCTGAAGGCCCTCCAGGCGGACCTCCGCGGCCGGGCGAAGGGCGCCGACGGGGCCCGCGGGTACGTGGTCAAGGGCGGGACCGCGGAGCGGTTCGACACGGAAAGCGTGTACTTCACCCCGACGACCGACACGCCCGTCGCCGACGTCAGCCTGCGGTACTTCGGGCCGAAGAAGAACTGAGAAATGGATAACCCACACCCAAGAATCTCCGATCCGACTCCCCTGGCAAAGTCATGCCCCGTTCAACTCGGTTCGCCCTGCTCCTCGGACTCGTCGCGGTTGCCGCCCCGGCCGCCCGGGGCGACGACCCGGCCCCTCTCACCCGCCGGCAGAAGGGTGACCTGGCGATTAAGGCCCGCGCCGTCCTCCGGAAGTACTGCGGGGAGTGCCACGGCGACGCACCCACCCGTTCCCAGCTCTCCGTCCTCGACCACAACCAGCTCGTCGCCAAGGGCCGGCCCGTCCCGTTCGTCAACCTCGACGCCCCGCCCCGGTCGCAGGTGATCGAGTTCATCGAAGACGGCTCGATGCCGCCCGGCGGGCGCGAGCGGCCCACCCCGGAGGAGGTCGCCACGCTTAAGGTGTGGGCCGCCGCCCGGGCCCCGAGCTATCCCCGGGCGTTCGACGACCGCACGACCCTGGCGGTCATGCTCGACGACCTCGACCGGCAGGACCCCGCCGCGGTCCCGCACCTGCGGTATCTGTCTCTGGCCCACCTCGTCCGGGACGACCAGCTGGTGCCGGACCTCAAGGCCGTCGAGGGCCAGCTCCAGCGGGCGCTCCTGGCCGCGTCCGGGAAGTCGGTCTCCCCCGACCCGGTGGACGACACCGCCACGCTGTTTCGGCTCGACATACGCGCCCTGGGGTGGGATACCCCCGACCTCTTCGACCGGATCGAGAAAGGGCAGCCGCGGCCGGATGCGTACCCGATGGTCCCGTTCGATCTGCTCCTGCTCGACTACCCGCACGCCCCGGCCGTTCCTGAGAAAGACCCGCTCGCCGGGCGGCTACAGTCGTTCCTCGGGGCCGCGAAACAGCTCCGCCCGGTCCCGTTCCTCCGGGCGGACTGGGTCGGTGAGGCACTCGCGCCGACCGCCCCTCTGGCCGCCGACCTGAAGAGCCTCGTGGACCTCGGCCGGACGACGAAGAAAGCCGGCCCGCCGCCGTGCGGACCGCGGGTCCGCCCGTTCGTCGGGCCCGAGCCGGCGCGGGGGCGCGCCCCGCTGACCGCGTGGTACGCCGGCGACGCCGCCGCCGACCCCGCCCCGTTCGGTCTGAAGGTCGAAGTCATCCGTTCCGACTCCCGGCCCACATCCGAGGTCGGCGTCGGCGAGGCGTTCAAGCTGCGGGTGGTCGCCGACCGCGAGGTCCGGTTCGTCCTGCTGACCGTCCTCGCCACCGGCGACGTGCGGATTCAGCCGGTCGACGGGGGGACCGTGTTAAAGCGGGACGAGCCGCGGTCGCTCGGCTCGCCCCCGGCCAAGCCGTTCGTGATCGCCAGCATCCTGACCGGTGCCGAGTCCGCGACCGAGCACTTCGTGCTCGTCGCGGCCGAGGGCGAGGTGCCGGTCCCGACGATCGTCCGCAGCCGCCACGCGGACGCCGCGGACTGCAAGAACAATCAGGCCCCGGTCTGGCGGTTCGTGTTCGACGCCCCGGCCGGCGGGTTCGACCCGGCCCGGGCGGTCCGGAAGGTCGTCCCCCTCACGGTGACCCGGAAGAAGCCGTAGCCGGGGGTGCAAGGTCTGGACCGGGAGATGAGGGGAATAGCGATTCGGCGTCAGAATCGAATGAATCGGGAAGATGCGTCAAGCCGATAAAGTGGGGTCACCGGACTTTTGGACCCGACGGGACAAGGAGCGTCCCATGCGGCGCGTGATGGCGTACGTATTTGTAGGCGTGACGGCCGCGGCACAGGTGGGGCGGGCAGACGACTCAATCGTCCCGGTCGGGACTGGGCCGCGCCCTTCGGCCGCCCCCCCGTGCTGCCCGCCCCTCACTCCTTACCCGTCCCAGCTCCCCCCCTGGGTTGCGCCCGGCACTCCCCCGTCGGCCACCGACCCGATGACGGGGATGCCGCGGCCCGACCCGGCCGCCCCGAACCCGGCCGCCCCCGGCCAGCGCGACCCGTTCGCCCAGGCGACGGAGGCCGGGGGCCAGGCCGCCCGGACGTTCAACGAGAACTTCGCCGGCGACTTCCCGGGGATCTTCTTCAACCGGACGGTCGTCACCGGGTTCACCACCGTCCCGACCGTGCTCGGGGTCAGTCAGCAGGTGGTCGGGTTCACCCAGCAGGTCACGACCGTCCCCGGCCCCATCGGAGCGACCGGCCAGCCGGGTGCGCCGACGACGGTGATCACCAACGTGCCGGTGGTGGTCAACACCCCGGTCGTCGGCCAGACCCGGGTGCCGGTGCAACAGGTCGTCCGGATCCCGCTCGCCGGCCGGTACAACGGGGTGAGCGTCGTCGAGAACGGGAACCCCCGGCCGATCGATCAGGCTTACGTTGGATATAATTTCTACTCGAACGTGGGCGCGGCGCTGAACCCGGCGACCGGGGGGAGCGACCTCCAGCGGCAGACGGCCGGGTTCGAGAAGACGGTCCTCGGCGGCGACGCGTCGGTGGGGATCCGGCTGCCGTACGTCCAGCAGTACGGCCCGGTCGGGCTCGGGTCCCAGCAGGTCGGCGACCTGACGGTCCTGTTCAAGTACGCGATGTGGAACAACCGGACGACCGGCGACGCGGTTACCGCCGGGTTCGCCGTGACCGCCCCAACCGGAGGCGGAACGGCGATCCTGCCGGACGGCTCGCGGGCCCCGCACTCCTGGCTGTTCCAGCCCTGGGGCGGGTTCGTGACAACGTTCGACCGGGCTTACGTCCAGGGGATCACGAACCTGATCGCCCCGTCCGACGGCCGCGACCCGACGGTGCTCGGGAACAGCTTGGGGGTCGGGTACTGGCTCTACCGGGCGCCGACCGACCGTCTGCTCACCGGGATCACGCCGATCGCCGAGGTCCACGTCTGGACCCCGCTGACCCACCGGAGCCCCACGGACGCGGTGTTCCTCCAGGACCAGGTGAACGTGACCTCCGGGGCCCACTTCCGGTTCAACCGGGCGGTGCTCAGCACCGCGGTCGCCGTCCCGGTCGCCGGCCCGCGGGCCTGGAGCGTGGAGGGCATCGCGTACCTGAGCTACTGGTTCTGACGTGGATTTTCCCGCCCCAACGGGGCGGCAGAGAGTAGCCCAGGGCGTGAGCCCTGGGGCCCCAGTGGTGAGCCCTGGACTCACTTCCGCTCCGCCATCGCCTCTTTCTTCTCCAGCACCGCCCGCCGGAACGGGCGGAGGGAAACGACGTCCGGGATGTACTGCGGGCCATCGGTCCGGTAGTTCCGGCCGATCATCGACCCGGCCGATGGGTCCGCGGAGGGAGCCAGGAACACACGTCCCGATCGTCCTCGCAAACCGACAAAGTCCCACCCGAACGTCCCGCCCGCCGCCGGCCCGGTTACCGCCCCCGGTCCAGTCGCGAAGATGCGATTGCCGCGCAGACTCCCGCCCCCGACGTACCCACCCGTCTCGGACCGCGTGCCCCCGGGGATCGCCCACCGCGCCACGGTCTGCGGGTTGCCGGCCCGCTCCATTGTGTGCGCGGGAGGAAGGTGTGGGAGCGGCGTTCGTTCGGCGAACCGGGTCCCGTCCTGGGCCGGCGCTGTGGACGCGAACAGGCACCACGCTACCGGGGTGGCCCAGGCGGTGAGCTTCATGAGCCATCTCCTCGCCCGCTCACCCCTCGGGGTTGCGGTCGAACTTCTGGTACGGCAGTCGCACGCCGCGGACGAAGACCTGGTCCGCCCGCAAGACGGTCGGCGGGGTCCCGAACCCCGTCTCCCCGGCGACGGTGACCACGTCGTCCTGGTCGACCCCGTCGCCGCTCACCCCGAACCCGCCGATCAGGGCGGACGTGAGCCCGTACAGCGGAGAGCTGCCGGGGAAGAAGACGATCCCGTTCTGGTTCAGCGGGTTGAACGGGTCGCGGAAGTTGGCGTCCGGGTGGAACGCGGCGTACCCGACGACGCTCTGGAACGCCGACGCCGGCAGCGGGGCCCCGACCTGCAACCCGTTCTGCGGGTTCGCCCCGCCGTCGTTCAGGATCGAGAACGGCCCCGGCGGCGTCCCGTCGATCCCTTCCGGGAACGTCGGAAGGCCGAGGTATCGGAACGTCCGGGCGGTCAGCGCCGTCCCGGCCGGGACGCCGGGGATCTGGTCGATCGGCTGCAGCTGCGCCGGGTTGTCGTAGTACGCCACGTTCCGGGCTTTCGCCACCGCCACGTCGATCGAGAACACGGTCGCGTCCGGGTCGCGGTACAGCCCGACCACATTGCCCTGAAGGTCGGTGACGGCGTACACGAACTTCCCCCGACTGCCGGCCGGCAGCCGGATCGCCGCCCGGGTCAGGTTCGCCTGATTGATCCCCTGGGTGATGATCTGCTCGACCTGCTGCTGGGTGATCCCGACCCCGGCGTGCGGGGTGACGAGCCACCCGTCGGGCACCGGGAGCCCGGCGAGGACGGTATCCCCCGCGGTGTCGACCCGGATGTTCGTCCCCTCGAACGGGTTGCCCCGGCCGACCGCGGCGGCCTCGGCCATGATCGCCTGCAACCCGTTCTGCGGGTTGCCGGGGCCGACGAGCGGGAGGGTGATCCCGACCAGGTCGATCCGGCCGGACGGGAGGCCACTGATCCCGGCCGGGAGGGCCACCCCGCCGAGCGGGCCCACCGGGTCGGGGAACGGTCCCCCCCCCGCGGCGTTCCCGCCGACCGCCGCGAACGCCATCCACTCGGCCTCCAGCGACCGGTCCGGTTTGGTCGGGTCGTAGGTCTGACTCAGGGCCGAGTTCTCCTCGGTCGCGTACCCGGTCTTGCCCGGGAAGAACACCCCGATCCCGCCGACCACCTCCCCGTTCTTGACGATCGGGATGCCGCCCGGCAGGGTGGCGATCCCGCGGTTCCGCGCGCCCGGCATCAGACCCGAGACGACCCCGTACGAGTCCGGGGCGAACAGGGTGTGGCCGGCGGGGACGAAGGCCGGGTCGATGTTGAACCGGCCGGCGAGGGCGACGCCGCCGATCGAGGACGCGTCCCGGTTGGTTTGCTCGATCTGGGACAGGTCGACCTGCGGGGTGAGGGCGATCCCGGGTGGGAAGTGGCCGCCGACCCCGACCGGGGCCACGAACCCCGGGCCGGCGACGGTCGAGTTCGGGTCGGTGATGGCCGGGTTCGAATTCACCTCCCGCTGGGTGATCGTGGACTGGCTGATGAACTGCACGGTCCGGGAGGTGAGCGGGGCCTGGTTGTTCCCGAAGAACGCCCCGGTCCGGGCGAGGGATACGGCCCCGTCGACCGCGAACACCAGGTTCGCGGTGCTCCCGGTGATCGCCGGGTCGACCCCGCTCTCGACCCGGACCCCGAGGATCCGGCCGTTCCGGTCGGTGATCGCGATGATCGCGTCGGTGCTGGCGGAAGCGGCTGCGGCCCGGGCGAGCAGGGCGGTCACGTCGGCCGCCGTGAGGGTCGCCTGCGGGCCGCCGGTCCCCGCCGGGTCGGCCTCGGCCAGCACCACATCCCCCGGGTTGGGGAACACCACGTCCGCGGGCTTCACCTTGTAGAGAGCGTTCCGCCCGCCCCCGCCGTTGAACGTGTCCGGCCCGAGCCCGCCGAAGAGGGCGTCGTTACCGGGGCCGCCGGTCAGTACCGTCGGTCCACTTCCGGCGACCAGCTTGTTGTTCGCGCCCCCGCCGGTGAGGCTGACCGGCTGGGTGACCGCCCCGGCCACGATCACCGTGTCGTTCCCGCCCGTGGCGGTTACGGTAATGGCGGTCACGGCCGCGGAAGCGAACCGGCCGGCTACGGCCGTCCCGTCGAGCACGACGAGATCGGCCCCGTCCGCGTAGATCCGGATGCGGTCCCCGCTCGCGGGGTCGGTCACGGTGAGAATCCCGCCCGCAAGGGCGGACGTGACGGCCGGCATCTCGCGGAGTTCGAGCTGCTCGCAGGTCAGGCCAACGGGCCGGAGCGTGGCAGGGCCCTGGCGGCGAGCAGGCATCGACGGCCCTCCCCTGGCCGATGGAATACGCCGGGAACTCCCCCGCGCATTCGGATTTATCGGCAAGGGTTCACAGCCGGGGTGAGGAATGTTCGGGATCGGCCTCAAGGCGTGTCCAGGACAGTGTCCGGGGCCGGTCTCCCATCCTGCCCACCTCCCCCGACCGGCAGGACCGATATTCTCCTCAATCTCGATCACCGCTCCGACCGATTGAGAGTTCGGTCCCTCGAATCAGAGTGTCACCAGCTGCGCCAGGCGATCGGCCGCGGCTGGCCCGACTCGACAACGGAGCCGGGAGGTCTGATGGTACGGAGTGGCCGCGCCCGCCACGCCGCCTGGGTGTGCGCGCTGGTCCTCACGGCCTCCTGGCGGGGAACGACGCCGGCTACGGCTCAGGAGCTGCCGGCGGTCGCCGCGCGCCCCGACGCTTCTCCGCCCCGCGACACCACCCGAGACCCGCTCGACCGGCTCCTCGACCCACAAAAGCCGCTCCCCCCAACCGCCCCGCCGGCCGATGACAGGCCGATCTCACTCGCCGCGTACGTGTACGACCCGCCCCTCGGGTTCGCCGGTCCGAGCGGGGTCATCCCGCGGTCCGGGCGGAACGACGAGTACGACACGGTCGAGGACCGGTGGCGGATCGGGTTCCCGGACTGGGACCGGTACGGGCAGGGCCGGCCGGCGGTGTTCGATTACCCGTACAAGCTCGGCCGGTGGTTCGACCCGTACAACCAGAACGTGTTGAAAGGCGACTACCCGATCATCGGGCAGCACACCTTCCTGAACGTCACCGGGACCGCGGTCCATCTGTACGACGGGCGGAACATCCCGACCGCGACCACCCCGTTCGAGAGCACCGCCCGGCCCTTCACCACCGACTTCTTCGGCCGGTCGGGCCAGTTCTTCCACTCCGAGCTGTACACCCTGTCGTTCGACCTGTTCCACGGCGACGCGGCGTTCAAACCGGTCGACTGGCGGGTCAAGTTGACCCCGGCGACGAACGTGAACGTGCTGAGCGTACAGGAACTCGCGGTGGTCAGCCCGGACGTCACCCGCGGGACGATCCGGAACCGCACCTGGACGACCCTCCAGGAGTGGTTCGCCGAGTACAAGCTGGCGGACCTCAGCCCGGAGTACGACTTCGTCTCGGTCCGGGTCGGGTCGCAGCCGTTCGTCAGCGATTTCCGGGGGTTCATCTTCAGCGACACGAACCGGGGGGTGCGGGTCTTCGGGAACCTGGACGGGAACCGGACCCAGTACAACCTGGCGTACTTCCGGCAGCAGGAGAAGGACACGAACAGCCAGCTGAACACGTTCCGCGACCGGGACCAGAACATCGTGATCGCGAACGTGTACCGGCAGGACTTCCTGTTCCCCGGGTACACCGTCCAGGGGAGCTTCCATTACAACAACGACGCCCCGAGCCTGAAGTTCGACAACAACGGGTTCCTGGTCCGCCCGGACCCGGTCGGGGTGTTCCAGCCGCACCGGGTGGAGGCGTACTACCTGGGGTTCGCCGGGGACGGGCACATCGACCGGTTCAACATCTCGCACGCGTTCTACTGGGTGCTCGGGCGGGACAGCATGAACCCGCTCGCCGGCACCCCCCAGTCGATCTCGGCCCAGATGGCGGCCCTGGAGCTGTCGTACGACCGGGATTGGGTCCGGTTCCGGGTGGCGGGGTTCTACCAGTCCGGCGACGGGAACCCGAACAACGGCCGGGCGACCGGGTTCGACGGCATCCTGGACCAGACGAACTTCGGGGGCGAGTTCAGCTACTTCCGGCGGAACCGCATCCCGCTGTTCGGGGTCGGGCTGACGAACGACCAGAGCCTGTACGCGGACCTCCGGTCGAGCCGGATCCAGGGGCAGAGCAACTTCGTGAACCCGGGGCTGTGGCTGGCGAACGCGGGGGTGGACTTCGACATCACCCCGCGGCTCCGGCTGGTAAACAACGCGAACTACCTGTGGTTCGACAAGACGGCCTCGCTCTCGACCTTCCTGTTCCAGGGGAAGATCGACCGGGACATCGGGCTGGACGTGAGCAGCGGGTTCGAGTACCGGCCGCGGCTGAACAACAACGCGATCCTGATGGGCGGGCTGGGGATGCTCCTGCCCGGGGGCGGGTTCCGGGAGCTGTACAACAAGAAGGACGCGAAGGTCCCGCCCCTCCTCGACGGGTTCGTCGAGATGGTGTTCACGTTCTGACCAACTCTTGCCGGCTCCCTGTCGGCTTCGGGGTGCTCAAAGTGGTCCGCT
>JAQGHQ010000425.1 GCA_028288765.1 Gemmataceae bacterium | reverse complement strand
GGTTCGACGCGATGAAGCTGACCGCGGCCTGGGCCGGGCGGAGGAGGAACCCCTTGTCCTTGGTCATCCCGTACGCCTCGCACAGGGCGATCGTGGCGATCCCCTGGGAGTACATGGTGACGCCCTTCCCGTTGAACTTCCCGGCCGAGTTCAGGTTGGCGATCAGGTACTTCAGCCCGCGGTCCACCGTCTGGGCGTACTTCTTCCCGGTCTTGTGGGTCTCCCCGGCGGCGAGGAACGGGAGGAGGGCCATCCCGGTCGCGGCGATCGTGTCGTCGCTCGACGACCCGTCGAACGCCCAGCTCCCGTTCTGCTTCTGCTGGCGGGACAGCCACGCCAGCCCGCGGGCCACGGCCCGCTCGCTCTCCTCGTTCCCGCCGCCTTCCCGCAGGAGCTTGCTCTTGGTCGCCCCGCTCCGGCCCGACAGCGACGCGCTCGTCTGGCCGTTGGCCCCGCCGGTCCCCGACATGGCGAGGCCGGTGTCCCCGGCGGCCCCGGCGGTGGTGTTGTCCACCGACGGGACTCCGGGGTCCTTGAGCGCGGCCGAGTCCTCGGACCTGGCGTCCGGCACCCCGATCGGGTCGTCGGTCACGATCGCGTCGACCGTCTTCTCGGCGATCTTGTCGAGCTCGGGGACGGCGGAGGCGACGCTCGATTCGAGCCCCGGGTCCTCGTTCGTCAGGTCCTTGTCCGGGTTTTCCGGCTCTTTCTCGACCGTGGTGGCCAGGACCTTCTCGACCGGTGTGGCCTCGGTCGACCGGTTCCCGAAGACCAGCCAGGCGAGGGTGTTGTCGGTGAGGTGGACGGCCCCGCTGACCACCCAGGCGGGAACGTGCTTCTTGATCAGCCGTTCATGGGTCGTCTCCTCCATCCCGTCCAGCCGGCGGATGACCGCCGCCCCGGTGGACTTGGCCGGGCGGCCGTTGTCGGCCGGGGCCGGGACGGGGGTCGGCGGCTTCGGTGAGCTCACGAGCTTCTCCTTGTCACGGTCCCCGCGGCGGGCGGGTGGCACGGGATCTCGGGTCGGAAACTGAGGCCCGGGTCGCGGGCGCACGTCGGGAAATCACATCGAATTTTCGGCGAACGGGTTCTTACCCCGGGTCGCGTCGATCTCATCGCGGGCCCTGCGGTCCCCCTGGCGGAACCACCAGCTCATCGTCAGGGCAGTCCCGATGAGCAGCAGGAGCCCGCCGACGATCGCCGGGACGAACCAGGAGGCCCACGTCGACGGGCCGTCCGCGTCCTCGGTCCCGCGGATGATGACCGACCGGCCGATCAGGAGCGGGGCCCCCTTCCACACGTGCTTCGACGGGTCGTCCTTCTTCTGCTCCCCGGACTCGTACTGGAGGAGCTTGAACGAATACCCGGCGAACGACACCGGCACGTTCATCAGGGGCTTCGGTACCAGCCCGGGCGGGAGGTCGGTGAACACGATGCACACCGGGTTGCCCCGGGGTTCCCCGTCCGGGACCAGCCAGCCCTCGTACCAGGCGGAGACCCCGGCCTCGGTCAACCGCTGGGTAGGTTCACCCTTTTTGAGTCGGATCAACCGGCCCTGGAAGGAAACCAGGTCGAGCTTGTAGTCCGTTCGGTGTGGCTCGTACAGGTCGGCGAACTTCAGGTCGTGGTTGGCGGCGGTCTCCAGGTCCTCCGGGGTAAACTTCCGGGCGTGCAGTACAACCCGGTTCCAGGCTGCCAGTTCCTCCCACGTGCTCTGGGTCCGGCCGGACGGGGTGTTGTCCCGGATCAGCTTGAAGACCCGCAAGTTCTTGTCGAGTGCGATCGAGGTCGCGGCGGGCGGCGGGCCGGGCAATAGCGTAACCGAGCGGCCGGCCAGGAGCGCGGCCTTCGACCACCCCGCCCCGCGCGGGTCGTTCGGGTCGGCCCCCGGCCCCGGGTACAGCATCAGCTTGAAGAAGTAGCCGCCGAACGCCACCCACTTATCAATCGTAACCGACTCCCCGCCCATGTGCCCGGGAAGAATCTCCGGCGGGGCGGGGAGGTCGGCGGGCCAGTCGGTGAACACGACACAGAGGGCGTTCCCCGGGGGCTCGTCCGGCGGCAGCAGCCAGCCCTCGTACACCTCCTCCAGCCCGATCGCCTCAAGGGCCTTCGTCGCCCGCACCCGCCGCGCCTTCATCAGCTGGCCGTCGAACCGGACGAGTTCGAGGCGGGAGTACTTTCGGACCGAGGGGAACGTCAGATCGTCTGGGGTCAGATCGCGAACCCCGTGTTCGGCGAGTTCGGCGGCCGTGAACTGGCGGGCGTGCCGCACCACCTCGGTCCAGGCGTTGTACTCGTCCTGGTTCTGCTTCTCGGACGCGAGCGGCTTCTCGTCCTCGATCCCGCCCGTGACCGTCCCGGTCTTCGGGTCCTTGTACCCGAGGAACATCGCCCGGTCCTGATCGGGAACCCGGTATTTCGCCCGAACCGGCGGGAGCTTCGGCTGTTCCGGCGGAAGCGGCGGGCGTTCGTCGACCGTGCCCAGCTCGCCGGGGGGATTTGCCGTGGGTTGGGCGGCGGAGCCCACGGCCGGCCCGGTCAGCATCGCGCATCCGACCGCGACCAGCCCGGCCACGAGGGCGGCGCGGGTCGTACGGTGAGGGTGTGAGACGGGAGTGGGCCGATCGGACATGCAGATTCCCTCCACAACCTTGGACGGGCGATCGGGGCGGAAGTTCCCGCCGCAGGGCGAAACTTTTTCGGGTGATGGGGGTTGCCCATCTCGTAGGGCCGGCTGTGCCGGCCGTGTTCATTGCGGCGAGTGCGGAAGAGGGTAATCCGGCCCACCAGCTCGTCACCCGGGCGGTCCGGGTGCTACAAAACTCACCATCTCCTGGGGTTGAGCGGTACGGGGGCGATCTCCTCGAACCCGATCCCCCTCGCTACATCGTACAGGTTGACCACATACTCCTGGAGCAACCCGTCATCGATTTCCAGGGTCAACTTGCCGCGCCCGCCTTTGAGCTCCTCGAACCGCGACCTGAGCTCCGCCCGGTACCGCTTCACGTCCTCACCCAGGTCGAGTGGCCTCGGGTCGGCCGCACCCGGTTCGAGTAGCCACATCTTCGCAATCGTCCCGTTGCGAGCGGACTCGACTCGGACGACGAATCGCACGGGCTGGTCGTCGGCGCGGAAATCGGTCATCGAACTGGTGCCCTCCTTGGGCAGCGCCAGGGCGAGCTGACCCTCGGTCGGGGCGGGGCGGAAGGTGAAGATGAAGAACGCCATGAGCTGGAAGCTCATGTCGAGCATCGGCGTGATCGGGAGCTCGACCGAGACGTCCTCGGTCGCGTTCTTGTGCTTGCCGGCCATTTTGAGGACCGTGGGACCGGGGGACTTTGGGACTTTGGGACTTTGGGACCAGAAGACCGAGGGACTTGGGGACCGGGGGACTCAGGGACCGACTCACAGCTCGGGGTTTCTCTGTGTCCCAAAGTCCCCCGGTCCCACACTCTCCCTATCCCCAAGTCCCCTATTCGATCTTGCCGCCGAACCGGATGGCGCGGAGCTGGGCCCGCTCGTACCCGGCCATGCGGCACGCCTTCATCACCGCGTACACCTTCTCGAACGGGCACTCCTTGTCGGCCCGGACGATGAGCAGCGACGGGGTCGCCTTGGCCTCCCCCTCCTTCGGCTTGCGGCGCATGTCCTCGCGGTTCCGCCGGTCCATGTACGTCTTCACCTGGGCCGGGTTGGTG
>JAQGHQ010000484.1 GCA_028288765.1 Gemmataceae bacterium | reverse complement strand
GCAGTTCCGCCGGGTGGCCACCCGGTACGAGAAACTCAAACAGACCTTCCTCGGAGTGATTCACTTAGCCCTCGGTTTCATCCGACTCAAACGACTCAAACGGACTTCGATCGTCAACAGGACCTAGGCATCCGGCCAAGTGGTGCTGCCGCACCGTGCCAGTGGGCCTTATGGGATTTGGCCGGGTGAATAATTTTGTCCTCTACTTTGGTCGCTTCGCTACACGGGCGATCTTCAAGGAAGCCCTTTTCGAGGATCGGCATATGCGAAACATGAAATGGACGTTCGCGTTGGCAATGGCATTGAACCTTTCTGATAGAGCTATCGGAGATGAGGCCGACGATCGAGTAGAAGCAGCCGTGAAAAAGCTTGGCGGCTATATTAGCCGGGTAGAGAACACGCCTGGACATTCAAGATTATACATAATACTTCTTCAAACCAAGACAACTGATGCCGACCTTAAAAATCTTGTGCCGCTGCTTGCACAGGTGAAAGTGGATGACCTCCTCTCTCTTAACATTGGATTAACACAAGTGACGAACGAGGGGCTTAAGGAGTTTGTTTCGCTCAAAAAGCTCACGTCCCTCTATCTCACTGGCACAAATGTGACTGACAAGGGCTTGAAGAGTCTAGTTTTGCTCAAGAGTCTGAAAGATCTCGGTATTGCGGATACGAAGGTAACAGATGCTGGGATTAAGGAACTCCTGAAACTTAAGGAATTACGCTATATCAGTCTCGATGGCACCAAGGTGACGGGTGCTGGCCTCAAAGAACTTAGCTCACTAACCGGATTAACCGGGTTGGATTTGAGCGGCATCCAGTTGACTGATTCCGGGGTTAGAAATCTCGGAGCGCTGAAGAATCTGACCTTCCTCGATCTTTCGGATACCGGTGTGACTGACGCCTGTGTAAACGACCTTTTATTACTGAAGAAGTTGAATGAGCTCGATCTTGGAGGAACAAAAATTACGGATGCGGGCCTTAAACAACTGGCGCCCCTCAAACTATTGGCCAGGCTCACCGTTCCTGAACTTACAATCACGGACGACGTGATTGCGGAATTGAAGAAATCCGTTCCGAAATGCGTAGTCTATCGGAGAGTATTTCGCAATCCAAACAAGGCTCCATGACGGCAACCGCCGCATCAATGAGATGCTGGCCTGCTGTATCCGAGAGTCGATAGAAGCACCGAACCCGATCCTTCCGAACTTCCTAACTAAATACCCCGATGAAACCTGGGATACCCTCACGGGATATATCTGCTGGACCCATCAACAGATTCTTTCCGTCCGAACCTTCCCAGAGCTGGTGTCGCGGCGGCACCGATCAGGAGTGCTGCTGCCGCGGTGGCTGGCCATGCGAACGCCTCAAGAGTTGCAACTTCGCAACAGGTGGCTGGTGTTGCCCAGAGTTGGTGTCGCGGCGGCATCGAACTGTCGTTCGTATGCCGCAGTGATATTATGGTCATGCGCCAGAATAGTTACGACTTCGCCAGAGGCCTTTGGTGTGGCGAAGACGATCGCTCTAGCGA
This sequence comes from Gemmataceae bacterium, assembly GCA_028288765.1. Lineage (GTDB taxonomy): Bacteria > Planctomycetota > Planctomycetia > Gemmatales > Gemmataceae > Urbifossiella. The sequence continues at coordinate 13,276 of JAQGHQ010000484.1, read as the reverse complement.
TGGGACGAGCGAAAATGCCTAACCCGCTGCTGCACCTGACCCTCACCGCTGGCGCGGTTTCGGGCAGGTGAGCAAGGCGTTCGGCCCCGGAGGTGTGCGGTGCGGGTGATCGAACTGCTGTCGCCGCTGTCCCCCGACGAGTGTGCGGCTCGGCTCCTCGCCGCCATCGACCCCGAGGGGCTGGCCCCGCACGGTCAGCGCGTATTCAGCTCATTGCGGGCTCAGAACTTCGGTGAGGAATTGCGTGTTCATCAGGCACCGGATCATCTTGCCCCGGATGCTGTCCTTGATGGGGTGATGCTTCAGTAGGGTTACGGCGAATCGCCTCAGCCAGCTCAGGTTGTTGGCCAGCGTCCGCTCCCGAATCCGGCTGTCGTCCTCGCGGAACGTCACGTCCAGAACCCAGTGCATCGACCCGATCCCCCAGTGCCCACGAACTGCCTCCCCGAACCGCTGGCCGCTCAAGAACCGGCTGAGCATGTCGAACCGCACCTCGTCACTCTGGGTTCCATCGGCGTGCGTGGTGATCCGCACCGCCGTGCCGATGGCCGTGATCCACGGCCACTCCCCCTTGGCCGCGAAATCCGCCGGCACCCGGGCGACGAAGTAGGAGCGCTCGTCACGCCGACCGTGCCCGCGCTCCTGGGTCTCGTGGGTCCGGTGCCGGAGGGCTTCCCGCTCGCCGCCCAGGTGCCTCTCGACGACCGCCCCGATGGCCTCGGACAGCTTCGGTTGGTTGTCCTTCACGGCGATCACGAAGTCTCCGCCGCCCGCCACGATGTCCCGGGCGATCTCCTTCTGGCACCCCATCGCGTCGATCGTGACCACCGCCTGGGCGAGTTCGATCTGCTTCAGCAGGAGGGGAATGGCGGTGATCTCGTTGGACTTCTCCTCGGTCGCCACTTGGCCCGAGGCGACCCCGTGCTCGCTCGCCCACGCGCGGACGATGTGCAGCGGCCCCAACCCGTGGGCCGCGTCGTGGGACCGCCGGCACGTCTTGCCGTCAATCGCGATCAGGCGGGACGGACCGGTCCCGTCGGGCTCCGGGGCGTCGGCGATCCAATCCCGGAAGCACCGCTGAAACGCCTCGGGCTGAAGGGCGATGAGCACCCGGCGGATGCAGTCGCGTGAGGGGATGCCGTTGGGGAGCGGGAGGAACCCGTCGAGCCACTCCCGGCGATTGGCGGCCCAGCGGTGGATGGCGGTCGGGCCATCACACCCGCACACCAGGCCGCACACGGCGATCACCACGATGTCGATGAGCCGGTGCTTGCGGTTGCGGGTGTGGCGTGGGTCGGACAGGGACTCGAAGTAGGAGCCAATCGATTCGACATTCGCGACGCGGGTCGTCATGGTCACACGCGGCAACGGACGGGCAGCACCACCGTCCGAGCCACGCTCGCGACACCGTGAACGCTACCACGGCTCAAGGTGTAGAACAGGGACGCCCCACGCGCAAACTCACGCAACTTGCCCAGCTATGCGCGCGGACCGTGGCTGGCCCCGGCCCCCGGGTCCCGGCCGGTGCTGGGCCGGGTGTCCGGCAGCCGCGTCCGCCTTCACAAGCGGCTCACCGGCCAGAACTCGTTTCAGACCGTCCTCATCGGGGTGCTGGAGCCGGGCGGGGAGGGGACCACCCTCCGCGGCCGGGTCGGGATGCACCCGGGGGCGATCGGATACATGGCGGTCTATTTCGCCGTTGCCGCCATTGGGTCGGTGTATCTCGGGGTCTCGGCGGCTCGCGGGGGGGCTGGCGGTGGCCCGCTATGGGCCGTCATCGTACCTCTGGCAGTCCTCGCACTCGGGTTGATGGTGGTGGCGGGTGGGGCGGGGGTGGTGTGGCTGGGGCGGAACCAGGCCCGCGACGAGGACGAGTTCCTGCTGACCTTCGTGATGGAGGTTCTTGCCGCCCGCAAGGAGTTACCGGCCGAACCCGCCGCTGCACCGGACACCGGCCGCATATAGTCTTTGCCATGGTTCAGCGCACCTGAGCGGCCGGTGCCGGTGAGCTATTTGTTCGGCCGCGGAGGGTGCTCGGCGGATGGGCGATTGAGTATGGCTCGTTCGACTCGGAGGTGGCTTGTCCTCCTGTTGCTCGCATGCTCCCCATGCCTGTTGTGCTGGGGGTGCTGGACTGTGCTGACCCACCCACACGAGCGATTCCTGCGGCTACTCCGGGGCGATCAGCAGGTCCGCGTCACACGGCTCACGGGCGGGCCGGTGCCGCAGCCGTTCGTCATTGAAGACCCAGAGTCGCTGGAGTACCTGACGAACGCCCTCCGTGCGGCCGAGCCGGACGGGTACGTCCCCAAGCGGCGGGATGGGTCCGACCGGACCGGCCCCACTCTGCACGTTCAGGTCTGGACGGACCGGCTCGGCTCCTATTCGACCAGTTTCGAGTTGCCCAACGACGAGCGGGTCAGCGGGATGACGGTGTTCTGCGAGTTGGACGACCACTACTACTTCTGGGTGCCGCTCCCCCAGCCGATCCCCGCCCCGTTGGCAAAGGTCTTCGCCGCGGAGCGAGAGGGGGACCGGGCCAACCGCCCGCGACGGTAGCCGATGGTGGCCGACAAGACCGGCCGAACCGCTCTCATGGCCCACCGACTTGAGAAAAACCGAACCCCCGGGGACGGCCTGACCGGTCGTTCCAGCGCACGCCCGAGCACCGTCCGCCCCACGCGCGTACCCCACCGGATCACCAGGCTGCACCGGGATGGTTCCGTCTCGGCCTCTCATCTCGGGACGTGACAGGCTCCTGTCACGACCGAGGCGGTGCCAAACAGCTCTACGGGGTCGGCCGGGGCCACCGTAGGGCGGATGCCTTTGGCTGGAGGTCGGGGTGTAGCGCACTATGACCACCTCGGGGTCGGCGTATAGTGCTTCAGGTCCCGGTACACCCGCCCGGACCACTTCCCACCCGGGCGCGTGCCCGTGAAGTCCTAGCCGCGCGCCCTGCCGCCGACCACCCCGGTAGGGTGAACATGGTCGCCCGTTTCCCGAGGAGGACCACCCATGCGCTGCCCCCTGTCCCTGGCCGCCCTGCTGGCGCTGGCCGGCACCCCGGCCGCCGCGGAGGTGACGGTGTCCGTTGAGAGGCCGATGTCCCCGCCGGCCTGGGCGCTCCTCGAGCGCGCCCTCCTGGAGGCCAACACCCAGGCCTGCCGGGGGTTCGCCGGCCGCTACCAGGACGCGCGCGGCTACCTCCGCTGCACGGAGCGCTGGGGCGCCATCGGCGGGCCCGCCGACGCCATCGCGTGCTGCACCGACTGGCCCCTGCTGCACGCCCTGGGCGCCCCCGACGACGTCCTGGCCCTCTACAAGAAGGCCTGGGAGGGCCACCTCGTCCAGTACTCGGCCGCCAGGACGAGGGAGGTCCCCCTCGCCCGCGACGGCATGTACTACAAGGAGTTCCCGGTCATGTTCGACTGGCTCCACAACGCCGAGGGGCTGACCCCCTTCAACGTCCAGGGGCTGTCCGACCCCGACAACCGGGCCTTCCGGAGGCGCACGCGCCGCTTCGCCGGCTTCTACCTGGGCGAGGACCCCGGCGCCCCCAACTACGACCGCGAGCACAGGATCATCCGCGGCCTGTTCAACGGCAGCCGCGGCCCGCTGCTGCGCAAGGCCACCGCGGTGGACTGGGCCGGCGACCCGCTCGAGGTGGAAAACCGCTTCCGGCTCCGCCACGGCGATCGCAGCTACGGGGAGATGCTGCAGCACTTCAAGGGCTACACCGACATCGTCGGCGACACCCCCCTCAACCTGCTGAGTACCACGCTGGCGCTCAACGCCTACATGCTCGAGAACGACGAGAAGTACCGCCGTTGGCTGCTGGAATACGTCGACGCCTGGCGCGAGCGGATGACCGCCAACGACAACCTCATCCCGACCACCATCGGGCTGGACGGCAAGGTCGGCGGGGCCTGCGGCGGGAAGTGGTACGGCGGGGTCTACGGCTGGGCCTTCAGCATCACGGACCCCCGGACCGGCGCCATCGCCCACCGCAACCGGCACGACAAGGGGTTCGTCGGCTTCATGAACGCCTACCTGCTCACCGGCGACGACCGCTACCTGGCCCCCTGGCGCAAGCAGATCGACGCCGTTAACGCCCAGAAGAAGGAGGTCGATGGGGAGGTGATGTACCCTACCATGCACGGGGACAAGGGGTGGTACGCCTACACGCCACGCAAGTACGCGAGGAACGCCCGGGAGCTGTACTACCTGTCGATGAAGGCGGAGGACCGCGCCCGGGTGGGCCCCGACCGCTGGCTAGCCTACCTGGAGGGCGAGGACCCGGGCTACCCCGAGGACGCCCTGCGGGCCGACCTGGAGCGCGTCCGGGCGCGCGTCAAGGCGATGTGGGCCGACCTCACCACGCCCGACACCCGCCTGGCCGACGACCCCGTGGTCTTCGGCATGCCGGACATCACGTCCCTGGTGGAATTGACCACGGGCGGGCTGCCCCTCCGCCGGCTCGGGTCTGTCTTGCACTGCCGGCTGCGCTACTTCGACCCCGCGACGCGCCGCGCCGGGCTGCCCGAGGACGTCGCCGCCCTGGTCGAGAAGCAGACGGCCGATTCCGTCTCCGTCACGCTGGTCAACGTCAACCAGTTTGCCCCCCGCACGCTGGTCGTCCAGGCCGGCGCCTACGCCGAGCACGAGGTCGTCGAGGTGGAGGTCGGGGGGCGCAAGGAGAAAGGGGACGGGACGCACTTCGGGGTGCGGCTGGCGCCGGGGGCGGGGGCGCGGCTGACGCTGCGGATGCGGCGGTACGCCAACCAGCCGAGGCTGGCCTTCCCGTGGGACGCCGGGCGGGTGATGTCGGACAGGGAGCGGCCATGACCGAGCCCGGGAGCGAAACGCCCCCGCGTCCGGGCGACCCCGGCGGACGACACCGTCCGGATGGTCCTCGCCGACTACCTCCAGGACCACGACGAGCCGGCCCTCGGCCGGTTCATCCGGGCCGGGGTGATCGCCGCCCGGTTCCGGGACCTGGATGGGACACCGGACCCCGACTACTCCGCCGCACAGGCCGAGATCGCCGCGGTGTGTTCGACCGGCAGTCCCGCCGTTTGGATAGCGGCCCTGGAACTCGGACCGGTGCCGCTGACCGCCCGGGATGGGGCCTGGGTCAACGTCGCCGACCGGGTGACTGTGCGGGTCGGGTCGGCCGCCGGGGTGTTCGTCCGGGGGATGCTGACCGAACTGGCGGTGACGCTCGACGAGTGCGCCACGGGTGGAGCGGCTGCTCTGGCCCAGTGGCCGGTGGAGCGGATCACTCTGGTGGACGTTCCCGGGCTGGTGTTCTGGGTCGAGACCCCTGAAGACCGCCCGGGGTGGCGGATCACCGCGGGGCTGACCATCCACCCCCGGCGGCGTGAGCCGGACGGGCTCCAGCGGTTCGTCGACTACGTCACGCTGACCACCCCGAAGGTCGAGGACCTTCCCCCGAACCCGGCCCGGCGGTGGTCGGCCGAGCGACCCTTCCCTGATCGCCCGCGGTTCGTCGCGGGGTTCACCGGTGCCGCCGCCGAGGTCGTGGAAGTACTCCGGGACGCGGCCGGCACCCTGTGGCCTCAGCATCAAAGTTGACCGTGGCAACCCCTACACGAATTATCGGCTCGGTAGGCAGAGGGGTAACCGGCGCCGGGGGACGGTTGCGACCAGCGTAACGATGGCTTACCCTGATCGCTGGCGGCCGTGGTGTTCTTCCCCCCAACCGAGCATTTTTCGCATGACCCGCATCCCGAGAGCCTGTAGCCTCCTGGTCTTGCTCGTGGCACCGCGGGCGGCGAGCTCGCAGCCGGAGTCAGCCCCACCGGACTACCCCGGCATCCTCCGGACGGTTCTCAAGGGGTCCACGGGCAAGATTCTCTGCGTGGCCATCGGGGAGGGCGGCACGGTCGCGTCGGGCGGGACGGACAAGGCCGTCCACCTGTGGGACCCCACGACCGGCCTCGAGCGGCAAACCCTGCGGCACGCCAACACCGTCCAGGCGGTGGCGTTCTCCGCCGACGGCAAGACGCTGGCCGCGGGGGACGCCGACGGCCTGGTCCTCCTCTGGGACGTGGGGGCCGGCGAGAAGCGGGCGGCGCTGAAGGGCGTCGGCGAGCCGATCCGGCAGGTGGCGCTGGCGGCGGACGGCAAGACGGCGGCCGCGGGCGGGGCGAAAGCCGGGCGGGTGTGGGACGTGGGCACGGGCAAGGAGAGGATGACCTTCGGCGGCCGGTTCGCGCTTTCTCCAGACGGGAAGACCCTGGCTACCGCCCGCCCCGACGGCACCATCTCCGTCTGGGACGTGTCCACGGGCAAGCAGCGTATCACGCTGGAGGGGCACGCGGGGAATGTGTTCTCGCTGGCGTTCGCTCCGGACGGGAAGACCCTGGCCTCGGGCGGGGCCGACCGCCGCGGGCGGTTCGCCACCGGCAAGGAGGAGGGGCAGGACAACACCATCAAGGTGTGGGACGCGGGGACGGGCAAGTCTCGGGCCACCCTGATGGGCCACCTCAAGGGGATCTACTCCCTGACGTTCGCCCCCGACGGGAAGACGCTGGTGGCGGCGGACTTCAACGGGTCGATGAAGCTGTGGGACCTGGAGAAGGCAAAGGTCCGGGCCACACTGGAACAGGTCAAGGTCGGCGGCAAGTTGCAGGGCACGCCGGTCGGGTACTGGGCGGTCGCCCCGGACCTGAAATCCTGGGCCGTGGGCACCGGCCAGGAGGTGCGCTGGCTGGACATCGCTGAGTTCACCAGGGCGGCGAAATGACCAGGGAGAGAACGGTCGGGTGATTCCTCGATCCGACCGGGCGCTGGTCAGGTGTTAGTTAAACGCCGGCTTCCGGTGCCTCACCCGGTCCTCGGCCAGCCGCACGGCCCGCTCCCGCTCAGTACACGGCACGCACCACACGGGTTGCTTGCCCCGCCGCCGGTGAAGATCTCGCCGCGTCGGGCACGCCGGGAGAGTGTCGGAAGTGTGGCGTTAGCGCAGTGGAGGAGATTGCATCCGGGAGGGCGATCACATGAGCCTCCCTCCGTTACTCGTCACGCACTGCCGCGGGCCACGAATTACTTCCCGGCCGGAAGGTCCACCAGCCGGAGCGAGTGTAGGGTTGCTGGATCAAGGACACAAGGGGCTTGTGCGAAGCAATTCGGGTGGTGAGGCGGGAGCGTAGCTGGTTACTCCTCCCCTGGCGTCAAGCCCCCCATGCCAACCCGTCCCGCAAGTAGATATCGGTCAGAAAAGCTCTTGCTTGATGCCAAAAGGTCGGACACAATTGCGACCTGAATAGGACCACCGCTACTCGCAAGCAGAGATCACCCCCATGTGCTCGCCCACGGCCCTCATTCTGATTGGTTTTTGTGGCCTCTCCTACCTCATTCCAACACCGACCCGTGCAGCCGATGACGACCTTCCCGCGGAGACGAAGGCTCTGGTCGCACGACTAAAGGAAGATCTAAAGAGTAAGACGCCATCGACTCGGGCGGGAGCCTACACGGCGATGGGCGAGCTGGGGACCAAAGCGAGGTCGCTCCGGCGGACGCTCTGCGAGGGGATGATGGATAAAGCCCCGGTCGCAAAAACGGCTGCGGCCGACGCCTTGAAAAAGGTGGATGACGAGATCTACAGGATGGCGACTGCCCTACTGATCAACCGGGATTTCAAGCAGATGCCGCTCGCCCAGAAAATGAATTCGGGTGCCGAGCCGGTCGCCCCGATCATCCTCAAACTGGCCGAAAGCCTTTCCCCTACGGCAAGTCTCTCCACAGTAGGGGTAGATGTCGGAACCCGAGTCAAAATTGAGCAGAGCCGGGACGAACTCGTGTCCTGCGTCGGCACGCTTGCTCTCATTGCTCCGGAGGACGAGCAAGTAAACAAGGCGATCATCAAGATGCTTGCCAACCCGATACCGGAACTGCGGGCCACGGCTTTGAGTCAGGTTCCGGCGATCAAGAATCGGAAACTCGCCCTAACCGGTGTCCTTCTGATCGCGGGGAGCCAAGCGAACACCCCCCTCGTGAGGGCTCAAGCCATCCGCCTGGCTCCCGTCCTTGTGGACGTCAACACGACACCGAATGCCCGGAAGGTGATCGAGTCCCTCCGATTCGATCAGGCGGAAATGGTTCGGAATGCCGTGTCCGAGGTGATGGAGAAGCTCAAGTAGGTCCTCTTAGACCTCGTCGAACTCATAAAACACGTCAAGTTTTGCGTCAATCAGGAGGGCGGCGATCCGGGCACGGATTGCCTGGTACGCGATCCGGTCGAACAGCGACATCGGGTACAGATCCCGGATCAGGGCATCGTAGTTCGTGTGCTCGTGGCGGCACTTGGCCATAAACGCGTTCGGCGTGTAGGCGTCCCGCATCCCCGCCTCGTATTCCTCGGGGGTCGGCCGGTACTCCTGGTCCGGGTCGTACTCGGGTAACTCCTGGGTGATCCGGCAGTTTTCCACCGCATACCGCCGGGCCTCGGCCTCCCACTCCTCGACCAGCGCCTCCAGGCACGGCCTGCAAAAAGACCCGCCGCAGCCGTCGGAGTACAGCTCGTCCGTGAGCCGCGTGTCGCATGCATCGCAGTCGACCCACCCCTCGTCGAACACGTCATCGACCGGGATGGGGTTCAGCCACTCGGACATATCGGGCCTCCGGGGTTGTCGCGGGGACGAGCTTCCCTGTCGCGGTCAGACGACCCCCTAACTGCATTCCTCCAAATCCTTCACGGGCGCACTTCGATACAGAGCATCTCGTCCATCCCTCCCAGAACTCCAGCGCCGGCACCTCTCCTCAATGACCGCCAACAGGAGGGCGTCAAGGAAGACGCGGGCGAACCGGCGGTCGGTCAGCTCGACTCCAGGGCCGCGTCGAGCTGCTCCACAAACCCCCTGGCGAAGTACTCGTCCTCGGGTTTGGGCTCGTCGACACAGAGATCATCGCCCGGCACCCCAGCCCTTATCGCGTGTGCATGTATCGCGTCACCGGTTGCTTCAACAGCCGAGAGGAGCGCCGCCGTCCTGGGGTCGGATTCCGCAGATTCGGGATTCAGGTGAGTTGCGATGTGTTCCTTGAGACGTCCGTATCTCCCCACAAGCTCGGACCGCAGGGCCGCATACTCGGGAGGAAGCTCCTGGTCCTGAAATCGTTCCTCTCGCTCTGCGCAATCCATCGCGGCGCGAAGCAGCGCGCCGCCCTCGGGGGTGAATAGGTGGGTCGTACCCCGCGGGAACCCCTTGACCTCGTCCGGGTGCAGAGCGGCAAATCGATCTGCCGCCACCCGGCCTTCCTCAAAGGCTTGCCGTTGTGCATCTGTCATGACGAATGTCCGCGTGGGGGCCGGAGAAGAAACCCGCCACCGCCAGCCCGGGGCGGTGGCAGGCGGGTGTAGCTCAATTCCCGATCGGCTCTACTGCGGGCTTCCGCCGGGCGGCGACCACGACGAGTTAGGCTTCAGTAAGGGGCGGATGGCGTCCTCGCGGCGAGTCTTCTCCAATTCCGTTCTCGTGGATGGACGATTATGTGGCGCACCATTAGTTCTCAGGTTGGTTTCGGTCCTTCGCTTTTGAGGCACGGTCGTCTCCTGGGCGTTCATGGGGGCACCACCCGGACATACCTTCTACCACCCACCCCGGGGGGTGACGGAAGGCTGGTTTCCTTTTTTTCCGCGAGGCCCGACTTCATGATCAGCCCATCCCTGAACGCCCACCTGGCCGTGCCCCGCCAGGGGCGCGAGGCGACGACCCGGGGCAACCTGATGAGCACCTGAGATCCTGCTACCCGGAGGCCGCAGGCGATCGAATATGCATCGCCTGTGGCCTCCGGCGGGTGTTGCCGGTCAGCCCGAGCCTGGGGCAGCTGGCGGCGGTCGCCCGCCTCAGCCCCTACCACTTCGCGCGGCAGTTCAAGGCGGCCACCGGGCTGCCGCCGCACCAGTACGTCATCGCCCGCCGCGTCGAGCGGGCCAAGCAGATCCTGCAAGATGGAACCGGCCTTTCCCTGGCGGAGGTCGCCGCGGAGGCCGGCTTCTCGGACCAGAGCCATTTCTCACATCACTTCAAGCGCATCGTCGGCGTCACGCCGGGGCAGTTCCGGACGCCCTCAAGAACCGCCTAAAAGGCCGCAAGCGCCTCCAAGAAGCTGGACCGCGAGCCCTTTAAGATTCAGTCAGGAGCGGGGCGCGTGTCGCCCGAGCTTCGCCGGTGGCGATGACCGGTCGGACCGACCGGCTCCCGACGCCGTGGGACGGTGTCGCCGAGAGCCCCGGTTCGCCGGGAACGTGTCGTCCTCGGGGCTGGCTCGGATCGAGCCCCTGCCCGCCGCGCTGGGGTTGCCGGCGGATTTGGTCAGCCTCCTTCGTGATTCACCTCGAGAGGAGTCCACGAGATGGGAATCGAAGGAACTCTGTCGAGCGCCTGGGATCAGCACCTGGCTTCGGAATTCGCCGCGAAGAGCGCCGATCAAGCACTCGCGACGATGACGGCGGACCCATACGTCAACATGGTCCCGTTGATGATCGGCGCCCGAGGGCGCATCGAGCTGCACGACTTCTACGCGACCCATTTCCTGTCACAGATCCCGCCGGACATGGAGATGGTTCCCGTCTCGCGGACCATCGGGGAGGGCCGGGTCGTCGACGAGCTCATTGCTCGGTTCACGCACTCGATCCGCCTGGACTGGCTTCTGCCCGGCATCCCGCCGACCGGCAAACGCGTGGAGCTCCCGTTCGTCGTCATCGTGCAGTTCGAAGGCGACAAGGTGGCGCATGAGCACCTGTACTGGGACCAGGCTTCGGTGTTCGTCCAGGTCAGCCTCCTCGATCGGACGCTTCCCGTTCGCGGCGGCGAGACCGCGGCGCAAGTGCTGGACCCCACCCAGCCGATGAACGAGCTCATCCATCGCACGTTGAATGAAAACCGGTGATTCGCCGGCGGGAAGGGTTCCCTCGTGGCCTTGGTCGAGAGCCTTATCGTCACCGGGCCGGGCTCCTGTTCCTCGGCTTCGCCAGGAGCCGGTGGACAAAGGTCTTCAGCGACCAATGCCGACACAAGTGATCCAACTTCGACCCATTAGAAGGATAGATATTCATGACCATGCTCTCGAGCAACTCGGTGGACCGTGCCACGTTTGAGAGCTTCTACGCCGGGCAGGCGCCCTGGGACATCGGCAAGCCGCAGGGGACGGTCGCCGCGGTCGCCGACCGGGTCACCGGCCCGGTCCTCGACGCCGGCTGCGGCACCGGCGAACACGCCCTGTTCTTCGCCGCCCGGGGCCACCGGGTCACCGGCATCGACTTCGTGGAGGAGGCGATCCGGCGGGCTCGGGCCAAGGCGGCCGAGCGGGGCCTGGCGGTCGAGTTCCTGGTCAAGGACGCGACGGCGCTGGGGGACTGGGGCGAGCGGTTTGCCAGCGTGATCGACTGCGGCCTGTTCCACTGCTTCTCCAACGACGACCGGCGGCGCTACGTCCGGGGGCTGGCGCGGGTGGTCGAGACGGGCGGCCGGCTGTTCCTGATGTGTTTCAGCGACGAGGAACCGGGAGCAGAGGGACCGCGGCGGGTCTCTCGGCAGGAACTGTACGACGCCTTCGCCGACGGCTGGGAGGTCGAATCCGTCCATCCAACCCGGATCGAGGTGCACCCGGAGTTCACCGAGGTCAAGTTCTCGGAGGGCGGGCCGAAGGCGTGGTTCGCGGTCGTCCGTCGGAAAGGGTGAGTCATGTGACCGCACCCGGGTGGGAAATTGAACGAGGTGTTCATTATGCCGGCAACAACGGGGATGAAGGGCGGGGGATACTACGACCGGCACTCGGGGGCGCAGCTGACCGCGGTCCAGGTCCTCCAGGACTGGATCGACGTCGCCGTCGCGAACCTGCCCTTGCCGGCCCCCGCGCAGCCGGTCACCGTCCTGGACCTGGGCTCCTCGGAGGGGCGCAACGCCACCCGCCTCATGGCGGCCGTCGTCGCGGGACTGCGGCGGCGCACCGACCAGGCCGTTCGGACGATCTACAGCGACCTGGCCAGTAACGACTTCAACCAGTTGTTCGCCAACCTGGAGGAGGCCCGCCGCGCCGGCCTCTTGGCTGCGGGTGTTTACCCCGGTGCGGTGGGGGGCTCATTCTACGGCCCGTTGCTGCCGCCCGGCACGGTCCACCTCGCCACCTGCTTCAACGCCGTCCACTGGCTCGACCGCCTGCCAGCGGTCCCCTTGACCGATTCTGTCGCCTACCGCCGGCCGCTACCGACTCGAACCGGACTCGCCGTGTCGCCGCCGGAGGCCACGGCTGCCTTCACGCGCCAGGCCGAGCAGGACTTGGTCCGGTTCCTGACATGCCGAGCCCGGGAGTTGGTCCCGGGGGCGAAGCTGCTGCTGGCCGGCCCGGGCGATACCGACCAGGCCCGCCTGTGCGACGGGATCTTAGACGTCCACAACGACGCCTGTCTCGACCTGGTCACCGCCGGCCGGTTGGAACGAGAGAGGTATGAACGATTGACGATGCCGTGCTATTACCGCACGGTGGCGGAGATGCTCGCGCCCCTGGAACGCGAGGACTCCCCCGTGCGCGGTGCGTTTGCGGTCGATCGCGCCGAGGCGCTGGAGGTCCCGACGCCCTACCTCGTCGAGTTCCTGCGGGGCGGCGATGTGGCGGCTTACGCCGGGGCCTACACGGGCTTCTTGCGTGCCGTCTCCGAGCCGGTGGTGAGGGCGGCCCTCGACCGACCGGAGGGGGAAGGCGGGATCGTTGAAAGTCTGTACGAGCGCATTCGAGCCCGTCTGCTGGCCGAGCCGGAGCGCTACTCGTGGCGCTATAACCTGGTGGCCGCCCTGTTGACCCGTCGCTGAACGTGGCCGCCCGGCGATGGCGTCGGACCAGAGCCAGTTCTCCCGTCACTGCAAGCGCCTCGGCGGCGTCACGCCGGGGCAGTTCCGGACGCCCTCAAGAATCGCCTAACAGGCCGCAAGCGCCTCCAAGAAACGGGAGACCGACCCCCTTACCATTCCTCATGAGCAGGGTCGGTCGGCGTAGTCGCCCCGATGGCGACGGCCGATTGAGCGGCCCCGCCCTCCGGGCAACGAGTAGCTCGGCACTGGCTGTTCCTTCGGAGGTAGTCTCATGGTCCCCGGCGGGCTGACATCCTCGGTCATTAACCGGGCGAGGCTCGGCGACGAATACGTCCGCGTGCGCGACAGCGGGCTCGTCACGGCTGTCGCCCAGTTCCTCTACGACGAGGCCGCCCTGCTCGACGAGTGGCGGCTCGACGAGTGGCTGGCCCTGTTCCACCCCG
>JAQGHQ010000370.1 GCA_028288765.1 Gemmataceae bacterium | reverse complement strand
GCATCTGCTGCTCAGGGGATGAGCTGATGAACTTTTCGGCGTACCCCAGCCGGCTGTCCCGGTTGGCCGTGGCCGCGTTCAACTTCTCCTGGATGCCGGCCGCCCGCACGCTCGCGTTGGCCAGGGTCCGCAGGGCGGTCTGAAGGTGGTTCGCCTCCCCGGTCAACTTGTCCAGGTCGCCGGCCCGCTTGGCGAACTCGTCCTTGTTCCCGACAGCCGCGTCCCGTGCGGCGGCCGCGCCCGTAACCCGGGAGGTGACGTCCCGGAGCCGGGCCGCGATGGCGTCCGGGTCGTTAGCGGCTTCGCCCTGGAACCCTGTTAGGCGCTCCTGGCGGTCCTGGAACGGGGCGTTCAGGTCATGCAAGGAGAGCAGGTCGGTGGCGTTCCGGCCCGTCCGGTCGGCCTGGATGTCGGCCCCGACGCGACGGCCCGCGAGCCGGAGTTCCGCGGCCTTATCCTGGGACTCGCCGATAGCGACGAGCATGGTCCGGGCTTGGGCCAGTCCTTCCACGAACTTCTGGGCGTTCTCCTCGATATCCCGCGACATCTTCTGCGCGTACTCTTTCCGCGAGCTCACGGAGGAGGCCGCGACTTCCTCGGCCACCTTCCCCGGGTCTTCCCGGAGACGCTTCTTGAGACCTCCGTCCTTGTTGTTCTCGTTCGCCTTGACAAGCTCGCCGATGACCGATTCGATGGCCGCTTTGAGCTCCGGATTGTTTTTGAGTGCCTCTTTCTGCTGGTCCTCGTTCATCCCCGGCAGGAGCCGGTTCTGAAGGAGCTTGCGGGCCTCGTCGGTGGAGAACTCGCCTTCAGATTTCCCTAGCGTGTTGAGGACACTGGGGAGTTCTCGGGACACCTGGTCCGTGGCGTTCGACTGTTTGATGAACATCGACCCCGCCGGCCCGAGGGCGGCCGAGAGGATGTCGGTCGAGCGCTTAAATTCGGCCCCGGTCCCAGACCCGAACTGGGCAAACCCGTTCGATAGCCCGTTCCCGACCCGGATGGCGCCGCCCTGGCCCGAGAACGCGCCCGACAGGGCGAGTAGCGATGTCTCGAACTTCTGGGTGCTGACGGCGGCATTGGTGACCGCGTCGGCCAACCGGGACAGGGCGTCGGCCGACTGTTCGGCGGCCCGCCGGCCCTTCTCGATTTCCCGCTGGGTCTTGATTTGCCGCTGGGCGGTTTCGATGGTCTGGGTGAACTCCTTCAACACCTGGCCGACGGGGACGCCCCGGACCTCAGAGGCTACCCGCATGAGCGAGGCCGCTACCGGGTCCTGGCCGAGATTTTTGCCCAGCTCGGAGGTGTTGACGTCGGGGTTGTCGCGGGCCAGCTTCTCGGCCTGACGGGACAGGGTGTTGACCATTGCCCCGGCCTGGCCGCCGAAGGCCGCGCGAGTCTCCTTACCTCTGACCGCAGCCAGCTCGCTCGGGTCAGTTCCCGAGAACCACGCCCGGGGGTTCCACCACGACCGCTGGGCCGTATCCAAGGACTTGGTCTCGACCTCGGACCGGACAGTGTTCAGATGTTGGTTCAGGGCGCCGGCGGAGATGGACTCGCCAGTGTGCTGGAGCAATTCCGCCAGCTTCCCGAGGGCCTCCCCGAGCTTCGCCTCTCGAATCTCCCGGTTGGCCTCGGAGAGCCCGTGGGCCAGCCCAGCAGCCGCCCCCGCGGCCGCCCCGATGGCCGCCCCCCACGGGCCGAACATGAGCCCGATGCCCGCCCCCGTCGCGGCCATTCCCAGGGCGCTGCCAGCCGCCGCCCGAGTCCGGACCCCGGACGTGTTACCGGTGGCGACTGCGGTCTTATAGTCGTCCTGGGCCGGCCCGATGTGCTCGCCGACCATCGGGGCCGCGGTGAGGAAGGCGAGCGTCCCGAGCGTCCCGCCTCCACCCACACGCTCGACCGCACCGGATAGCGCCCGGCCGACGGCACCGGTCCGTTCCGAGAAGGTTCGGGAGAAGGCTCCCTTGCCGGCGGCGTACTTACCCTGGGCGGTCAGTTCAGCCCCGAGGGCGGCCGTCCCGACGACATCGCCCTTCTTATTACGCAGGACAGCGACATTCTCGGTCAGGGCCTTCTGGGCGAACTCTTCGGCCTTCCGTCGGGCCTCGGTCGCGGTGATGGCCGGGTTGAGGGCCTTGATTTGCCGCTCGATACCCCGGGTCAACTCCTGTTCGACCTTGGCGTGCGCCTCGGCTGCCTTCTCGGCCATCGTTTGCTGGCTGAGGAGGGCGGGGCCTCCGGCCTGGGTGACGGAGGTTCGGAACCGCCCCACGGTCAGGTCGGCGAGGCTTTCGGTCCCATACCCGTACTGCTTTGCGACCTGGGCGTTCGATACCGAATGCACCGCGTTCGGGTCGCCGTTCTTGAAGAAGGGGTCGGCACGGAGTTTCCGATTGCCCGCCGCGGTGATGAGCGGGTCGACGTGCTCGGCCGACTCCTGCCGACGCTGTTGCTCGGCGGCGAACTTGGCCTCTCCGGCGAGCCCGCGGGCGTTGCGCTCGATTTGGATGCAGCGGCCCTCGTTCTCGGGCACCCCGAAGAACTCGCCGTGCTGCTTCCTGGCCCGGTCCAGCTGCTCCTGCTGGTGCGCGCGAATCCGCTTCGCCTCCGGGTCCTCGGTGACGGTCTTGAGGAACTCTTGGGGCGTGACTTCACCCGGCCCACGTTCGGCGGGGCCTCGCACGCGGGGGTTGACGACCGGGGCGGGGTTGGCGGCCCGGTATTCCGCCGCCCGACGCTCCCGTTCCGCCTGGCGCTCGGCCTCGACCGACATACGAGCCCGGGCCTGGTCGCGGACGACCGGTCGCTGCTCGAATCGGTGGTAGGCGCCGTAGGCTTCGGCCTCGTACCCGCCCTCATGAAGGGCCAGGACGCCGGCCGCGCGGGCGGCATCCCCACCGCGCCCTTGCCGCAACGACCCCCTATACCCGGCCCGGTAAGCGTCGAGGGCCGACTGCCGGCCGTCATCAGACGGGGCGGACGTCGCGTTGGGCGGCGGCGGGGAGGGAGGAGTCGGAGACGCCGGTGTCGGCACGCTGGTTGGGGCCGGTGCATATGCGGCCGCGCGCGTCGGTCGGGGAAGAGGCGAGGGTGGGGTGTAAGGCTGCTTCAGGATGGTCGCAGCCTCCTCCCCCGTCAGTTCTCCCCGCTCCACCGCCAGGCGGACCAACTCTTTCTTCCGTCCCACCCCGATGGTCGAGGCGTACAAGCCCTGGGCCGAATACTCGCCAGCCAGCCCCCGGACCTTCGCGTCGAACGTGTGGTCGTTGCTGACGGCCTCACGGGCGGCCACCGTGTCCACCACCGGCGCCCGGTCACCGCCGCCCCCGCTCGCGTTCCCCAGTCGCAGCCCCTTCGGGACCTTGGTGATGCCACCGCGGATGCGCTGCCGGAGGTCTCGGGCCTCAAAAGCCTTGGCTCCGTTCTGAGCCTCTCGCGTGAGGTGCTTTTCCAGCTCCTTCGGGTCGGTTGGGAGGTCACCCACCCGCGCTTGTTCGAGCAGACGGATGGCCGCCTCCTGACGGTGGTCGTCGGACTTGAACGGAATTTTGCCGAGGGCGGCGAAGAGTTGAGTTGTTCGTGTGAGACCTGGCCGGTGCCAGCTGTGCGCGGTGGCGAAATCTGGCCGAGTAGTTGGGCAAGGCGAGGGTCTTCCGCCTTCCCGGTCAGGTGGGCGGCATGGGCTTCCGCGAACAACTCCTTGGGGCTGTACCGGTAGGCGGCGAACTTCGGGTCCTTGACGCTGTACCCGGCCTTGGTGTCGCTCGCCCGGAGGGCCGGGCCAAACGACTCCGCGATGTCCTTGGCCACACCGGGGGCATCGGAGGCGGCCGTCCCACCGCCGAGCCGGTAATCGACGGCGTGGCCGAGTTCGTGCGCGAGCACCTCCCGGAGTGTCGCCTCGTCCTTAATCAGGCTCTTGTTGAGCCCAAGCACCCCGGTCCTGCGGTTGTGCCCCCCCCGCGGGAAAATCACATTCCCCGCCTTGTCGACCCGCCCCCGCGACCGCTGCAACGCCTCGACGCCGGCCCGGTCGGCCTCGTCCACCCCCGTGTCGTTAATGACGAGTTTGGAGAAGAGGGACGAGTAGTCCACACTAGTCTTCTGCTGGAACTCCTTCAGCAGTTTGTTCACGTTCTTGTGGCTGACCACCTCATCCGAAACCTCGGCAGCCTTGTCGGGCCGCCCCCCGCCGCTCTTGGTCCGCTCCCGCTTACCGACGGTTGCGGCCCGCTCGCGCTGCTCAATGAACGCCTTCTCCTCCGTGGTCTCCCGTTCTCGCTCGGCCCGCTGCTGACGGAGCTTGGCCAACTGGGCCGGGGTCAACTCATCCGGGTCAACATCCCCACCCTCCGCATACCGCAGGACAGGGCCACCGCGGTTGTACCCCCGCGGCAGCTCCCCGGTCTGGTTCATGTGCTTGAGCGAGTGGGCGCCGAGCCGCCGAGCCGCCTCCTTCCGGATGACGAACTCACCCGGGGTGAGCTTGGCATCGACCGTGTCACCGTTCCCGTGCCCCGGGACGAAATCACCCGTCGCGAACCGGAACCGGGACCGCTGGACGGGGGGCGGCGCGAACGAACTGCCGACCGGAGCCGTGAAGGCGTCCCGCACTCCCTTCCCGAACGAGAACAGGCCGGCCCCGACCTTGATGGCCCCCAGGGTGGCAATCAGGGGAAGGAGCGGCTTGAGCGCGCCGGTCACCTCGATAAAGGCGTTGGCCAGGGTGAGGGCCACGTCCACCATGTTCTTGAACCCGCGCGTCTGCACGAGTTCGTTGACGAGCTGCTGAAAAGACTCCTTGGTCTTCGCGAACTTGGTGGCGAGAGCCTCCTGACGGGTGGCGGCCGCCGCCTCCAGGGACGCGCTCCCGAGCCGGGCCACGTTCAGCGCCTTCTGGGCTTCCCCGAACTGCTGGAGCATCGGGATAACGCGGGAGACCTGCCGGTAGCCGCCCAGCTCCTCAATGGCCGACGAGAACCGTGGGTCGGTGGTCCGAATCTTCGAGAGCCCTTCGCTCAGCCGGCGGACGGCCTCGTACATCCCGACGAACTGGCCCTCCAGTTTGCTGTCGCCGAGCGCGTCGGCCTCGGCCTTCGCGTACCGGAGGTTCACCCCGAGCGACTTCAGCGCTTCGACCGTGTCGTTCCGCTGAATGCGGGTGAAAATGGTCCGGAGGCCGGTCGCGATGCTGTCGGCCGACTCCCGGGTGGTCGAGCGAACGCTCGTGAACACGGCGAGCAACTCGTTGAACTGGGCGCCAGTCTGGGCCGCAGTGCCACCCGCCTTCTGGACAACCGTGACGAGGTCGGACGCTTCGACGGCGAAGTCGCCGGCGACCGCGTTCATCGCCCCGAGCTGTTCCTTCAACTGGTCAGCGTTCTTCCCGAACTGTTGGAAGGCCGCGATGGCGCCTTCCGTAATCTGCTTCATCGACGAAAAATTCGGAGCGAGCGATGCTTGACTAATTCCCTCCAACGCTTTCTTGACGTCTGACGTCGCGAGACCGGCTTGCTTGAGGGTGACGGCCGCCTCCATCAAATCCTTCGAGGAGGCCCCGAGGTTGGTCGAAAGGCGCATGACCTCATCGCCGACCACCCGGACCTGGCCGGCGGTCTCGCCGCTAACCTGGCGCAGGCGATTGAGTTGGAGGTCGAAGTTGACTGCTTCGGCCACCCCTTCTCGAATCGCTCGGGTCACCGCGTACATTCCGCCGGCCGCCACCGAGAACGCAACGAACCGGCGGGCCGACAGCCCGACCTGGCGGCCGAACTCGTTGAAGCTGTCGCCGGCCTCCTTCGCGGCCACCGTGCTCTGGCGGGTGGCGGACGTAGCGGTCCGAATCCCGCCCGCGGCGACCTGAGCTTGGCTGGCCACGCCCGACATGGCTGCACTGACCCGGCCGACATCGGTGGCCGCGGCCACGGAGGCGGCCCGGAGGGTCTGGATATTCGCCTGAAGGTCTTGCAACGAGCCAGACAGCTGCCGAGTAACTGTTAAGGCCCCGTTCGGTGCGCACGGGTGCCCTGGCGGGCGGTACACCGCCGTCATCGCTCAGGCGGTCTCGACTACGGGCAGTGGTAGGGGCTGGCCCTGCAGCTTGGCACTCACCACCTCCAGGCCGTAGTGGATGAAACGCAGCCCGTTCTTGAGGCTCGTGACGATCACGCTTTTGATGCGGGCAAAGGCCGCCGCACGCCACTCGGCCCGATGAGTGCCGCCGTCGTTGCGTGCCGCCGCCAGGCCGCGAATGTCGCGTTCGCTCCCGTTGTTATCCGCCGGCACGCGCGGGTCATCCAAGGAGGTGAACAGCTCGTCGGAATGCTTGGCCAGCCGCCGCCAGATGCGCAGACAGTCGGGATGGCGGGTGTGGCTGTTCAGGAGGAGATCGTCGGACCGGTCCCGGATCGCCTGGCGCGCCCGGCCGAAGGCTTCGCGGGTCAGGGGCTCGCGGTCCTTGCCCAACTGGAGGGCATCCTGGAACAGGGTGAGGAGCGGTTGGATGAAGGCCCGCACGGACGGGCCGGGAAGTTCGTCGCGGAGCTTGGCCAGTTCGCGCAGCAGGTGGACCAGGCAGCGCTGCTTGGGGCAGTCCAGGCCGTTGTACGCGGCGTAGAAATCGCTGACCAAGGTTCCCGCGAACGACTCGCCCAGGACTCGGACGATGACGTCGCGGCTGCGGTGGCGGTCGATGAGGAACAATGCCAGTTTCGGGTCGCGGAAGCACCACGCCCAGGCGGTTTGGCCGTTGATCCGCCAGCCGGTTTCGTCCCCCTGGACCACCGGCGACTTCCGCAACCGGTCGAGCAATTCCTCGACGACCGGTTCGAACAGGGTACCACCCCAGCGCAGGTGGCCGAGCAGACCGGCGCGGCTGACGGTCAGGCCGAAGAAGTCGTGCAGGAGGTCGCGGGTCTTGCCCAGTGAGATGCCGAGGTGGGCCCGGCTATAGCCGGTCAACAGGCGGGCCCGCGGCCCGATGTGGGCGCCCGGCAGTTCCAGGTCGCCGCGCCCCTGGCCGGTGCGCGCGCCGGTCCGGCAGCGGTAGACGTGCCGGCGATAGCGATGCCACTCGAGCTTCGGTTCGGGAATGTCGGCGACGATGTGGTCGTCGCATCGGGCCGTCGGTTCGAGCTCGCCGCTGCCGCAGTGCGTGCATTGCTTGGGGTGAACGTCGTGCTCGGTGAACGTGGTTCCCGGCGGCGGTTCGGGCCGGAAGACGCCCGGATGCGTTCGATGTTCCTGGCGGCGGCGATCCGCGGGCGTGCCCTGGCGCGGCGTACCTTTGTTCGGGCGGCGTTTGCGGCGTTGGAGGACGGTCTGGAGTTGGTGCTCGAGCTGGGCGATGCGCCGCCGCAACTCGGCGTTCTCGGCTTCGAGTTCGGCAATCCGCCGATCGCGAGGGTCGTCCATGATTCGCGTAGTGTGCGCGAAACCGTGGAAACGGGGAAGAGGAACTGCTTAACAGTTAC
>JAQGHQ010000314.1 GCA_028288765.1 Gemmataceae bacterium | reverse complement strand
CCTCGCTCGCCGCCGGGTTCGAGTCCCGGAAGTCGTCCACCGGGTCCACGATCCCGCGGCCGAACAGGTGGTACCAGATGCGGTTGACCGCGGCCCGGGCGAAGTACGGGTTCTCCTTCGCCGTCAGCCAGTCGGCCAGCGCGACCCGGCGGTCGGCGGTCGGGGCGATGACCGGCAGCTCCCCGCCGAGGAACCGCGGCGGCTGGACCTCCTTGGTCCGCGGGTGGATCACCTCGCCGCTCTTCGCGTGGTAGATGTCGAGGGCCCCCAGGTTGAACCGGTTCAGCCGGGGGTAGACCGGGTCCGGCCGGTCCTTCACCCGGGCGAAGAACGCCGCCAGCCCGTAGTAGTCGTCCTGGGTCCACCGCTCGAACGGGTGGTTGTGGCACTGCGCACAGCTCATCCGGATGCCGAGGAACAGCTGGGCCGTATTCCGCCCCAGGTCGTCGGCCGGGCGGCCCCGGCGGTCGTTCCGGAAGTAGCTGGCCGGCGGGTTGAGGAACGTGCTCCCGCTCGCGGTCACCAGCTCCCGCACGACCTTGTCGTACCCGGTGTTGTCGGCGAAGTGCTGCCGCAGCCACTGGGTGTACAGGTACGCCCCCTTGGCCTGGACCGCCCGGCGGTTTACGTTCAGCACGTCCGCCCACTTGAGCGCCCAGTAGTCGGGGTACTCGGGCCGGGCGAGGAGGGCGTCGATCAGCTTCTCCCGCTTCTTCGGGTCCCCGGCCGCCAGGAACGCCTCCGCCTCGGCCGCGGCCGGCAGCACCCCGAGCAGGTCGAGATGCGCCCGGCGGAGGAACTCGGCGTCGGTGTTCAGGTCGGACGGGGGAATGCCGAGCAGCTTGAGCTTGGCGAAAAGCAGGTCGTCGACGTAGTTGTTGGCCGGCGGGTCCGGCCAGCGGAAGGTCGGGTCCGGGTCGACGAACGTCAGCCGAACGGAGACCGTCTCGTTCAGGTACTTCGTCTGGATGGCGACCTCGCCCTTCCGCGCGAAGGTGACCAGCCCGGCGGCGTCGACCTTCGCGACCGCCTCGTCGCTGGACCGGAACACGGTCAGCCTGGTCACGTCCGTCATCGCACCGTCGGCGAAGAGTGCCCGGGTCGAGACCTGGAGGGTGCGGGTCGGGGCCCGGACGATGGTGTTCCCGGGGAGCACCTCGAGCTTCTTGTGGGCCGCCCGGTCGGCCGGGTCGTTCGTCGCCCCCTGGGCCACCCAGGCCCGGAGGATCACGTCGGCCGGGTCGCCCGGCCGGAGCCGGACGCCGCCCTCGTGCGGGACCTGGCCGCGGCCCTTGAGCAGGATCAGGCTCTGGTCCGGGACGCTCACGTTCACCCGCCGGCCGCTGCTGTCGCGGGTGAGCTGGAGGAAGTCGGCGGCCGGGTCGAACCCGCGGAGCGAGAGCTTGAACCCGTTCTTCCCACTCGGGGTCCCGTGGCACGCCCCCATGTTGCACCCGGCGACGGCCAGGGCCGGGACCACCTGGCGGCGGAAGCTGATCGGCTCGCCGGGCTTCGGGGCGGCGAGGTCGGGGACCTCGGCCCCCACGGCCGGCCCCGCGGTCCCCGCGATCAGCCCGGCCACAAGAAGATGTCGAACGGACACGATGGTCACTCCGGTTGGGTCGTGTTTGGATCTCGGGTCTGTCGGGTCTGTCGGGTACCGGGAAAGACAACCGGACCCCGGCTTGCCGGATCTCTCGGGATCTGAAACCCGAGACCCGAGACCCGAGACCCGACAGACCCGATCTCCCCGACACCCGGCCGAAAAAACTGCCCTTCACCGCCCGGCGGTCGTCTCTCAGGCGGCCGCCCGGGCCGGACACAGGGATATCACGGTCACCCGCGGGGTGGTCTCCAGTCCACCCCGCGGGTCGGCGGTGAAGGGCAGTTGGTCGACGGGTGCCGGCGTCGGCACCCCGTGTGTATGTCAGTCCGGCCCGCGGGGGCCGGCCCGGTACTGCCCGGCGGCGGCCTCTCCTCCGCCACCGGGGCGTGACTGCCGTCAGCCGCGGCCGGTCGAGGGCGCCTCTCCACCCCCTGCGGCCGGCAGTACCGGGCCGGGCCGCGGGGGCCTCACAGCAGGGCGGTGATCGGCTTCCCGTCGATCAGGTGATGCGGCCGCTGGAGCGAGTCGTACAGGACCGCGTCCTGGTCCACCCCGAGGCAGTGGTAGATGGTCGCGATCAGGTCTTCGGGCCGGACCGGGTCGGCGGCCGGGTAGGCCCCGACCTTGTCGCTCGCGCCGTACACCCGCCCGCCCTTCACCCCGCCGCCCCCGAGCAGGATCGAGTACACGAACGGCCAGTGGTCCCGGCCGCCGTTCGCGTTGATCTTCGGGGTCCGGCCGAACTCGTTGAAGAAGATCACCAGCGTCTCGTCCAGCAGGCCCCGCTCGGCGAGGTCCGCGAACAGGGCGGCGAAGGCCTGGTCGGTGGCCGGGTACAGGTTCTCCTCGATCAGCTTGAAGCAGTTGATGTGGGTGTCGTACCCGGCCCCCCCGCGGCCCCCGATGTTCGACCGCGGCCAGTTGATCTGGACCAGCCTGACGCCCGCCTCGACCAGCCGGCGGGCGAGCAGGCACTGCTGGCCGAACGTGTGCTTCCCGTACCGCTCCCGGAGGGCGGCCGGCTCGGCCTCCAGGTCGAACGCCTTCTGGGCGGCCGGGGAGCTGACCATGTCGAACGCCTTGGCGACGTGCGGGTCGAGCCCCCGGGTCGCGGCCGCCTGGTCCAGGTACTTCGCCCCTTCACTCACCTGGGCGAGCAGGGCCCGGCGGGCGTCCAGCCGGGCCGCCGGCAGGGTCGGGTCGGACGCCACCGCCCCGGGGTTGAAGTTCGCCTCCCCGGGGTAGCTGTTCACCCGGTACGGGTCGTACGCCGCGCCGAGAAAGCCCGAGAACTGGCCCGGCCACTCCGGCCCGTTCGGGCCCATCGCGACCGGCATCATGACGAACCCCGGGAGGTCCTTCCGGCCGGGCCGGAACTTGGCCGCGACCGACCCGAAGTGCGGCCGGTCCTCCCGGCTCATGGTCGCCGATTCGGGGGTCACGGCCCGCGGGATCTTCGCCCCGCACAGCGTCCAGTACAGGGCCGACGGGTGGACCGTGTCGGTGTGGTGGAGCGACCGGAGCAGGCTGAACTTGTCGGCGTGCCTGGCCAGCTGCCCGAGGTGTTCGTTGATCCGGATGCCGGGGACGGTCGTGGCCGTCCCGGTGTACTTCCCGCGGATCTCGGCCGGGGCGTCCGGCTTCGGGTCGAACGAGTCCATCTGGCCCGTCCCGCCGTTGGTGCAGAAGACGATCACCGACCGGGCGGTCCCGACCTTCTTCGTCCCGTTGTCGGCCGGCTTCGCCGCGGCCTCGGCCGTGAGCAGCCCGGACAGGCTGAGCCCCGCGGCCCCGAGCCCGCCGGCCCGGAGGAGCTCCCGGCGGGTCATCCCGTCGCAGAGGCGGACCCCGGAGCTGGATTCCCATCTGAGCATGTCGAACTCCCGTGTTGTGTCTGATCGGTCGCGCGTCGCCGCGGTCGAGTCCCCGCCCGCGGTCCCGGGGGGACCATCCCCCCGGGGCCGCGAAGGCCGCCGTCCCTACCCCAGGGCCGGCCGACCTGGCGGGCCCATCCCGCGCGGGAATGGGTCGGTCATTTCAGGTCGATGACCGCCGGGTCGACCTTCCCGGTCGCGTCCACGGTCACCTTCAGCCCGGAGGTATTGGGGTCGCTGTACCGCCCCCCGAGCGCGTCCGGCTGGACTCCCCCGGGCGGGCCGGGCGGGCCGCCCTCGTCCGCGTCGTCGGCCGACGTCCGGCGGGTGGTCCAGCGGACGCTCACCAAGTACT
>JAQGHQ010000308.1 GCA_028288765.1 Gemmataceae bacterium | reverse complement strand
CCGGCGGCGGACAGGGCGGCCGCGGCGAAGGCGGCCAGGAGGACCGAGGAGCGGACGTGCATGACGGTTCCCTCGAGGAACGTGAACGGAGTGTGGTACGGTGGCCGCCGTGGCTGGCGCGGAGCCGCCTGACGAGCGGCGGGACTACGGGGGACCGGTTCGCCGCGGTCGCGGCGGGTCGGTCGGAGGGCTGTTGCGGGGGTGGGTCGGGACCGCTCGCGGATACCGCCGGTCTCGTAGGGTGGGTCGAGTCTTCGAGGCCCACCGCTTCAAACCTACGGCGACTCCAGGCCCGCTCGCGTTTACCGCTTCAAAACCGGTGGGCCTTGATGACTGGACCCACCCTACAAGACTACGGCCCCGTCCCCTGTTAGAAGAAGAACACGACCTTTTCGTAGAACCACTCCCAGACCCCGTGGAACAGGGAGTAGCCGAGGGCCTTGTCGCCGCACCGGATGCGGGTGCTGACTTCCAGCCCGGTGACGAACATCGACTCGGGGATCCGCTTGTCGGCTGGGATGGTGTCCAGGTTCAGCTTGACGTAGGCGGTCACCACCGGCTCGTTCTCGTCGTGCTCGTTCTTGTTCGGGACCGCCTCGGCCCCCATCTCGTCCTTGTACAGGCGGCCGAGGTAGTGGGTGTCGGCCATGCTGCGGAGCATCACGTCCACTTCCAGGTAGGGGCGCCCGTTTTCGAGCTTGTGCTGATTGGGGTCGGCGAAGGCCCGCATGATCTGGCCGATGTTCCGCTGGGGCACCTTCAGCTCGATCTGCCACGTCCCCTCGAGGTTGCCGACCCGCATCAGCTCCTCGTTCGGGCGGACGGTCCGGCCGAGCAGGACCTCCCGCAGCCGGTCGTCGTTCAGGACGGTCCACCGGGACACCCCGGCCGGCCGCTTCAGCCGGGGGTCGAAATCCGGGACCCGGGCCCGGAACAGGCCGAGGTCCTGGGTGCTGGTGTTGAACTCCCGGTCCAGCCGCCGCATCATGTCGGTCGTGGCCTTGATCGTCTCGGCGGCCGTGTCCTGTTTGGCGGTCAACTGGGCGATGTCCTCGGGCCGGAGGTTGCCGCGCCGGAGGGCCTCGGTCGCCCCCTTGTACGTACCTTCGTTGTCCCGCCGCTGGCTCAACAACTGCTGGTACTCGGTCTGGAGCTTCTCGTCGAACAACTCGACCACGGTGAAGTCCTTGTCGAGCTTGTCCCCGGGCTTCACCCGGATGGTCCGGACCTGCCCCTCCCGGGGGGCGTAAATCTTGACGATCTCGACCGGCTGCATCTGCCCCTTGGCATCCATCCGGAGCGGGTACGGGACGAGGATCATCACCGCGACCAGGATGGCCAGCAGGATGGCGCCCCCGATGGTGTAGAACCGGGCCTTCCCGCCGAGCCCCTCCTGCACCTTGGCGATCGGCCACCACAGGAACTTGAGCGGCACCCGCTTGAGCTCGGCCGCGTTGTACAGGGCCGGGGCGGCGTGCTTGCCGACCACGTCCAGCCGCTGGATCAGCGGCTCGATCTGCTCGGGCGGGTTGAAGCTCTCCAGCACCAGCACCGACCGGGCCGGCTTGTGCTTGTCCTTCTCCCGCTCGTCGCGGATCGGCTGGACGACGAGCAGCTTCGGCTGGCTCTCGCTCAGGTACTCGTCGAGGGCGTGGGACACGTCCGGGGGGAGGCCGACGTCCTTCGCACCCTTGAACGTGAGGGCCTCGCCCCACTGGAGGACGGTCTCCATCAGCCGGCGGAGGCGGCGGACGTGGGTGCTCGCCTTCTCGACCACGTCGGCCCCGCTGACCGCCTCGACCGTGATCCGGCGGCGGGCGTGCCGGACGCCGACGCACAGCCGGTCGCACTCGACGAGCTTGCGGCCCTCGTTGGCGACGTGGTACGCGACCTCGGTCGGGTTCAGGGTGCCGTGGACGAGCCGGGCGAACGTCTCGATCTGGGCGAACGTCCGTTCGACCCCGGAGGCGGCCCGGGCGTTGGAGAACTGGTGGTACTGGCTGGCGTACCCGGCCATCTGGAAGGCGTAGTTCAGGAAGGTCGGGTACATCCGGGCGTCGTGGCTGGGGTCCTGGAACACCTCCAGCACCCCGAACGCCTGCTTGTCCGGGGCGACGATCGGGGCGTACAGGGTGAAGAAGTCGGTGAGGTTGGCGGCCGGGACGGCCCCGGCCTCGGCCGGCCCGCTCTGATTCGGCGCGAGCCGGCCGTTCGGTTCGAGCATCATCGGCCGCGGCGGGGCGGCCTGGAACACCTGCCGGAGGACTTCATTGTGACACTGCCGGCCGCCCCGCTTGGTCTCCAGCCCGACCTTCTCCAGGTTCACCTGGCAGGCGATCTGGAGGAACCCCTGCGGGGTCCGCAGCCAGACGGCCCCGGCCGGGGCGTCAATGGCCGAGAGGGTGCGGTTGAGGAACTGCTGGTAGAAGTCGGCGGGGGACAGGTTCGACCCGGCCAGCTTGGATGCTGCCTCGAACGCTTCCTCGATCTGGCGGCCGTACCGGCTGCGCTGGTCGGACACGGCGCCCTCGGCTTTGTCAGATTTCGTGGGGGTCGGGGTCACGTCAGACCTCGGTCGGCAGCGGGAGGGGACAGTACGATCGGTAGATCCTGTATAAGCATAACGTACCAGTCCGGCGGAGCAAGCGTAGCCGCCCGGCCCTGGCACAAAACCTGATGCCGCCTGGAAAAGTGTTCCGCCTGGGCGAACGCTCCCGTGGAACTCCGTATTGGATCGCCCCTAGCCAAGGGAGATTCGGTAGATCCGTCAGAATTCCTACTCATTCCGTGTTCAGCTTTGGGCCGTCTGCCGCCTGATCGACTCTATTCAAACCCCGCGCCAGCAAATCGCGAACCGAACGCAAAACTTGTTACGGAAGAGCTTCTCACCAACGAGCCGGGGAGAGATTTGTCCCTAACCATTTTTTGAAAGAGGGGTAATGGATAATTGAGCGGCCCGTCCGCCGATTCTCATTTTCCCGGGTGCTGGTTCTCCCGCGTGAGGATGTGGTGCATCAGGCCGGACGGGTCCATCTCTCCGGACAGTGCATTGTCGAAATCCTCGGTCCGGCCTCGGTCTTCACCCCGACGGGGTGGGACAACATAGCCCAGGGCAACGCCCTGGGCGGCCAGGCGGGCGGGAAGAGGAAGGTCGATGGCTCCGGAACCCAGGGCTATCCTGTCCCAGCCTTTCAGGCTGAAATCCCAGATCCGCCGATCGCTCGAGGAGTTCGACAAAGCGCCCGGACGGGTGAGGCCGGCTCTCGTAGGGTGGGCACCGCCCACCGTTCCCCCGCGGTGGGCGGCGCCCACCCTACGAGAACGAATCCACCCGACCCGGTATCATATCCTGCTCATTTTCCCGGGTGCTGGTTCTCCCAGGTGAGAATGTGGTGCATCAGGTCCGGCGGGTCCATCTCCCCGCACGGGAGGGGCCAGGTGAACCGCTCGGCGGCGGCGAGCTGGGAGGCAGCCCCGCGGTCGTACGGCTCGTTCCAGAGCTGGACGAAGCGGCTGATCGCCCGCCCGCGGCGGCACAGCCGGCGGACGCACGACCAGGCGTCGGCGTCGGTCCGGGCGGCCTCGGCGAGCAGTTCGGTCCAGTCGGTCACCCATTCGACCAGCATCCGGGCTTCAATGTCCCCCAGCCCGCGGGTCAATCCCTCGTCCCTCAGGACGTGCCGCAGCAACGGATCACACGACATCGCCATTCATTCTCCCCCAACCGACAGTCCTGGTGTGAGGCCCGGGACCGCGCTGCATCGACCCGCCTCCCGCGGCGGCGGCCCGATCCCCGGCTCGAAAGCGGGAACGGAATCCGCCGCGTGCGGAGCAGGCCCGGCGACACGGGCGGGGCACCGGCCGTAGCCGGGTTCCCCCGTCCCCACCCGCGTCCACCTTCCCCCTGAGCGGCCCGTCCGGGAAGGGGTGCCGTGCGGCTACCCCTTCGGCAGAGCGGACGCTCCTGTTCGTGCGTGCGAAGTGAGGGGCGTATAACGCCGACCTGTCCGGGTCGCAAGCGGACCTCTTCGCAAATCCGTCCCGCGCGGCGGTTGGCACGGGCACGGCAGATGCGTAATCTGGTGCGAACCGATAAGGAACCCTCATGTCGCCTCTCCCGGCCGATTTCCTGTTCGCGGGCACTCCCGACTGGGTGGACGCCGTCCTCCTCGCGGTCGGGTTGTGTGCCGCGTACCTCCTGTCGGCGTGGGTGTTCCCGCCTCTCTTACGTCCGCTCGTCTGGTTGCTCGTTCGGGCGATGTACCGGTTCGGTGTGTACGGCCGCGAGCGGGTCCCCGCGGCCGGCGGCTGTCTGATCGTGTGCAACCACGTCAGCTACGTGGACTGGCTGGTCCTGTGGGCGGCGAGCCCGCGGCCGCTCACGGTCGTCCTGTGGGAGGGCCACTACCGGCACCCGGGTCTGGCGCTCTTCCTGTCCCGGGTCGCTGGCCGGACCATCCGGATCGACGACCGGACCGACCGCCCGCCCGCCGTCGCGGAGGGTTTGCAGAAGGTGGCCGACGCGCTCGACCGGGGTGACGCCGTCCTGATGTTCCCCGAGGGCCGGCTGACCCGGAGCGGTCACCTGCTCCCGTTCGGCCGCGGGGTGGAGATGATCCTGGAGCGGACGAAGGGCGAGGTGCCCGTAGTCCCGGCATGTATCGACGGATTGTGGGGCGGCGTCTTCAGTTACCACAACGGGCGGGTGTTCTGGAAGCGGCCGGCGGCGTTCCGCCCCCACGTCGCGGTGATGTTCGGGGAGCCGCTCTCGAAGTACGCCGACTCGATGGGCCGGGCGGTGAAGAGACCTAACCTCCCGACCCCCTTCCCTAAGAAGGAAGGGGGAGGGGTTGCTTCTGAGAAGGAAGGGGGCGCAGAAGCCGGATCCCCCTCACCCCTCTCGGGGGAGGGGTTTCGTCCGGGAATCGTCACCGCGTCCGAACTCCGGCTTGCGGTCCAGGAGCTGACGGCCGACTGTGCGGTCCGGCAGAGCGACTTCATCCCCCTGGTTCACCGGACGTTCGTGCGGACCGCGGTGCGGCTGCGGACCATCTTCCGCCCGTGCGTGATCGACCACGCGGCCGGGGAGAAGATCCTGACCTGGGGGAAGACGTTCGTCGCCGCCATGTGCGTGACCCGCTACCTGCGGTCTTGCGTGGGGGCCGAACAGAACGTCGGGGTGTGGCTGCCGACCAGCCTCGGCGGGGTGCTGGCGAACCTCGCGATCGCGCTGCTCAGGAAGACGTCGGTGAACCTGAATTACACCGCCGGGCCCGACGCGGTGAGGTCCGCCGCGCGGCAGGCCGGGCTCCGGGTGGTGGTCACGTCGAAGCGGTTCGCCCTCCGATTCCCCCTCGACCTCCCGGCCGACGTCCGGCGGATCTACCTGGAAGACGTCCTGGCGGCGGTCACGAAGGGGCAGCAGGTGCGGACGTTCCTGATGGCCCTGCTCTTGCCCGGGTGGGTCATCGACCGGTTCGTCCTGGGGCTGCACCGGCATACGGCGGACGACGTGCTCACCATCGTGTTTTCCAGCGGGAGCACCGGGGAGCCGAAGGGGGTGGTGCTGACGCACCGGAACGTCGGGTCGAACGTCGATTCGGCGATCCGCACGATCCAGATCCGCGGGAGCGACCGGCTGTTCGGGGTGCTCCCGTTCTTCCACAGTTTCGGGTATACGGTGTGCCTGTGGGCGCCGATCGCGGCGGCGGCGACGGCCGTCTACTACCCGGACCCGCGGGGGGCGAAGGAGGTCGGGAACATCGTCCGCAAACACCGGGCGACCCTGATGCTCAGCACCGCCACGTTCCTCCGGTTCTACATCCGCCGGTGCGACCCCGACGACTTCCGGTCGATCCGCATCCTGATCTGTGGGGCCGAGAAGCTGCCGGTGAAACTGCAGGACGAGTTCCACGCCAGGTTCGGCCTCCTCCCGCTCGAAGGGTACGGCTGTACCGAGCTCTCGCCGGTGGTCTCGACCAACCTGCCCGACTTCCCGGCGGACGGGGAGGTGGAGCGGGGCAACACCCGGGGGACGGTCGGCCAGGCGATCATCGGGGTGTGCGTGCGGGCGTTCGGCACCGAAACCCGGGAGCCGCTGCCGGCCGGGCAGGAAGGGGTGCTGTGCGTGAAGGGGCCGAACGTGATGACCGGCTACCTGGACCAGCCTGGGAAGACGCAGGAGGCGATCCGCGACGGGTGGTACTGGACCGGCGACGTGGGGGTGGTGCAGCCGGACGGGTTCATCAAGATCACCGGGCGGGTGAGCCGGTTCGCGAAGACCGCCGGGGAGATGGTCCCGCTGGAGCGGCTGGAGGAGGAGATGCACGACCTCCTCGGCGGGGGCGACCGCGTCCTGGCGGTCGCGGCCGTGCCGGACGAGAAACGGGGCGAACGGCTGGTGGTGCTCTACCTGCCGGAGCTGGGGGGGAAGATCGGCGGGCTGCTGGAGTCGCTCGGGAAGCGCGGCCTGCCGAACCTGTGGGTGCCGGACGAGCGGGACTGCTACCAGGTGGACGCGATGCCCGTCCTCGGCAGCGGGAAGCTCGACCTCAAGCGGGTCGGCGAGCTGGCTGGTCGGTTGGCGAGCGGCGGGCGATAACGGTGGGCGGTGAGTCGTGGATTGGAGCCCCGGAGGGGCGGCGGCCGGTAGCCCAGGGTGACAACCCTGGGCGGGCGGAGGAGGGCTGAAGGGGTCGAGCCAAGTTGAGAACCGCGTTCCTCCGCCCAGGGTTGTCACCCTGGGCTACCGGCCGCCGCCCCTCCGGGGCTCCAATCCAATCCCAGCCATCACCACCCACTGCTCACTGCCCACTCATGCTGACACGCTGCCGCATCGTCCTGGTCCGCACGCACTACCCGGGGAACCTCGGGGCGACCGCCCGCGTCATGCGGAACTTCGGGCTGACGGACCTCGTGCTGGTCGACCCGGTCACGTCGGTGAACGAGCTGGAAGCCCGGCGGATGGCGACGCACGGGCTGCCGGTCCTCGACGCCGCGCGGGTCGTGCCCGACCTCGGGACCGCGGTCGCGGACTGCGTGTTCACCCTGGCCACGTCCGGGCTCGCCGCCGGGGTGGTACGGCAGACGTTCGTGGGCACGCCGGAGGAAAAGCTCCCGGAGCTGGTGAAGGCGGCGGCCTCCGGCCCGGTGGCGGTCGTGTTCGGCCCGGAGCCGCACGGGCTCTCGAACGCCGAGATCACCCGCTGTCACGGGCTCGTTCACATTCCCGTGGACCCCACGGCCCCGGCCCTGAACCTGGCCCAGGCCGTGGCGATCTGCTGCTACGAGCTGTACCGGTTGGCCCCGGCGGGCGGGGGACCGAGCCCACCCGAGGCCGCGTACGAACTGGCCCCCTTCGCGGACCAGGAGCGGATGTTCGATCACCTGCGGCAGGCACTGGAGGCGGTGGGCTACCTGTACGGGACGAAGGCGGACCCCCTCATGCACGCGGTCCGGCACCTGCTCGGCCGGGCGATGCCGACCCCGCAGGAGGTGAAGCTGCTCCACGGCCTCGCCCGCCAGCTGTTGTGGATGAGCCGGCAGCTGAGCCGCGAACCGGACGCCGGACACGGCGATCAGGGCAAGTAGAGCCGACCGGCGCCGCGATATCGGTCGATGTCGAGCAGGATTTCGATCAGCCGGATGCTTTGTTGAAAGACTCGCGTGGCTCGGGGCGCCATCTGTGCCGTCCCGAGCCACGCGAGTCTTTCAACAAAGCGACCGGCCGGTGAAACCGTACCCACACCTCCCAGGTAAGATGAGGAACTTGAGAAAAGTTCCGGGTCGGGTTGACACGTCTAGACCGATCGGTCTAGAATTGTTCTCAATCCCTAGACCGCTCGGTCTAAATACACTCCTCCCCCCGCGCAGCGCGGGCTGCGGATTGTCCCGACCTGACATGGATGAACAGCATCCCAACCCGGCCGTCGACCCGCACACCTCCGGTGGTGGGGAATCGTCCCAATTTTGCCCGTTCGCGTGCGAATCCCCCTCCGGGTTGTCGGAGATCGCCCTGAAGCGGCGGGATCAGATCATGGATGCGGCCGAGGCGATCATTGCCCGCGAAGGGATTCACCGGCTGTCGCTCGGCCACATCGAGAAGACCCTGGGCGGGATGAGCCGCGGCCAGTTGACGTACTACTTCCCGAACAAGGAATCGATCCTGCTCGCGGTGTTCGGGCGGATGCTCCGGCGGATGGTCGGCGAGATGATGCGGGCGGACGGCCCGAAGCCGATGACCGGCCGGGCCTGGGACTGCGTCCGTCACGGGGTGCGGAAACACCTCGATCCGGCCCACCTGCCGGGGGAAGCCGATCTGTCCAGCCTGTTCTACACGTTTCTCGCCCAGATGGGCCACCGGCCCGACTACCGCGATCGGCTCGCCCAGGTCCTCCGCGAGGGCCGGGAGTTCCTGGCGGCCGACATCGCCGGGAGTGTGCCGGCGCCCCGCCCGATCTCTCCCCGGGTGTCCGCCGCCCTGATCCAGGCGCTCTTCCACGGGCTCCGGACCCAGCTCGCCGTGGACCCGAACGCGTTCGACCGGGACGAAATGTTCGCCGCGTGTGTTCAGCTCCTCGCTCCGCTGTTCAACCCGGCTCCGACCGACCCGCAACCCGACGGGGTGAGCTCATGAGCCTGACAACAGACCCCCACACGTCCGCCAACGGCGACCTCGTGAACCGGGTCCAGCAACTCCGGCTGAACGACCAGCTCGGGGCCGGAACGGCCCGGCGGGGCGGCGGGTCGTGGCTCCCGTGGGTCCTGTGCGGGCTGCTCGCCCTGACCTGGGCCGGGGTCGGGGTCCGGTCGTACCGGACGGCGTCCGTCGATCGCCCCGACGACGGTGTGACCCCGGCCGCCCAGACGACTCGTCCGTCCGGCTCGGCCTCCGGGGGGGCGCCCGCCCCGACGGCCCCGGGCGAAATCCTTCTCCAGCTCAAGGGGAACCTCATCCCGTCGCTCCAGATCGCGGTCAGCCCGGACGACGTGGGGGCCCGGGTGACCAAGATCTCGTTCTGGGAAGGGAAGTTGGTGCAAGAGGGCGAGGTCCTCGCCTGGCTCGTCGATTCGCAGTACGCGAACCGGTACAAGACCGAGGAGGCGTCGGTGCTGTCGGCCGTGGCCAAGATCGACAAGGCGAAAGCCGGCGTCGCCTCCGCGGAGGCGGGGCAGTTGAAGGCGAAAGCCGACATCAAGAACTGGCAGGCCCAGATCACCCTGGCCGAGGCCGAACTGAGACGGGCCAAACTGGCGGAAGGGCTGTCGGCCGAGGCCCGAACGGCCGTCGACAAGGCCCTGTCCACCCTCGACGTGAGCAAGGCGCAGCTGGAGGCGGCCCGGGCGACCGAGACATCGACCGACACGCAGAAGGTCGCGTCCGAAGCCGAGTTGGGGGCGGCCAAGGCCGAGTGTGCGGCGGCGAAAGCCCGCCGGGACGAGGCCAAACGGCTGTTCGAGAGCTGCCAGATCAAGGCCCCGATCACCGGCACCGTGTTGACCAAGAAGGCGGACAAGGGGAGTCTCATCAACCCGCTCGCGTTCTCGTCCACCAACGGCGGGTCGTCCGGTAGCCTGTGCGAGATCGCCGACCTGTCCAAGATGGAGGTCGAGGTGGACGTGCCGGAGCGGCAGATCACCAAGGTCGACGTCCCGCAGCGGAGGTTCGACTGCCAGATCGTCGCCGACGCGAACCCGGAGCGGGTGTACCGCGGGTACGTCGACCGGGTCATGCCGATCGCGGACGACAGCAAGAACGTGGTCAAGGTCCGGGTCCGGGTAGTCCTCCCGAAGGTGGAAAAGCCGGGGTCGTTCCTGAAGCCGAAGATGAGCGTGGTGGTAACCGCGTACAACCGCGACTTCGCCCAGCGGTCGGACGACCAGGTGTTGGAATAAGCGCCGGCGGAGGAACCAGGCCGCCCGGGGCTCCCGCCCCGGGCTAATGACGGCCGCCGCTCCGCGGCTTCGGATTGTTTTGCCCCGGGGGGCGCTCGTGCGTAGCCCCGAGCGGGCTGACCGACCCTCGACTAACGCCGCTCAGACGGAGACCACATGCCCCGAGCCATCGTCGAAGTTCGGGACCTGCACAAGTCGTTCACCCGGGGGAGCGAGACGATCGACGTCCTCCAGGGGTTGACCCTGGACGTGGGCGAGGGCGAGTTCCTCGCCCTGATGGGGCCGTCCGGGTCCGGGAAGACGACCCTCCTGAACCTGATCGCCGGGCTCGACCGGCCGACCGCCGGGACGATTTCGGTCGGCGAGAACGTAATCTCCGACATGTCCGAGAGCGAGCTCGCCCGGTGGCGGACCCGGCACGTCGGGTTCGTGTTCCAGTTCTACTACCTGCTCCCGGTCCTCACCGCGTACGAGAACGTCGAGCTGCCGCTGCTCCTCTTGCCGCTCACGAAGGAGCAGCGGCGGAAGCAGGTGGAGACGGCCCTCGACCTCGTGGGGCTGACGAACCGGATGGACCACCGCCCGGGGCAGCTGTCCGGCGGGCAGCAGCAGCGGGTCGGGATCGCCCGGGCGATGGTCACCGACCCGACACTGATCGTGGCCGACGAGCCGACCGGGGACCTGGACACGAAGAGCGCCGACGAGATCCTCAGGCTGATGGAAATCCTCCGGGCGCAGCTGAACAAGACGATCATCATGGTCACCCACGACCCCAAGGCCGCCGCCCGGGCCCAGCGGATCTTACACCTGGAGAAGGGGCAGCTGGTCCTGGACACGGCGGCGGTAGGTGTTTAGTGTTTGGTGTTTCGTGTTTGGTACGGGCTTTTCGGTCGTCTGCCCTCGCCACAACCCGAAACCCAAACGCCGACCGAGGAAATCCGAAACACCAAACGCTAAGAACCAAACACCAAACACCAAACACCAAACACTCATGTACGGCATTCCCCAGGAGATGGGCCCGGTCGGGTTCGACCCGTCCATCTTTCTGTTGTCCGGATACCTGCTCGGGATGCTGGTCGGGCTGATCTCCCTCGCCCTGGTGGTCGGGCTCGTCACCCTCCCGCTGTTCTTCTTCGTCCTGTTCCTGATCGAGCAGGTCTCCCGGGTGGTCGCCGGGACGACCGGGGCGTTCGTCAGCAAGCTGGTCCTGATCATGTTCCGCGGGCTCCGCCGCAGCCCGCTCCGCACCTCGCTCACGTACCTCGCCCTGTTCGTCCTCACCACGGTCCTGGTGTTCCTGTACACGATCCTGACGTTCATCGGGAACGTGACCGCCGAGAAGGAGGCGAACTTCAAGGCGATCGTCACCCACAAGACGGTGATCCCGAGCCAGATCAAGCCGGGATATTATAACCAGTTCAAGGACCTGGTGCTCAACGGGCTCCCCCCGGACATGCGGCCGGTGAACGGCGAGAACGACATCATGAGCTGGTCGTTCGTCGGCGGGAGCACCGACCCGATCAACAAGCGGCCGGACAACGCCCTGTTCATGTTCTGCATGGAGCCGCAGAAGATCACCACCATGATGGACGGGCTGGACGACCTGACCGGCGACGAGAAGCGGATCATCGACGACGGCATCGAGAAGATGCTGGCCAACAAGCAGGCGATCGTGGTCAGCCAGAGCCGGCTGAAGAAGCTGAACGTCCGGGTCGGGCAGAAGATCAAGCTGTACGGGCTGAACTACCCGGACATGATCTTCGAGTTCGAGATCGTCGGGAGCCTGCCGGACGGGAAGTACGAGGGCGTCGGGTTCATGAACAAGGACTACCTCGACCAGCTGCTCAAGACGATGCCGGCGGACTACCTGATGCAGGACAAGGCCCTGAACCTGATCTGGGTCCGGCTCCCGAACAAGATGGCGTTCGAGCGGCTCAGCGCGATGGTGGACGACCCGAAGAACTTCAACAGCCCGCCGATCAAGATGGAGACCGCGTCGAGCGGGATCGGGAGCTGGATGGAGGCGTACAAGGACATCTTCTTCGGGATGAAGTACATCCTCACCCCGGCGATGGTCGGGATCATGTGTCTGGTGATCGCGAACGCGATCAGCATCGGGGTGCGGGAGCGGCGGACCGAGATGGCGGTGCTCAAGGTGCTCGGGTTCCAGCCCCGGCACGTGATGGCCCTGGTACTCGGGGAGGCGGTCCTGGTCGGGCTGCTGGCCGGGGGGATGGCCGCGTTTCTGTCCTGGTTCGGGATCGGCAACCTGAAGATGCAGATCGCCTTCTTCGGGGCGTTCATCGTCCCCTGGCAGGCGCTCGTGTACGGCCCCGCGCTCGGGGTGGGGGTGGCGTTCCTCGGGAGCCTCGGCCCGGCCCTGTCGGCCAAGAATGTGAGAGTCGCCGAGGTGTTCGCGCGGGTGGCGTGACACCCCATCAGCCCAGGGCTTCCGCCCTGGGCTAAGAACTATCGCCCCTCGGGGGCTCAATTTATTAAGCCGCGGAGCGGCGGCCTTTCTTAGCCCAGGGCGGAAGCCCTGGGCGGGCTTGCCAGGAACGATGATGAACGGACCGACGACAACCCCGATCGCCGCGCCCCGGCCCCGCCCGGCCGGCGAGTTCGTCGCCGCCAGCGGACCGGGCCTGGTGTACGGGCTCGCCCAGGCGTTCGCGGGACTGCTCGTCCCGCTCTATTTTCTCCGCCCGTTCCGCCGTGCGCTGTCGCCGCGCCGGCCGGGGTCCGGTCCCGCGTTCCTCCGGTTCCCCGTCCTGTGCCTCTTCGCCGCGTTCTGGTTGCTCTTGCTGGCCGGGAACGCGGCGACCTTCGCCCTCCGCGGGTTCCCCCCGTTCGACAACCCGCCGAAGCTCGACCCGCTCACCCTGAGCGCCATCGGCGGGGCGATCTTCCGCGCCCTGATCGGCGTTCTCCAGACCCAGGCGATCGCGGTCATCTTCACCGACTGGATATTCTTCCGCTCGTTCCCGAACGTCCCCGACGACCTCCGGCCGTTCGAACGGGCACTCAAACTCCGGGTGCGGTTCGAGCGGAGCGTTTACTCGCTCATCGGCACCCTGTTCGTGATCGGGTTCTCGCTCCTCCCGCTCGCGGCCCTGCTGGCCGCGCTGCCGGCGGTCTCCCCGGACGAGGCGGTCCTCTCCGACACCGTCCGCCCGGCCCGGACCTGGTGGGGGCGATTCCGCCGCCGGGTGTTCGCCGTGTTCGCCGGGCTTGTCGTGCTGGTCGCCCTGCTCGCGTTCGCGATCGAAGCCGTCAGCCGGCTCCCGCTGCCCGAAGGCGGCCAGCTCGCCGCCCTTGCCAAGAAGATGCTCGGGAGCACGATGCTGGACCTGGCCCTCCCCGAGTCGTTCCTGGAGCAGCCGCCCAAGGACCAGCCCGACGGCCGGCCGTGGTACACGGCGAAGGAATTGATCGAAAAGCGGGAGATGTACCGGGAGGCGGCGCACCGCGAGAACCAGAAGGAGCTGGAGCGGAAGGACGCGGCCGACCGGCTCGCCGTCATCGAGCAGGAGATCGAGACACGGAAGGCAACCTGTTCCCCCCCTATGCAGGCTATGTTCGGTCCGGTACTAGCCAGGTGGTTGACCAATCCTCGGCTTCTGGTCATGCTCGACCCCGGACTCTCCGAGTGGCTGGCCAAGCCGCTCTGGACGTTCCTCCCGCCGGCCCTCGTGCAGCACTGGGCGTTCGTCTTCCTGCTGGTGTACGGCACCGACCTCGTCCTGCTGTTGCTGATCGGCCGGGTCCCACTGGCGTACAACTTCCGCTATTTGTGGGTCCGGCGGCGGGACACCGCGCTGACCGCGCTGGCGTTCACAGTGGTCGTCGCGCTGGTGGTGGTGCTGCTCGCGTTCGTCAACGGGATGTACAAGCTGAACGAGAGCACCGGCATCCCGGGGAACGTGCTGGTCCTCGCGGACGGGGCGACGGACGAGCTGTTCAGCAACCTCGGCTACGGGGACACGAGCAATGTCGAACGGGTGGCGGTGACCGAGGACGAGAAGGGCCGCCCGCTGCGGAAACCGATCGGGGTCGCCCGCGCGGTGATCGGCCCGGACGGGAAGCTCACCCCCATCCCGGCCGACACCCCGAACGACCGGGAACCGAAGGGGACGGTCAGGCTGGCCAGCTACGAGACGTACATGGTGATGAACCAGCCGGTCCCGGTGGCCGAGGGAGAGAAGCCGCGGCGGCGGTTCCTCCAGGTCCGGGCGCTGAAGAACCCGGCGGTCGCGGCGGCGGTCCACAACATGGAGCTGCACCCGGGCGGGACGTGGTTCGGCGAGGACGGCGTCCACCAGGAGTCGGGCGGGAAGTACATCCCGTGCGTGATCGGCGAGGGCGCGGCCGGGACGCTCGGCCCGGACGCGGGCAAGGCCCGGCTCGGGCCCGGCGACACGTTCTCGCTCGGCGACAGGGAGTGGATCGTCCTCGGGGTGATGAAGTCGGAAGGTACGACGTTCGGGTCCGAGGTGTGGGCGAGCGTGAACAACGTGGTCGTCCAGGCGACCGGGAAGGGGAACAAGTTCACGACGCTGATCCTGCGGATGGCGGAGAATACCGAGGCGGCGTCGCGGGCGATGGCGTACCACGTCCAGAACCGGTACGACCAGGCGAAGCTGAAGGCGTACTCGGAGCCGGCGTACTACCAGGAGCTGACCAAGACGAACGAGCAGTTCCTGACCTGGATCGTGTTCCTGGCGGTGGTGATGGCGGTCGGCGGGGTGTTCGGGGTGATGAACACGATGTTCGCCTCGATCGCCGCCCGGATCAAGGAGGTCGGGGTGCTGCGGATTCTCGGGTTCAAGCGGTGGCAGATCCTGATCTCGTTCATGCTGGAGTCGCTGGCGATCGCGTTCGTCGGCGGGGTGGTGGGGTGCATGCTCGGGTACCTGGCGAACGGGTTCGAGGCGTCGAGCACGCTGAGCGGCGGGCAGGGCGGGGGGAAGAGCGTGGCCCTGAAGATGGTGGTGGACTACCAGACGATCGCCGCCGGGATGCTGTTCACGCTGGTCATGGGCCGGCTCGGCGGGCTGGTCCCGGCCCTGTCCGCGATGCGGATGGAGATCCTCGACTCGCTCCGGTGATGGGTCGTGGGCGGGCCGGGGCCGGAGCGGCAACCGTCCGAGAGTGGGAGGGGGTGTCCGCCCGCGGGGGCCCACTTTCCGCGCCGCGAAGGCGCAAGCACCCCGGCCTCCCACGTGGGCAGGGGCCGGGTGTTGTGCCGAGCTGCACCGGCTGGCCGGCGTTCCCCTTCCGCGGCGTATCGCCGCAGGTGTCGCTGAAAACCCCCGCGGGCGGACACCGACGTTGTAGCAAACGGCCGCCGATCAGGTCCAGGTCGGTGGGCGGTGCCCACCCTACAACGCTCACCCTCCGGCTCCGGAATCCGGAGGCGAACCCAGCAAATGCCTCAAAAGACCTGAAAACCTACAGCGCACTTTGCGTACCACACCCACACCCATAGGCACGACCGGGAACGACGAACGGCGAGCACGAGCTCGCCGTTCGTCGTTACTCATTCATATGATTGTCAAATCACCAGTCTGTCGCACATTGCTTCATGCGGTCCCAAAATAATGCTGTAGCTTCTTGATGGATTTGTACTTCTCGTCGCTTACCCGCTCGACGGTCGTGTCCAGTTCGGTCGCGATCTCGGGAACCGGCCAGCCCTCGGCGGTCAGCTCCAGGATGCGGCGCTGGCGGGGGCTTAACACCTCCCGCGACGCCTTGGCCACCGCGTCTCGGTCGTCCCGCACGCTGTTCTCGGTCCGCCCCCGGTGATCGGACACGTCGGGCGACAGGCCGGAAAACTTTCGTGCCCGTTGGGTCCGTTTCTTGACCGCGTCGACCGCCCGCAGGAATTCCCGCCGCTCGGTCGTCTCGGCATCCTTCAGCACCGTCTCCCACTTGCCGAGTTCGACGCGCTCCAACAAGCGGGTAAACACCTCCTGGGTGCAGTCCTGCCAGCGATCGGCGGGGAGTCGGGCGTTCCGCCAGCACGTCTGGCAGTACTTGCTGATGTCCTGGACAGCTTTGGGGTTGGGGCCGGAACTCAGGTCTTTCGCGGCGGCGGTTCCGGTGGTCAGGGCAGACCCCAACACGACCGCCACCATCATCGCCCGCGACTGTGTTGCCGCTCCGGGTACAAATCGTTTCATTCTCTCGTATCTCCCCGTTCGCCCATCCGATCGGCCGCAGATCAAGCCGTTCAGGGAAGACGGCGCACCGGCCATTACCAATTGTACAGACGCGGGCTCGCGATCTTCTCGCACGTGCGAAGGAAAAAAAAATCCGCAGTTCGGCCCCCGCCATAGTTCTGAGGCCAATTCTGGTCCCATCAAAACCCGCCGCAAGCGGTTGCGACCGGGCGGGGGTGAACTAGAGTTGCGCGGTACGTCACAGCACTGCCGACCAGCCCGCTCCGTGCGGGCCGCGTCTGCATCCGCTCGGCAACGACGCCGCGGTTGAATCCACGCATGACAACGACTGATGACCCGCTACCGGACCTGATCCGAGCGCTCCGCAGTCGCGCTACGGCGGACCGGCTCCGGGCGGCCAAGGATCTCGGCCGGCTCGGGTGGCTGGCCCGGGACGCCATCCCGGCCCTCGTCATGGTCCTCCACGACGACGACGGGAAGGTCCGGGAGGCAGCTGCGCACGCGGTCGGACAGATGGGGCCGGAAGCCGTCCCTGCCCTGTCGGGCATGCTCACCCACAACGACAAGTACGTCCGCCGGAATGCGGTCTGGGCGCTCGGGAAGCTCGGCCCGCTCGCCCGCCCGGCCCTGACCGCCCTGTGCCGGGGGCTCAAAGACCAGGACCCGCGGACCGCGTCCGGGGCAGCTCAGGGGCTCGGGAACATGGGGGCGACCGCGGCCGACGCGATCGCCCAGCTGGCCGAGGCGATGCGGGGCACGAACATCGTCCTGTGCCGGCTCGCGGCGAAGGCCCTGAGCCAGATCGGGCCGCCGGCCCTGCCCACCCTGATCGCCCACCTCCAGCACCTCGACCCGTTCGTCCGCGGGGAATCGGCCCTGGCCCTGGGGTGGATGGGAGCCGCTTCCCGCTCCGCGGTGCCGTACCTGGCGAACGTGGTCCGCGGGTCGCACTCCCGGTCCCTCGGCGACACCCCCCCGCCGCTCGGCGTGCTGTCGCGGGAACTGGTTGCCGATCACACGGACGACCTTGAGGAGGAGCCGGAAGTGACCAGCGGGGCCCTCACCCCGCCCGTGCCGTCGTCCGATACCGCCCCGCCCGAGGAGATGTGCCGGGTGTACGCCGCCCAGGCGCTCGGCCGCATCGGTCCGGCCGCGGCCGGCGCGGAGGGCGACCTGCGGGCGGTCATCCGGTCCGGTCCCGAGATCCTCCGCGTCGCGGCCAAACTCTCGCTCAAGCTCATTCTGGAGTCTTGAACCGGCGCACCCCGGTCAACATGAGGGCCGCGGGGTAATCAACCCGCGGCCCGTACTCGTTGGGTGTGACCGGCGGCGTGACCGGGACCAGGTCGGCGGGCCGGTCGACCGG
The DNA here is from genome assembly GCA_028288765.1 of Gemmataceae bacterium. Taxonomy (GTDB): domain Bacteria; phylum Planctomycetota; class Planctomycetia; order Gemmatales; family Gemmataceae; genus Urbifossiella. The sequence goes on along the minus strand of JAQGHQ010000308.1, from coordinate 11,081 downwards.
CAGGACGGCCGTGGGCCGGTCGACCGGCAGGACGGCCGTGGGCGGGAGCGAAACGAGCGGCAGGTCGATCAGCTCCGAGGGCGGTTCCGCCGCCGCGCTCACCCCTACCCCCACTTCGGTTGAATGGGATGGGTTTTCGGGCACGTCCGCACTGCTCGCGGCCACGGGCGTCGGGGCCGGGGCGATGGGGAGGTCCGGCGGCGGGGCGACCGGCGGCTCGCTCGTGACGTTCAGCAGCGGCGGCGGGGCGACCGTCAGCAGGATCCGCAGACCCGAAGGCGGCGCCAGCTCCGTCGGCTCGGGCAACGGACGCGACACCAAGACCGTATGAGCGGGCGGCGGAAGGGCCGGGCCGACCGGGGGAACTACCACCGTCGCGGGGCCGAGTGGCGGCGGCGCGACGGGGGCTATCGGCGAAAGAACCGGGGCCGACCCGGCCGCCGCCACGACCTCGACCGGGCGGCGCGGGACGGCCGGCTTGGCGACCGGCGGCTCGACGGTCTGGCCGGCGATCCCGCCCGCCCCGCGGGTACTGCGGTAGCCGGTCAGGTGGTACTCCCACAGGGCCTGCTGGGCACTGTCCCGGACCGACCGGGACGGGTCCGACTCGGCCGCCGTTTCCAGGGCCAGGCCGGCGAGCCCGAACACGATCTTGAACTGGCCGATCGCTTCGGCCGCGTCCGCCCGGACCTGCGGGGACGTGTCCCGCTGGAGGGCGGCGGTCAGCGCCGGGATCACGTCGGGGTGGCTCCGCGGGTCGGTCTCCCGCAGTTCGGCGAGGGCCGCCCGCCGCTTCTTCTCATCAGTCTCGGTCCGGAGGCCGTCGATCAACCGCTTCACCTGGGCTTCGGTCTTGGGCTTGCGGCCGAAGATCGATCCCGCATCCGCGGGTGTCAAGACGACGAGCGCGGCGAGGATGGGCAACATCAAACGGGTGCCGGTCACAGGGTGCTCCCAGTCCGACCCGCCGGCGCCCCGGTCCGCCCTTCGCGCGGGGGGACACCGACGGTCTATCCGAATGGATCGACCGCCCCCGGTCCGGCGACCTGGGTATCCCGCGATTTTCGCACTCGAACGGATTTGCCGAGTCCGCGCGACCTGCGCGGGGGGCGGAACTGGTCGAACGGGCGTTTCCCGAAACTTGACGACGATCGATTCGGGCCGAGCGATGTGCAGTGAAGACGTAGCGGTTGTACCGGCTGATCCGGACAGGACGGGCCGAGGGGGAGAGGAGTTGGGCCCGCCCGATCCGGCCGGCCCGGCAGCATCATGGGGTGATCGACGGGGGCCGGCCCGTTGCCGGCGGGGCAGCCGGCGGCAGGCCGTACTCCTCGACCTTCGGGCCGGTCGGCTTCGGCCGGGGGGGCTGGTGCCGGCACCCGGCGGCCCCGATCAGTCCGGCGAGCAAAACGATCCAGGCTCCGCGCACGGACACCTCGGGTCAGAACCCGCCGGGGTTGCCCTGTCCGGGGCCACCCGGGCCCATCTTGTTCTGGCCGCCGAGCAGGGCCTTATCATCGTTTTTCTGTGGGCGCTGGCGGTACTCCGCCGCCGGCGGCTTGTTGAACCGGTCCTCGTTCGGCGGGAGGACGGCCTCTTCCTTCGGGTTGAAGGAGATTTTGTGTTTGTCGTGGTGGCACCCGATCACCACCGTAATGGCGGCGGTCAGGGCCGCCGCCAGTAGCGCCTTGCCCCGCATGTGTAACCCCGGCGTCCGTGCCGAACCCGTATGAGGACCGCCGCCGGTATAGCGGACGGGGTGGGAGATGCAAGATGAGGATGCGCGGGACCCGGGAGGGGTTCGCCTCCGGGTCAGCTCGCGATGGGTGGGAGGGTGAACCGCGCGACCGCCAGTTGCGCACGTTCCAAAATCGCTTCCGGAACCCATGCATCACACACGTCTTTCGGCAAAAAGACCCAAGTTAATGAGTTAAGATTGGTTAAGATTTGCGGGTTTCCGAACCGCGCGCGCATCCCTTGGACGACTCAACCCGCCGGTGGTTAACTCTCGTTAACTCATTAACGCGGTGTGCAAGTTTCACTCTGTTACGATCCACCGCCGATTGCGCCTAACCACCGTCAGGATAGTCTGTTGCAGAAATAGTCCCCGGCAGGCTGATCAGCCGCCAACCGCATTGACGCCCCTCCGCGAACCTTGGATTCCAAGGACGAGGAGAAACTTGCACACCGCGTTCATTAGGCAGGTGGCAGGAGCAAACCGACCCGGCCAGAGGCTGGGTGCCACGGGCGGCTTGTTGTCCGCCCGTGCGGTCTGCACTCCCGAGCACACGGTCGGACAAGCCGCCCGCGGCACCCTCAGACGGGTCGTTCATCCTACCACGTGCCTTGGATACCTCCCGCCAAAGGCGGAAGTGGTACGGGGACTGCTGGGGAAATGACTCCCGGGCACCGACCTGCTTGCCATGCCCGGCGGGCGCGCACCCGGGGAGACCAGCGTGAGGACGCCAGACCCCGTCGGACCGAGCCGGAGTGCCGCGGTGACGGCCGCCGGCCTACTCACCCTGCTCTGGGGGGGCGCCTACGCGGTCCTGGGCGGTGCCCTCGTCTTCGCCGGAGTCGGCGGGGTCCGGCAGCCGGAGGGTGACGCGGGGGGGTTCGGTTGGCTCCTCCAGATCGTCGCGGGGGTGACCGCGGCGGTCGGCGTCGCGTTCCTGCTGGCGGGCGCCGCGGGGGTACTCGCCGGCTCGGGGGTCCTATCCCGCAGGCGGTGGGGCCGCGTCCTGACGCTCGTCGTATCCGCCCTGGCCACCCTGTCGGGCGTGGGCTGGGTGGCCGGGGGGGACTGGGACGCGACCGACCTCGCCCTCGGGGCCGGCCAATTCCTCTACGGCACCTTCGCGCTCGTCGTGATGGTCCGGGGTGGTGCGGAGTTCTCCCCACCCCGGCCCGATCGGACCGGGCGGTGATGACGCACCGGGCGGGGTCGGCAGGCCCCTACCTGATCCCCCACCCTCGACTGGTCGTGTCCCACCCGCCAGGACATTCAGGTTGTCAAAGGCGAGGGCATCACTTCCGCCTTTGGCGGGAGGTATGTCACTGGCTTTGCTACGCATAGGCCCCCTGTTACGGAATTCGACCGGTCTATTACGGAATTCCCGGGGGCTGAAAAGTGGGTGGGGTGGGGGGTTCGGCACGGAAGTTCACGGGTCGGAGGTCGGAGGGAGAAGGTCCGGTGCAGTAGCGGGTCCGGCGTCTGCGATCTCCATCGTGTGCCAGGCGAACCCCGGCTGGACCCGCGGCACTGGCCCGGCGGCAAGCTCCTCGACCGCCTCGAAGAACACCCGGGCCCGGCCCGACGGAGTGTACCCCTGCGGAGGGGCCAACTGCGGCTCGGCACGCAATACCCGGAGGGCGGCGGTCTCGACCTCACCGGAGTCGGTGGCCTCAACGAACCGGGTGACGTAGAACCCGACCGGCCCCGACTCGCCGATCATCTGGCCGGGGAAGTTCTCCCCGCGGATGAAACACCGGAACCACGCCATTCGGATGCCCTCCGCTCGCCGAACTACAACCTCACCGGCCCGGCCGGCCCCGGGTGTCTTCAGCGCTTCGGTTGTCGGTCACTCTTTCCCCAGCACCAGATCCACCACCCAACACCCTCGGAAGTGCGGCCCCGGCTCCCGACAGTGGGCAAGGATGTCGGGGTGGTCGCACCCGGCATCTTGAAGGGCGTCGGCCAGGATCGGCAGCGCGCCGAAGTCCCGGGAGTCGTACATCTGGCGGGCGAGGGCGACCGCGGTTGAGGTCTGCCAAGCGGGGGCGGCGGTGACGGGGCGGAAGGGGTTGCCGAAGAGATCTTGGAACACACGCACCTGAAATACCCGCATTCTCTTCTTCTGCCGCCACCACAGAATAATTCGATACGGAGCATCGTAATCATAGCGCGAGTGATGCCCCAGGACCTCCTCGGCCGCTAGGTAAGCACTCTCACAGCTGACCGCATCGGCGGCGTGCTCGGCGGGAGACAACTCGTTATCCGGGGGAGGCGCCTCAGCCCCGTAGATGAACGCCACGTGCAGTTCAGTCGGGGTCGCCAGCCCGTCGGCGTAGAGTTCAGCGATCCGAATCGCCTCATGCCGCCGCCAGTCCCGCACGTACTCCTTTCCTTCCCAACAACACGCCACGGCGAACAGCCGCAACTTCCGGTCGCTCACCTTGCCCCGCAGGAACTCCAGCATCAATGTTGGGTCCTTCGCCCTCACCCATTCCGCCTCGGTCATCGGTCGGCCCCCTGTCGGTCGATGATACTCGGCCGGACCGGGGGATGGCAGTAGGTGTACCGGTCGGTTAAACTGTCGTGCGACCCAGAGTTGGGTTGTCCGTCAGCAAACCGATTACGGGTTCGGCGAGGGAGGGCTTCGGGGTGTCGCAGAAAACAGCCCTCACGATCTTGCACGGCGTGGTCGCGGCGGTCCTCACGCTCGGCGGCATGAGGTGGGCCGGGTCGATTGCCTCGGAGCAGCCGCTGGGGGCGCTGACCATCCTGGTCGTGTCGGCCGTCGCACCGTCCCTGATCGCCACCCGGGTGGCCTGGGCGAGCGGGTACGAGGCCGGACGCAAGGCGAGCCGGGGTAGCGTTGCCGAACCGCCCTCACGGTCCCCCGCCTGGAGAAACCCCGGCCCCCCGGGGCCGGCCTGATCGTCCGGCCCGTCATCCTCCGCGGGGACCGGATCACGGTCGCATGGGGCGGGGTGCCATCGGCGGGAGAGGATAGGCCACAGGCAACCCCGTGATTCCTGGTGAACGGCGAGGAATCGGCATCTTCGCATTCGAAATTATCGTCCAAGGGACTTTGGCACGATTTACCCTTTTGGCAGGAATGAGAAAAGGTCGGCAGAAATTAGAATGTCGGGGTGAGTTCACGTCTTCCCCAGCACCCAATCGACGACCCAGCACCCGCGGACGTGCGGCCCGGGCACGCGGCAGTGCATGAGCACATCCGCGCTGTCGCAGCCGGCGTCCTGGAGAGCGTCGGCCAGGATCGGCATCGGGGAGAAGTCCCACGACTCGTATATCTGACGGGCGAGGGAGGTGACTGTCGCGGTGAGCCAGCAGGGGGAGAGGGTGACGGGACGGAAGGGGTTCCCGACAACATCGCGTAGCAAGATCGCGTGCGCGGCTAGCTCAGTGAAAATGATAGGTTTGGGCACCAGCCCCTTCAGCCCGATGTAGATGCGCTCGCATAGCTGCCCTTTCAGAGCGGCCAGCATGTTTCCACGCGGGACATCGAGCGGGAACTTGGCCTGGTATTCCAGGGCTGCGGGCGAGTCAAACGTCGCCAGCCAAGCTATCCACCAAGCGAGAGATTCACTCGGCTCGACCCTCTCGATAGCATTCCGGGCGGCGCGGAGCTGGTCGGCCGAAGACTTCCCGTCCGCGTATAGCTCAGCGGCCTCGATAGCCTGCCGGCAGTCCGCGGTGAACAGCCCCCACTGTCGGCGACAACAGGCGGCCCCGAACAGCATCAGCCCCCTCTCGTCGAGACGGTCGGCGAGGAACTCCAGCATCTGGCTCGGGTCAGTCGCCGCCAGCCATTCCGCCTCGGTCATCGGCCGGCCCCCGGGGGTTCGGTCGGGGCAAGTGAGACGGGAAGGGGAGAGGGGGAACGAGGTCGTGCATAGTGCCGGCATCATGGGCTCCTTCCGCTCAGGACTTCTCGCGTGGACGCGCTCCGCCCGTGGCCGGGCGGCCCGCCGAAAGGCGGTCGAGTCGGTTCTTTGTCCGTTGCGTTGCGATATCGTAATTCAGTGGACGAATGAGTGCGCGTCAGGAAATTGCGACAACTTGTGTGGGGGAATCCCCCACAATCCCGCCTCGGTCATCGGTCGGCCCCCGGGGGTGTCCGCGGTAGAGGATGTCGGGAGCCCGGGATGTCACCCTCTCCCCGCCGGGTGCTTTGTCGAGATCCTCGGTGGGATGTGGTTTTTTCACCCCAACGGGCTGGGAGCGCATAGCCCAGGGCGATGCCCTGGGCTATGCGCTCCCAGCCTTTCAGGCTGAAATCCCTGAGACACCAAGCCCCTTGGGGACGTCGACAAAGCACCCAGCGGGGAGAGGGGAGAAGGAGAACCTCTCGGCTGGCATGCCGACCTACTGGTATCCCGAAAGACATTCTTGGATGCCTCCGAAAGTTCAGATCCCGACAATATTCAGCAAGTTCTGACAAAAGAACCGAATATAGTGAGATTCAGAAAGACTTTGTCACCTGGAAGACGGAGTGGCGCACTCGCTGCTGGGTACCGGCCCGGCGGATCACGTAATTGACAGGGGAGTTATCGTGGGTGGCATCCGTTCCCTTTCTCGGAGGATGTCATCGTGTCCGACTCGTCCGCCCGCTCCCGTTCCGACGCCGCCACCCGACGGCGGGTCGAGCGGCTCGAACGGTTTGATGCCGGCAACCACACCGTCGCCGCGTTCTGCGCCGCCGAGGGCGTGTCCACGGCCAACTTCTACCTCTGGCGACGGCGGCTCGCCCGAGCCAACCCGGTGCCCACGGATGACGGCCCGACGGTCGTCCCGCTCCGCGTCACCACCGGACCCGCGGCCCCGATCGAGTTGGCCCTCCCGTCCGGCGGCGTTCCGCGGTTCCCCGCCGACGCCCGCCCGGAGCTGATCGCCGCCGTCCTCCGCGGGTTGGAGGACCGGCCGTGCTGAGCATCCCGCCCACCACCAAGCTCTGGTACGGGTCCGCCGTGGACCTCCGCCTCGGGTTCGATGGGCTCGCCAATCGGGTCCGCACCCAGCTCGCCGCCGATCCGTTGAGTGGCCACTTGTTCGTTTTCACAAATCGGTCCGCCAACCGCGTCAAGGTGCGCTACTGGGGCGGGCACGGGTATTGCTTGTGGTGCTCGCGACTGGAAGCCGGGCGCTACCACTTCCCCGCGGCCACCGCGACCGGGATCGAACTGACCGTCGCCCAGTTCGCCATGATCCTCGACGGGATTGACACCTCCCGGGTCCGGCGGTTCAAGCGCTATTCCCCACCGACTCCGACAACGGCGCGCTACCCGTCGGCCTGAGCGGTGGTCCAAGGGGCATGGACGCCACCACGCTCGCTCCCGATGCGCCGCTGCCCGACGATGTCGCCACGCTCCACGCGATGGTTCGACAACTCCTGACCGGGCTCGCCAAACTCCGCGCCGAGAACGCCGAACTCAAGACCAAGCTCGACGCCGCCCTGAAGCACCGGTTCGGGCGCCGGAGCGAGCGCCGCACCCCGCCGCCGGTGCCCACCACCGAGAAGCCACCACCCCGGCGCGATGACCACGGGCGCGCGCCGTTGCCCGAGCACCTCGAGCGCCGGGAGGTGGCCCACGACCTGACCGAGGCCGAGAAGTTGTGCCCGTGCTGCGGTCGGGTGCGGGCGTGCATCGGGGAGCAGACGGCCGAGCAACTGGACCTGGAACCGGCCACGTTCTTTGTCCTCCGCACCGTCAAGAAGAGCTACGCGTGCCGGCACTGCGACCCCTCGGCCGTGCCGGCGGAGCAGCGCATCCGGACGGCCGGGCCGGCGCAGGTCGGTCCGATTGCCAAGGGGTTGTGCGGCCCAGGTCTGCTGGCCCACGTGATCACCGCCAAGTTCGCCGACCGCACGCCGGTGCATCGACTCGCCGGTCAACTCGCGAGATCGGACGTGACGATCGCCTCCTCGACCCTGGGGGACTGGCTGAAGCATGCGGCGGAGTTGCTGACGCCGCTGTACGAGTTGATGCACACGCGGCTGCTCTTGTCGCGTGTCATCCACGGCGACGACACGGGTGTGAGGTTGCGGGTGCCGGGGAGCACTCGCACGACGAAGGCGCACCTGTGGGCGTGCATCGGGGACGCGGACTACCCCTACGTGCTGTACGCCGTCGAGCGGGCGTTGCCGCCGCTGTTGCCGCCGTCGGACGATCCGGTGCAACGGGAGCAGCGTCGGCAGCGTGAGGAGGAGCGTGGCCAACTGCGGCAACGTGATGCTGAACCGGTGTGGAACGAGTGGTCGGCGTGGCTGGCCGGGCACCGCCCGAACGTGTTGCCAAAGTCGCCGCTGGGGACTGCGGTCGGATACGCATCTAACAACTGGGATGCGTTGAAACGATACCTGGAGCGGGGCTTCCTGGCGCCGGACAACAACCTCTCCGAGAGAACGCTTCGCGCGAGCGCACTCGGGCGGAACGCCCGGGGAGTGATTGGAAGTGAAGTGGGCGGGCAGACGGCCGCAGTGCTGTACTCCGTTGTGGGAACGTGCAAGCACTTGGGGATCGACCCGTTCGCCTACCTTCGGGACGCCCGGCCGGGGTTATTCGCGCGGGGCGAGGAGCCGACCGCCGAGCAACTGCTCGACTGGCTTCCGGACCGATGGCGGCTCAACCGAGCGCGGGGCCAGCCGATCCGAGACGCGACCGGCAGATAAACAGGCACAGATCAACGCGCGACGAGTACACTGATCAGCGGGCCGCTCGACTCATGTCGACGTGAGCGACCTTCTCCCCGATGCCCGGGCCGTCCGCCACGCCCGGATAAACTGAACGAATTGCCGTTCCCGACCACGGTCAGACAATCGGGTTCTTCGACGGACGGCCACGCCTAATCAGGATGTGGCGCGGCCCGAAGGATGGGAAGGGCTCAAGTGGACCTCTCGCCGCTCGGAAAGGGCAGCCGAACCGGGCCAGCAACGCGGCGCTTTTCCGGCCGAGTCCTCGGCGCGCACCATCTACGCTCGCGTCGGCCGCGCTACCTCCACGGCCCCACGGCCCGCCGAGAGCCCACTCGTCGGTGCCGGCAACATCCCAGCAGTTGTTGTGTTTCGTTACAAACCCACGGGGCGCCGCCCTCGTCGGGTAGGGTGTGGCGACGGTGTCGTCTGATCGGTCGGAGTGATTCCCCATGCGAACAGTGAAGTCATTGGTCCCGAGCATGGTCCTGGCCACCGTCGCCGTGCTCGGCGGCGGGCCAGCCTTGGGCGCCCCGCTGCCGGAGGCCAAGGAGGCGGTGGAGCCCGTCTACCTACCTTACGGCATTACCGACGCGGCCGGCGAGGTCGGCTATCTGACCCTGCCCGCGGGCGACGGTCTGGTCGCCGTGGACCTGGCGACGGGTGAAGTCCTCTGGCAGACCAAGGAGGCCAACCAGCCCCTGGTGGTCGCCGGCAAACGCCTCGTGGCACGCACGGCCCGGGACAACCGCGTCCGCGTGGTGGTGCTGGACATCGCCGCCAAGGGCAAGTGCTTGCTGGAGTCCGAGCCGTTGGACCTCCCCAACTGGGCAGCGGTCGCCCGGCCCTGGACTTATCAGGGTCAGAACCGGAGGTTTATCGCCGAAGGACGGATCGGCGGGGCCAACCTCGTCGCGTTGGACTGGTGGGCCCAGGCCGGCTCGTGGAGAGGGACATTTCAGAGCGATGCGGAACTCAAAGGCAAGACGGCTTCGGGCGTGGCGCGGGTGAACCTGGAGACGGGCAAGGTCGAGATGCTCCCCGCCGTGAAGGAAGACAGAGAGCTGAGGTCCCAGTGGGGGCCAGAACACGGCCTTTCCTTGGATCGTGACACCAACCTCAAGAAGCTTCCGGCCGAGGTGCAGGCGGTCGCCAAGCGGAACAACTGGCGCACGGCGCACCTGGCGGGGCCGCGAGCTTACGGCTGGCTCCCCGACTCCACTTACGGCTTGCTCCCCACCGGTGACCGCACGGGGGAGCGAGAGTCCGTCCAGGCCGTCGATGCCAAGACCGGCAAGGTGCTATGGGAGCGGCTGGTCCGGGAGGTGCCGAAAGAGCACAACCTCAGGTAGGCACCTTGAGGCCCAGGTCAATCGGAACGGGCTGCCGAAGGCAGTCATCATGCTGGCGGGGGCGGTGACAATGCGTTGTCCGTTTATACACCAGACTACAATCACGTGATCCGCCGGGCGCGTACGCTGCTGGTTAGATACCCCCGTTACGCACCCCACCCGGCCATCATGGGATCGGGTCATGTTCGCCCAGGATACGGTCATCATGGGTACGAAACGGGAGCACGAACGCGGCGACCGCGTGAAGACCAAGACTGACGGCAGTCCGTCGATGGTCGTTGACGACGTCTACCAACCCTTCTTCAGCTTCCGCTACAGCTGCAAGTGGACCGACGAAAATGGGGTCGAGCAGCTCGACCTCTTCCGGTTCGCAGACCTGATCCCGGCCGCCTGACCGCCCCCAAATGGACGTCGGGCGGCGTCGTTGAGCGTATTCTGCTTTTGCGGGTATCCTCGCCCGATCCGGTCCCCGCGGAGGATGACGGGCCGGACGATCAAGCCGGCCCGGGGGGGCGGGGGGTCGTGGGGGCGGTTCGGCCGGAGCACCTCAGCCGTACACCTCGCGCCAGTAGTCCTCGTGACCGCACGCGAACTCCGCGTGCCGCTCTTCGCGGAGTTGCCGGTAGCGGTCGGCGTGGATGGCCTTGGCGTCGTTGAGGCTGACGTCACACACCGCGCGGATGCGAAGCAGCGCGCCGAGGATGTCGCACGCCAGAATGCGACCGTCGATCTCGGCCCACTGCTCCGCGGTTGGTACACCCATCCGCGCCCCCTACGGCCGAACTACAAGCACACCGGCCCCGGCCCCGCCCCCTCGGTGAGCTACAAAGTCCCAGAAGCCTATCCGCGGGCCTCCCCGCTCCCGGGGTCGCTCGACAGTTTAACCTCCCGGTACATCCACTGCCATCCCCCGGTCCGGCCGGGTATCATCCACCGACAGACCCCGGGGGCCGACCGATGACCGAGGACGAGTGGCTTACGAGCGCGTTCAGCGGTCCGATGTTCGGGCTGCTCCGGGCGCGGAAGGCCGGGACCGCACGCCAGCGACTCCTCCTGGCCCTGGCCTGCTGCGAGCGGATTCTCCCGTTCATGTCCGCGGACGCCCGGCCCGCGGTCGGAATCGCGGAGCGGTTCCTCCGGGGTGAGGCCACGGAGGCCGAGCGGTGGGCGGCTTTTGAGCGGGGTGGCGAGGCGTACGAGGACGCGGTGGCCGCGTCGGACCCACGGACAGCGGCCGCGGACTGGTGCGCGTATCGTGTGGCCCAACTCGCGGGCGAGACCGTGACCCCGG
>JAQGHQ010000267.1 GCA_028288765.1 Gemmataceae bacterium | reverse complement strand
GCCCCCCGCCACCGCCCACGCGGCCGCCGCGATCACGACGAGACCTCCCAGGATTCGCACGCGGGCGCTCATGGGAGCAACTCCTCGACGACCTTGCCGCCCTTGACCAGTTGGATGGGTCGGCCGTCCCACGTGTGGTTCTCGGCAGTCGGGTCAACCCCGACAGCCGTGAACACCGTGGCGAGGAAGTCGGCGACGCCGACCGGCCGCTCGGCGACCGCCGCGCCGTCTTTGCCGGTGCTCCCGACCGCCCGGCCGCCCTTCACCCCGGCCCCGGCCAGCACGGTGGACCAGGCGAGCGGGAAGTGGTCGCGCCCGGCTGTGTTGTTGATCACCGGCGTCCGGCCGAACTCGCCCATCCACACCACCAGGGTGTTGGCCAGCAGGCCGCGGTCCTTCAAATCCGCCAGCAGCGTGGCGAACGCCGGGTCGAGCGTCTCGCTCAGGGTCTTGACCTGTTCGAAGTTCTGCTGGTGCGTGTCCCACCCGTCCAGCGTGACCTCGACGAACGACACCCCGCGCTCCACCAGCCGGCGGGCCAGCAGGCACCCCTGGCCGAACCGAGTGCGGCCGTAGGCGTCGCGGAGCTTGGCCGGCTCCTCGTCCAGCCGGAAGGCGCCCTTGGCCTCGGTGTCGATCATCTTCTGGGCCTTGCGGTAGTTGGCGGCGTGGGCCTTGGTCGCGGCGCCGCCGTGGCGCTTCTCGAAGTCCCCCTGCAGGTCGGCGAGCAGCTGCCGGCGGACGTCCTGGTCGGTCGCGGCGACCGGCTTGTCGGGCTTCAAGTAGTCAATGGTCAGGTTGGCGCGGGCGTTCGGGTTGTCGCTGATCCCGGAGACGGCCATGGGCGCGTACTGCGGGCCGAGGAACCCGGCCCCCACGTTGCCGCCCTGCCCCGGCCCGCCGGGAGAAATCGTGATGTAGCTCGGCAGGTCGTGGTCCGGGTCGCCGAGCTTCTTGGCGAACAGCGACCCGAGCGCCGGGTAATCGACCACCTCGCTCGGCAGCTGGCCGGTGTGCAGCAACTGCGTGGCCCGGCCATGCTCCCCTTCCTTGGTGGTCATGCCGCGGATGATGCCGAGGTCTTTCGCGGCCGCGGCGAGCTTCGGCAGGTGGGCGCTGATGCGCAGCCCCGGGACGGCGGTGGCGGTCTCCCTGGACGGCCCGCCGTTCTTGTGGTCGGGCTTGAGGTCCCAGGTGTCAGTCTGGCTCGGGCCGCCGGACATCCACAGGACGATGCACGCCTTGGCGGGCTTCTTGCCGGCCGCGGCGGCCAGCCCCGGCAGCCACGGACAGGCCGCGGCCCCGAACGCACCGGCGACGCTCGTCCGCACGAAGTCACGCCGACTGAACTCACGCGCGGCCATGGACCCCTCGCGGTTAGGGACAGAGGACGAATTCGGGGCTGTTGAGCATCGCCCAAAAGATGTTCGCGAAAGCCTGCCGATTGGCCTCAAGATCGTCGGGCTTGGCCCGCACCGCCTTGAGGCACCGCTCCCGCTCGTCCGCCCGGGGCAGCCGGCTGTAGGCGGCGAGGAACAGGGTGTCCAGCTTCTCGGTATCCTTGAGGAACGGCGCGTCCACGACAGCGCGGAGCGTCATGCCGGCCTCGAGGGTCGTCGCCTGGGTGACGATCGAGCCGTTCATGAGCAACAACGCCTGCGGGATGCCGGCCCTGAAGTCCGTGGGCGTCACGCCGCGGGCCGCTTCGAGTTGGGCCTTCAGCGTCGCCCCCTCCGGGGTGTACCGCGGGCTGAGCGACCGCCCCTTCTTCAGGCTCAGTGCCTGATCGAGGGCGGCGAACACCTGGTCCGGCGAGAGGGTGCGCAACGGCCGCCGGGCCGAGCCGGGTTCGACGGCCGCCGAACTGACCCGCTGGTACGCCTTGCTCAGGCAGATGCCCTCGACCAGCCAGCGCAGGTTGTACCCGCCGGCGGCGAACTTCCCGGCGAGTTCGTCGAGGATCTGCTTCCGCTCCTCGGCCGTCAGCGTGTCGAGGTCATCGACCGTCGAGACCAGCCCGGTGCCGCACAGGTCCTGCCAGACGCGGTTGACGACGTTGGCGGCGAAGTAGGGGTTCTCCGGGGTCGTGAGCCAGTCGGCCAGGACGGCCCGGGGCGAGCGCCCCGCCGGGAATTCTGGTGCCGGCCCTTCCGGGAACTTCGCCTCGTACTCTTTGGTGCCGTCCGGCGGGGTGATCTTGGTGGTGAACCCGTCATTCACCCGCCCCGGGACCATGCCGGTGCCGGCGAAGAAAGCCGCCAGGCCCCAGAAGTCCTCCCGCTTCCACCCGGCGAGCGGGTGGTTGTGGCACTGCGCGCAGCCGAGGCGTACGCCGAGTAGACCCCGCCCCACCGCCTCGGCAACCCGCTCCGGGCTGTTCCCCACGGCGAAGTAGAAGCCGGCCGGGCCGGCCGCGGTGGAGTCCCCCGTCGCGGTGAGGACGGACCGGGCCACCTGGTCGAACGGTGTGTTCTTGCGGAATTCGTCCCTGAGCCAGGCCTCGAGCGGCCTGCGGGTGTTCCCGGCCGGTGCAAGCGTACGGGCCCAGAGCCCGGCGGTGTGTTCGGCGAACCGCTTGTCGTCGAGGAGGCCCTGCACCAGCCGCTCGCGCTTGCCGGCACTGGTCGAGTCGAGGAAGTCGCGGGCCTCGGCGACGCTCGGGATGGTGCCCGTCAGTTCGAGGTAGGCGCGGCGGAGGAAGACCTCGTCGCCGGCCACCTCGCGGGGCGGCAGGCCCTTCGCGCGCCAGGTGGCTTCCAGCCGGGCGTCGATCCAGGCGGCCAGGTCCGCCGGGCTTTCCTTGGGATTCGCCGCGCCGAGCCCGATCGTGAGGATGGTCAAGGACAGCATGCAACGCCCTCCGCCCGTTCAGGGTAGGCCTGCCGCCGTACACCCGGATGTGCGAGGGTGTCACGTGACACACGCGATGGTAAAGACAAATTGACTTGAATTGCAAGAGCGATTCTCCGGATTGCCGGAACTTGTTACAGTTCCGGGCCAATCCAAGACGGGAGCCACTTCGCCAGCTGACCAAAGAATGTGAGGATGGGATCGCACCCGCTCGATCGGATTCGTATCCGGGGAGTATTTCGGTAGGGGGTGGACCTTGACCGCCGTAATGGCCGAACCGCTGACCGCCCGCCGCTTGCCGCGGACAACATATTCCGCACATGACGGGGCCCGTTTTTTCTCGACTCGGTGGGCCATGTGAGCGGTTCGGCCCCCCCGCTTTCCACGCCCACGGTAGCATGGGGGAGTCAGCGGCAGGCCCGCCGGCTTCTGCCAAATCACCTTTCCTCACGAGGCGTTCGAAATGCGTTTACTCAGCTCCGATCCGTGAGCTGACATATCATTTCTCACCCTCCCAGAAATGGGCCCATGTTTCGTGATCGCCGGGCGCCTTGACGTATCGGCGCGTGTAAACGCTTTTGTCGTCGAGATTCACCTCGACGCCGAACGCGGTCATGCCGATCACGCCGTATCGCCAGGTGAGTGGCGCGTCCGGCTCGCCCGGCGGGCGAACCGCCTCGAGGGCAACGATCACGTCCGGGTTGGTGCCGTTGGCGACGAAGCCGCAGAGTACGCCCTGGGCGACTCCGTGCTTCGGCGCGGAGTACTCGAGCAACGGCTTGGCGAGCGGTCGGAGCTGGTAGGACTGGTTCGCGACCGCATCGGTGGTCGTGGCCGAAAACCGCCCGAACAACCCCTTCATCTGCCGGAGTCGCTCGGCCGGCTTCTCGTGGGGGGCCGGCCCCTTCAGGGCCGCCCAGGTCACGCCGGGCTGACAAGACGGCTATTGAACTTTTTCTGAGCGGGGTCAGGGCCCTCGCATTGCAGTCACCCATTATTGACGTGGTCCGAATGTTCTCGGGGTTCTCATCAGCGACGGGCGAACACTGACAAAGTGAATTCGCATTCGAACCGTGGATGCGATTCTTGCTCACTTCGGTTGATGCAACCGACGCACGCCGGGCCGTTGCGCGTCGGTCCGACCAGCGGCCAGAGGAGGAGACCTCGCCGCAACTTCACACTTCTGCGGCACACCATCGACTCTGCGAATTCGGCAGAAAAAGCCTTGAACCATGCTTGACAACAAAAGTTGTCAAGACTACTATCTCCTCATGCTCGACATCCAAGTCATCGATGATCCGGCGGCGGCGACGGTGGCCTTGGAGCCCACGCGGAGTCGACTCCTCTCCGAGCTGGCCACACCCGCCTCGGCGGCGACGTTGGCCACGCGGGTCGGCTTGGCTCGGCAGAAGGTCAACTACCATCTCCACGCGCTGGAGGCGCACGGGCTGGTGCGGCTGGCCCGGGAACGCAAGTGGGGCGGGCTGACGGAACGGCTGCTCGTGGCGACGGCCGCTTCCTACGTCGTTTCGCCGAGCGCCCTGGGCCCGGTCGCCGTCGATCCGAATCGGGAAGTCGATCGGCTGTCCGCGAGCTATCTCATCGCCCTGGGCGCACGGGTCGTCCGCGAGGTGGGCGATCTCGTTCGTCGTGCGAACGAGTCGGGCAAACGCCTGGCGACCCTGGCGGTGGATACCGAGGTTCGCTTCCGGTCGCCGACGGACCGGGCGGCTTTCAGCACCGAACTCACCGAGGCGATCACGAAACTCGTTTCGAAGTATCACGACGAATCCGCCCCCGGCGGTCGCGCGCATCGCCTGGTGGTGGTGGCGCACCCCCTCCCGCAGAAATCCGATCCCAAGGAGCCCTCATGAGCGTGAAGAAAGAAGCCTCCGGACGCCGTTCCGTTCAGGTCGAAGTCGAGGTCCCCGGCACCCCGGAGGAAGTCTGGCAGGCCATCGCCACCGGGCCGGGCATTTCGTCTTGGTTCGTGCCGACGGAGTTCGAGGAAAAGGACGGGAAGCCCGTCGCGGTGACGATGAATTTCGGCCCGGGCATGGTGCCCCGTTCTCCCGTGACGGCCTGGGATCCGCCGCGGATGTTTGCCGCGCAGGGCGAGGGCTGGGGTGGCTCGCCGCCCATCGCAACCGAGTGGAGCGTCGAAGCGCGCGCGGGTGGTGTGTGCCTCGTCCGTGTGGTGAATAGCCTCTTCGCCAGCACCGACGACTGGGACAACCAGCTTGAATCCACCGAACTCGGCTGGCCCGCCTTCTTCCGCACCCTGCGGATCTATCTGACGCACTTCCGCGGCCAACGCTCCGCGATCATGCAGCTCGTGGCGGGTGTCGCGGGAACCGAAGCGGAGGCATGGGAAACGCTGACCGCGGCAGTGGGACTGAACGGCTTGAGCGTCGGGCAGCGTTGGACCGCGCCCGCGGGTGTGCCGGCGCTCAGCGGCGTGGCGGAGTACGTCACCCAGAATCCGTACGACGCCCTGCTGCGGATCGACAAGCCGGGGCCGGGCGTAGCCGCCCTTGGCGCCTACAACTTCGGCGGCCAGAGCATGGTTGCGATGAACTTCTACCATTACGGCGATCAGGCGGCCGAGACCGTCGCCCGCGAGACACCGCTGTGGCAAGCGTGGATTCAAGAACGCTTCCCGACGCCGCCGGAGCCGAGCAAGAGTGAATGAGCGTGTAAGTCATGGGGTGCATTCCCCTCGTTGCGCGCTCCCTGTCTGGTTCCCTCCCCTGTATTCGGGGGAGGGTTAGCAGTCCATTGAAGTATTGTGACTGTTCACAGGGGGTCGGGAAAGCGACACACTTGGACCTGTTCTAGCCGGTAGTGAGCAAGAACCTTGTCCTGCCTTTGTCACTTTTGGCCCATATTGGGCAGTTCTGATGCGAAAGTATGTTCACTTTCGGACTACCTCACAACGGTTACCAAAACAGTACGCCACCCCAACATCAATCCAATGCCACTGCAATAGTCGAGATAACAGGACGGCTATTGAACTTTTTGTCGCCGGCGTACGCGGCTGGGGATCATGGCGGTGGCGGCAACTCGAAAACAGCCAGTCGACCTGAATTCGGCACTTGCGACGGAACTTCCTCTGAAAATCTGGTTCCGAATAACTACTGTCTTTCTCCCGTCGGCATCCCGAAAAGCTGGTAAATCTCCCAAGCTCCCTGGTAGACGTGTTCGAGGAGACGCCGCGTGTATTCGACAGCTTCTTCCTTGCTCGCAGCGCTGAGGAGGGCGTAGCCGCCGATGACCTCTTTTGCTTCGGCGAAAGGGCCATCGGTGACCTTGACCTTACCGCCCGAATCCTTATGCACGCGAACGCCAGTAGTGTCATCGTCCACGCCCTCGCATTCGATCAGCCACCCCGCCTTCATGCCCTCTTCAATGAGCTTGAGCATTCCTGCCCCCTCGGCCTCCGTCGGGTGGCGCTGGGATGGTCCGTGTGTGAAAACACTGATAAAGCGCATGTCAATCCTCCTCGTGTGTAACATGTTGTCGAACAGCACTGTGGCGAATCGACATGAAACGGAAATTCTTTTCGGTGCGAACTACAATCGCCGCGATCTGCACTGTCTCCAAGGTTTCTCCTGTAACGGTCTTGGCTATTAATGCCCAACCCCTCGAAAAGGCAAAACTAGGGTAAGGAGATGTCCTAGCAGGCATTCGATCTGACGGGCAGCGTCAGTTTTGGGCGAATGCTGCGCCGCTGCGCCACCGGGACTTTTCTACTTTGATGACCCAAAGCGGACCTGACGCCCCGGCGCAATCCGTCGGGCGAGTCGCGCGATTAGGCGGGAACGTACGTCAACCTAATCACGTCCTCGCCAACGAGATCGCTGGTCACAAGGCGGAGCGGCGGCCGAGGGCCGGAGAAGTGTACTTGTTTAGCGGGTCAAACCGTTGAAATCATGGTGTTTTCGCGGCCTTACTGGCTCAAAATCGCCTTTCCAGCCACATATTTTGAAAAGACCCGCTGCCGACCTCGAGCAAAACCGCCTTGT
>JAQGHQ010000265.1 GCA_028288765.1 Gemmataceae bacterium | reverse complement strand
ACAAGGCGGTTTTGCTCGAGGTCGGCAGCGGGTCTTTTCAAAATATGTGGCTGGAAAGGCGATTTTGAGCCAGTAAGGCCGCGAAAACACCATGATTTCAACGGTTTGACCCGCTAAACAAGTACCTCGATAGCAGCGGCAAACGAGTCAAAAGAGGCACGCCCGGTGCGAAGAAGCACACCGAGATGAGTACCAAGTGGTACGGGTGCTGGAAGGAATGCTCCCGCTCTGTCCGGGTGCCGCTCTGCGCGGACAAGTCCGCCGCTCAGGTCATGCTCGCCGACATCCTGCGATCCGGCGACCGGACGAAGGCCCGGATGGTCGATCCGTTCCAGCCGCACCTCGACCGGACCGCAACCGAACATGTGGACGAATATCTCGAATCGGTCACCGCCTCGGGCAAGGTCCGTCCCGGGAAGTACCTCACCGAGAAACGTCGCATCCTGACCACGATCCTGACCGCCGCCGGCGTGAAGCGGCTCGCTGACCTGACCGCCGACCGGATCGACGGCTACATGGGCGGTCTCACCTGCTCTGCCGGGACGAAGCGGGTTCACCACACCGCGGTCAATGCGTTCGCCGTCTGGCTCCTCCAGAAGAAGCGGCTCCCGGCCAATCCGCTCCTTGGCGTGGCCCGGCCGCAGGGCGGCAAGGTCGTCCGCAAGCGCCGGGCACTTAACCCGGACGAACTCCAGCGGCTCATCACTGCGGCCCGCGAACGGCCGCTCCACGACGAGATGTACAAGCCGCGTGGGCGTTCAAACAAGGGACGGAAGACGGCCCTGCGGCCATCGAACATCGCCCCGGCGGTCCGTGAGCGGATGGTTCGCCTCGGCCGCGAACGGGCGCTGCTCTACAAAACGGCGATCTACACCGGGCTGCGGAAGAACGAACTGACCCAACTGCGGGTGCGGCACCTCAACCTCGACCGGGCACCCTACGGAGCCATCGATCTGCCCGGCGAGTTCACCAAGAATGGGGACGACGCGAAGATCCTGCTCGTGCCCGCACTGGCCGAGGAGATGAAGGGGTGGATCACGGACACCGGCCGAAAACCGGGTGACCACCTGTTCGACGTGCCGACGAAGGTCGTGCCGCCGATGAAGCTCGACCTGAAGCGTGCGGGGATTGAGTACAGGGACGAGAAGGGACGGTTCGCCGACTTCCACGCCCTGCGGAAGAGTGCGGGGACCATGCTCGGCGTCGCGGGGGTGCCGATGCGGGTCCGCCAGCTCTTCATGCGGCACGGCGACATCCGGCTCACGATGTCGGTGTACGACGACGCTGCATTCTCCGACATGGAAGAGGCCGTCAAGGCGTTGGAGAAGCTGAACCTGAAGTGAGTTCAGCAGCAGGCGGTCAAGACTTCGGGTGGTTTGCCCGCCCTCATCTCTCGAAAATGGGCACCGCCGAATAGCTAGGCATTGACCTAACCATCTCTCGCCGTACACTTAGGTTGATGCCTAAGCAATCGGCCCAACTCACACGCGTGTTCCAGGCACTCGCCGATCCGACCCGGTTCGCCGTCGTCGAGCGTTTGAGCAAGGGGCCGGCACCGACGAGCGAGTTGGCGTCGTCGTTCAAAATGGCCCTCCCGTCATTTCTGCAGCATCTCGACATGCTCCAGAAGTGTGGGTTGATCCGTTCAACCAAGAAGGGCCGGGTTCGTACCTACGAACTCGCCCCGACCGCGCTGAAGGCAGCCGAGGACTGGATGGCGACGCAACGAACCCTGTGGGAGCGCCGCCTCGACCAGTTGGACAACTTCCTCAACGAACTGAAGGAGCAGTCAGAATGAACCCGAAACTGGACCTGTCTTTCGAGCGGGTCGTCGATGTGAAGCCGGAACTGGTGTGGAAGGCGTGGACCACACCCGAGTACCTGAAGAAGTGGTTCACCCCCGCGCCGTGGAAGACGGTTCACTGCGAGATCGACCTGCGACCAGGTGGGAAGTTCCACACGGTCATGGAGTCGCCCGAAGGGCAGCAGATGCCGAACACCGGGTGCTACCTCGAAGTCGTGCCGAACCGGAAACTCGTTTGGACCGGTGCCCTGCTCCCCGGCTACCGGCCCGCGAACCTGACCGCGGACGTGCCGTTCGTGTTCACGGCGATCATCGCGATGGAACCGCACGGGAGCGGGACGAAGTACACGGCGACGGTGATGCACAGCAACGAGGACGGGCGGGCGAAGCACGAGGCGATGGGCTTCGAGCAGGGCTGGGGAAAGGCGCTCGACCAGCTCGTGGCGCTGGTCAAGGCGATGTAATTGCTGGGGTAAGACGGGACTCGACGCTCTTGTGTGGAGCTTTCCGCCCTCGACGCGTTCCGGGCCCAACCCGGGCAGGCCCATGCTGAACGCTCACCCCAACCCCGCCGCAGCACGGGCATGTCCACCATTCCCAGAACTTCGTGAACAGCAAGAAGCCGCTTCCCGTGCAGATGTGGCAGATCACGACGAACGCCCCACGAACGGGACCAACTCCGAGTCGTACCCCAGCATCAGCGGGTGCTGGGGGTGCCCATCCTTCGTGATCGCGAGCGCCTGCGGTTGGATGCCGAGGCGTTCGAGCCACCCGAGGACGGCCAAGTCCTGATCCTGGTGGGCGCCGTGAACGCCCCACGCGCAGACGACCAGACTTTCGCTGGCTTCAGCGAGGTGTTGATCGAACCACGCCTTGTTCTCCGGCCCCACCGGGTCGGCAGCTTTCTTCATCACCGGCGGCTTCGTCGCCCGGAAGGCAAATAGGTTCAGAACGGTGAGTTTCCCGCATCCCCAGCGGCGGGCGAAGCCGATGCACTTCCGGATGGTGTGGTCGTCGGTGGTTGCATCAGCGGTGGAGGGGTTGAGCATGATGAACGTGACGGACCGCATACCAGGGCCGACCTGCCGAGTCAGGACGTACCGGTAGCGGCCGCAATCGGAGATGACGGCGTTGCGTTCGAGAAGGAGTGACGCCTGCTCCACTGTCTCCTCGCTCACTCGTCGTACTTGAGCAGGAACTTCGGGTTGATCGCCTTGAAGCTGAGGCGGCCACCGATGTCCTCATCGTACTCCTCGACCAGCGGGCGCAGCACAACGCCTTCACGCTGGACCTGCGGGTTCAGCACGCTCGTCCCCTCGCAGAAGGCGACCAACTCGTCCACGGTGTGGTTAAGCACGAGCGTCCCGAGCTGCGGAACCGGTTCGATGCCCATGTGGGCCAACGTCGCGAGCTTCACGGGGTGGTCCACGAGTCGGTACGTGTCCACGTTCAGGACGCTGAACACCCGCAGCGTCACCTCCTTCAGGGCGTACTTATTCTTCTGAATGCCCGGCCCGATCACCTCGGCCTGGATCGCCACATCGTGGCCGAGCTTCTCTCGTGCGGCCCGCAACCTCTCTTCCAGCTTCAGACTCTTGGCGACGCGGGCGAGGACGTTCGACTCGTCGGTCTCGTCCATCCACAGGTTCCGGCTGCAGATGCCGAACTCGCCCTGCCGGAGGAAGGCGGTGAACGAGGTGCCGTCGAGCTTCTCGGTGACGTAGAACGTCTTCCCCTTGTGCCTCTGGATCGCTGCTTCGAGCACCTGCACGCGGGTCTCGTCGGTCTTCGGCAGGAAGCCGGGGAACCCGCCCTTCACCTTCCCGCCCATGCCCACGGGCAACGGCGGCTCCCACTTCCGGACGCCGAGCAGGTCGGTGACATCGACCCCTTCTTCATCGGGGGCGCCGGACGGCAGGATGGAGAGCGGAAAGCAGATGCCCTGCGACACCTGCCCACGGAGCTTGACAGTCTTGATGCGGAACCCGGCCGGGATGACGGTCGCCCCGGTGGCGTCGGTCTGGGCGGGCTTGAAGCTGCTGGCGCGGAGGAATTCGAACTCCGGCCGCTCGGGCAGGAGCGAGTCAATCTCGCAGTAGACGAGCTTGTCGCCCGGCTGGTGTTCGCCCTTCTTCGAGACGACCCACCAGCCGAGGACGCGGATCTTCTCAATCGCGTCGGCATTCGGGATCGGCTCGACGGCGTTCACGGTCTGAATGCTGGCAAGTTTTCGCATGGGCTTCTCCGCTTGTTCTGATTTAGGGAGGGACGGTTCGGAGGGTGGCGCGGTTCGGAGGGCGGAGTTGGTCACTGTCCCCTCCCATGCTCGGTTTCAAGTGCCGCAACCGTCCTGCGGATATCCTCTTCGCTCAACTCAAAGCGGTCGCCTTCGAGGCGGGCGATCACCTTGAACTTGAATGACTGGTAGTGGTCCTGCGCCCGCTCATCGTCGCCGAGGGCGTCGGCCAGCAACGCAAGGGCGAGTTGGGAAGGTCCGCTGCCAGCGTATCCAAATTCGAAACCGTCAGGACTGTGGTTGCGAAGGTCGTAACGCGGTGGAAGGAGGTAGCTGCCGTCCGGGTTCTTCTGGTCAACCACCACTACTTGGCAGCCGTCGGGGGTGCGTTCACCAACGTACCGTTTGCTCATGCGGCCTCCACTTCGTCGAAGTACAGCAAAGTTCGTCTGTTCGTCGGGGAGTCAGCCTTTTGGTCTCCGCTCATTTTGATCCGATAGGTCATTGGGCGATGTTCGTAGATGCCGTCGATTACCCCGTGCCCGTGCTGCGTGTTGACGGTTGTCCCCACAGGAAATGGCGGCTGAACGCCGTGCTGCTTCTGGAAATCCACCAGGAATCGCTGGTGTGCGTCATCTAAGTTGCTGGAGTGGCTGTCGAGCACTTCTGCGATCCGCATGTCGCAGTCCCAGTGGGCTCGTTCGAGATCTCTCGCCATTCTGAAGCCATCGCCATATCGGCAATGCTTCGCAACATCAGCCGCAATGTCCTCCAGTTCGCCTTCGACTTCAGCATCGTCGATCAGGGCTTTTGCCGTGACTCGGGCCGCGGCGAATCTGACTTCATCGCTGGGAACTTTGGGGATTTTGATCACTTCACCTCTCTCTCCAGCCCCTTTACCCAGCAGGCACGCGAAAGCGCCAGCGTCCTGCACCTGCTGGGTAAAAAGGCCGAATTGATGTGGTTGACGAACGCTGGCATGGATCGAGCCGTAGCATGGCACCGAGTTTCGCGCAAGCAGTATCGTGCAGGACGGTCCGGCCAACGCGCTTTGTGACCATCCGGATTTGGGAGTAAAATGCCGGACAGGTCGAACCTCCCTCTCCGGGCTTCCCATGAGTGAATCACCGAACCGCCGAGTGTTTCTGGCCACGGCAGGCGTCACTGTGGCCTCGGTCGTCACCCCGCGGCTGTTTGCACAGCCGAAGGATTCGCCTGTTCAGGGCACGCGCGAGAGCGTCGCCGGGATGGACACCGACCACCCGACGCTGGTCTCGTACCGGACGGCGATCGAGGCCATGAAGAAGCTGGACAAGGACGATCCGACGAACCCACTGGGCTGGAGGTATCAGGCGAACATGCACGGCGCCTTGAAAGCTGACGGCGAGAAAAATGGCTGGAAGTGGTGCATGCATGGGAACTGGTGGTTCCTGCCGTGGCATCGCGGGTACGTGTACTTTTTCGAGAAGATCGTCCGGAAGATGTCGGGCAGCGAGGCTTTCCGCCTTCCCTATTGGTCGTGGGAGAAGGATGGACAGAACGTCCTGCCCGCGCCGTTCCGCGACGCAAAGTACATGGACAAAGACAACCCGCTATTCGACGACTCACGGGTTGAGGCCAACAAGGGCGGCCCGCTGCGTCCGAACACCCAGTCCGGCTCGTTCGCGTTTGACTGGGGGATCGCACTCGCCATCGAGCAGTTCACGACGACGGTCCCGGAGTTGGCCTACGGCGGACTCCGAACGCCAAAGACAATGCTTCCCGCGAAGCCGATGCCGGCAGGACAGCATGGTGGAATGGAACACAACGCACACGACATGCTGCATGACGCCGTCGGCGGCGATGCCGGGGTTATGGGCGACACGAGGACCGCGGCGCGAGACCCTATATTCTGGCTTCACCACGCGAACGTGGACCGCCTCTGGAACCGGTGGCTCGACATCAAAGAGCACCACCTTCCCGACCCGACCGACGACAAGGACTGGTACGACCAAGAGTTCCCGTACTTCGATGAAACCGGCGAGCAGGTTGTTTTGAGCGTCAGCAAGATACTGGAACTTGCAGCCAAGGAATCCAGGTACGACGATGATCGCAGGCTGGTCGCAGCCGCACCACCCGCCGCCCGAGAGAAAGCCGTGGAACCCAAAGTTGTCAGCGTCGGGGCGATCCAGCCGATGCTCGCGCTCGGCACCAAGACGTTCAGCAAGCCCATTGGCATCACCGAGGACACCAAACCCAAGCTGATGGCCGCCCTAGCTGCGCCCCGCGCAGGAGCAGAAGCCCCCGTAGTCCTGCTCCGGGTCGAGGGAATCAAGCCGCCGAAAGATGCCCGCCTCACGTTCGAGGTTTTCGTCACGAAGAAGGGGGAGAAGCCGTCGAAGAAGTCCTACGTCGGTCCGATCTCGTTCTTTGGCCGGCGCGGGGACCACGAACACGTTGACGACGAGGGGTTCACGCAGGGCTTCGACGTGACGAACCAGGTGCAGAAACTCCGCACGGCGAACAAAGGCGTGCTCCCCGAGTTGGAAGTGTTTGTCGTACCCCACAGCACGGCAGGGTTGAGCGACGAGGAACTGGCCAAGAAGGACGTTGTCATCCCGATCTCGAACATCACCCTGAAGCTTGTGACCGTGGAGAAGAAGTGACCAGGCGATAGCGCAAAAAAGCCCCGGCTTCATGCCGGGGCGTTGCTCACCTCTCCCGGTCGCAATCCTGCTCCTTGTCGTCCGTGAGTTGCTCGGGCGCCACATGCCCGCCCGGGCCGTGGATGATCTCCCCGAACTTCAGGTGGCCATCCCGTTCCTTCGCAGCCGCATAGTCCGCAGTCCACTCCTTGAACAGCGCACTGATCTGCTCGGGCGTCAGCGGCGAGTCGTCCTTTTTGTTATCCATCTCATCCTCCGGTTTGGGATTCAAACCCCTGCAACCAAAGCTTCGGCGTGCTGAACAATTTCTCCACCGACGCCCGCTGAAAGCGCGGCTGCTTGCGGATCTTCACCTCGCCCAGCGGGTTCAGCTTCCGCGACTTCCACATCGACCGCCATCGATCGAGGGTGCGCGAGGAGACGCGGAGCAAGTCGCACGCTTCCGCTTTGGTCATCAGGGGGTTCACGACTTCTCCTCCGGCTTGTCACCGAATAGCGGGGTCATGACGTGCTTGGTGATCGCGGTCTGCGCTTCAGGATTGTTGCGCAGGTGGTTCAGCACCCGCCGCAAGGCGTACCACAGCAGGAGCCAGTAGCCCGTCGAGGTCAGGATGAAGGTGAACAGGAAGCAGGTCATGGGAAGGCTCCTTGGGTGTACTTGTTTAGCGGGTCAAACCGTTGAAATCATGGTGTTTTCGCGGCCTTACTGGCTCAAAATCGCCTTTCCAGCCACATATTTTGAAAAGACCCGCTGCCGACCTCGAGCAAAACCGCCTTGT
>JAQGHQ010000262.1 GCA_028288765.1 Gemmataceae bacterium | reverse complement strand
TCGGTCAGCCGGCCGAGTTCCCGGAGCGCGCCCTCGGGATCGAGCCCCCGGGTCGGCTTCCGCGGCCGCCCCCCGACCCCCCGGCGGTTGGTCGGGTACCGGCTCTGGGCCTCGAACCGGACCTGTTGCGGACTCCACCCCCGGCGGGTCGCCTCCCGCAGGAGGGTGTGGCGGGCGGTCCGGTCTCGAACGGCGAGGATGAGGGACACCTTCGTCCAGTCCGCGCCGGTGGCCGCGACCGCTCGCAGGGTCCTCTCGTTCGGGTAGAGCTGGGCAAACCGGGCCGCCTTCCGGATGCCCTCGGGGCGGTGCGTCGGCAGCTGATCGCCGCGGGGGGTGCCGGACGCTCATCAATAGCCGGGTCGAGCGGATTAAGCGGGTGTTCCGGTGCCATCGGCGTGCTGGACCGAGCGGGCATGCTTCAACGCCGTGAAGCATCCGACAGGACCGGACGCCCACAAGGCGAATTTCTCGGGCTTGAGTGAGCATTTTCATTGAGCGGTGCCGGCCGGGGAAAAAATCTCCGATTTCGGCGAACGCTTTCACGGCCGCCGGGACCTAGTGGCTTGAAGGGGATGAGCAATCCGGAACTGAACCGGGTCAACCCGCGGCCGTGCGGCCGTTTCCTCTTCGCTTGCGCCGGCCCGGGAGCCGCCGGGTGGAGTCCGGCGAACGAGAAACACAACCGCTCAAAGAGAATGAACAACCATGTCCGCAACTTCCCTGTTTCGTTCGCTGACCAACAGTTTCCACCACGCTGCCACGCTGGCGAAGCGCACGCGGAACGCCTTTCCCCGACCCCGGTCCTCGGAATACCGGCCTCGGCTGGAGCTGTTGGAGTCGCGCGAGCTGATGGCCGCCGCCATCGGCATGAACCTCGAACCCGTCACCGATTACATGGGCGCCTGGGTATTCACCGACGCCTTCCAGGCGTCGCGCCCCTGGGTTCGGACCACCAACGGCAGGGTGGACCTCAACATCCCTCTGGATCAGCGGGGCAACCCGGCTCAGCTCACGACCGGGCAGCGGGTCGAGACCACGATGTTCAGCAGGGGATATGAGCCTCCCGGTCCGTATACCGCCTGGTGGCAAGGCGACGGCGCCGTCCGCTGGGGCGGCGATGTCGACCCGGCGTCGATCCAGCTCGGTACGACACCCGACGGG
The DNA here is from genome assembly GCA_028288765.1 of Gemmataceae bacterium. Classification (GTDB taxonomy): domain Bacteria; phylum Planctomycetota; class Planctomycetia; order Gemmatales; family Gemmataceae; genus Urbifossiella. The sequence continues at coordinate 5,568 of JAQGHQ010000262.1, read as the reverse complement.
TTCTATCACACCGCCCTGCTGACCGTCCCACCCCCCTCACCGGGGGATGGCCAGCCACCCCGCCAGGGGATCTCGATGACCGTCCAGCCCACGAGCGCGGTCGATGTCAACCCGATCCACGACGTTCACGTGTGGATGCCGGACTACCAGGGCCGGCACTTCGCCGGCCGCATCTGGCAGCCCGGCGCCGACTTCTCGCCGTTCCACCCCCTGTTCCTCCAGCGCCTGGCCCCGTTCCACAACCTCCGCTTCATGCCGACGCAGGACACGTCCACCAGTTCCCTCCAGCACTGGTCCGGCCGCCGCGCCGTGAACGACGAGACCCAGCAGTCGTCACCCGAGACGGGCCTCGTGAGCGGCCAGTCCTCGGGCGGCAACACCGCCACCACGTTGAACGACGCCGGCGCGAACTGGGCCGACAACCAGTGGGCGGGTCTGACGGTTCAGATCACGGGGACCGGCCCCGACGCCGGACAGGTGCGGACGGTCGTCGCCAACACGGCCGGTCAGCTCACCCTGAGTACGCCCTGGAGCCGGATTCCGGGGGCCGGCTCGACCTACGCCATCCTGGTGCCCGGCCCCCAGACCGGCCGGTCCACGGGCGGCAACACGCCCACCACCCTGACCGATTCGACCCAGTCCTGGTCGGCGGACCAGTGGGCGGGACTGGCCCTGCGCATCACGGCCGGCTCCGGCGAGGGCCAGGCCCGGGCGATCGTCTCGAACACCGGCACCCGGCTCACGCTGGGCACGCCCTGGGTCACCCCCCCCGACGCCACCTCGACGTACGCCATCGAGTCGAGCCCCGGGATCGCGCCGGAGTACATCGTCGAGCTGTCCAACGAGCTGCACGCGGACGCCTGGATCAATATCCCGCACATGGCCCAGGACGACTTCATCAGCGGGCTGGCCACCCTGGTCCACAACACCTTCAACACGAACCAACACGTTTATCTCGAATGGTCCAACGAGGCATTCAACGGCGGGCCCGGCTTCGACGCATACCCGTGGATCACCAGCCAGGTCGGCACCACCTGGGACGCCGTTGCCGACTTCGCGGCCCGGCAGGCGACGCACGCCTTCGGGATCTGGGCGCAGGTCTTCGCCGATCACCCGGGCCAACTCGTCCGGGTGGCGGCGGGGTTTAACGGCGGCGCGTTTTACAACACCCCGTTCCTGGCCGCGATGGACCGGCTGGGCCACAACTTCGACGCGTTCGCCGTGGCCCCTTATTTCGGCCCGGACGAGGCCACCGTCCGGGGCTACACCGCCAACACGCCGGTGACCCGGATCCTCGACGACGTGGCGGCGAGCATCGCCCCGACTCTGAGCGACCTCCGGGATGCGAGGGGGCTCGCCGACCAGTATCACGTCCGGTTCGTCGCCTACGAAGGGGGGCCGAGTGTGCAGGAGCCGCCCGGCACGTCGCCGGCGGTCAACACGTTGCTCTCCCTGGCCGCCAGGGACCCGCGCAACTACGACATCTTCAGCCGCTTTCTCGGCCACATCAGCACGATCGGTCTGGATCTATTCGATAACTTTCAATACACGGACATCCCCACATTCGGCATCTGGGGCGCGCTCGACCACCAGGACCAGCCCGTCGCCGACGCCCACAAATACCGGGCGCTACTGGACTACATGGGCGTGTCGGACCCGGTCCCCGGGTCACCGCCGGTGTCGCCGCCGCCCTCCCCACCGGTGCCGCCGCTCCCGCCCCCGGCAGAGCCGCTGGTGATCGGGGGCCGGCCGAACGGGACCGCGGCGGTGTACGCCCCGGACCCGGCCGGATCCGGGAAGTACATCCCCACCCCGGCGGCGACTCTCAACCCGTTCGGCGAGCTGGGGGTGGCCGTCCGGACGGCCGTGGCGGACGTGAACGGGGACGGCTTCCCGGACTCAATCCTGGTCACCGGACCGGGCACCCCGATCCGGGTCGCCGTGGTCAGCGGGGCGGATCATCGGACCCTCCTCGTCCCCCCGTTCGACCCGTTCGGCGGGACCTTCACCGGCGGCGGGTTCGTCGCCGCGGGCGACTTCGACCACGACGGCCGGGCCGAGTTCGTGGTCACCCCGGACCGGGGCGGCGGGCCGCGGGTGAGTATCTTCTCCCTCACCCCGACGGGGCTGAGTACGCCGGCGAACTTCTTCGGGATCGACGACCCGACCTTCCGGGGCGGGGCCCGGGCCGCGGTCGGGGACGTCGACGGAGACGGGACACCCGACCTGGTGATCGCGGCCGGGTTCGGGGGCGGGCCGCGGGTCGCCATCTTCAACGGCACTACCGTCCTGTCCGGGGCCCCGAGGAAGCTGGTCGGGGACTTCTTCGCGTTCCCGGGGCCGGACGCGACGAACCTGCGGAACGGGACGTTCGTGGCGGTCGGCGACCTGACCGGGGCCGGGGCCGCGAACCTGATCTTCGGGGGCGGGCCGGGCGGGGCCCCGCGGGTGCTCGTCCTCTCGGGTCAGCGTGTCGCCGCCGGGGACGTGGCGGGGGCCCAGGCCGCCCCGGTCGCCAACTTCTTCGTGGCCGGGAATTCGGCCGACCGGGGGGGCGTGCGGGTGGCCGCGGTGAAGGCGGGCAGTGGCTCCCGGGCGGGCGTGGCCGTCGGGAGCGGGGAGGGGTCGCCGGGCCGGGTCCGGGTGTACCCCGGGAAGGACTTCGCGGGCCCCGGGGAGCCGGGGACGTTTCAGGACCTGGTCGCGTTCGGCGGGGTCGCCCTGGCCGACGGGGTGTACGTCGGCTGACTCCCGCGGCCCCGGTCGAACGGGACGAGCTCCGCCGCCTCCCCTTCGATGCTACCGGCCGGGATTTGGGTCGCGGTAGCCGGTCACGTCCCACAGTCGAACGGTCCCGTCCGCGCTGCCCGAAGCCAGGACGCGGCCGTCGGGAGAAAAGGCGACGGCCCGGACCGGCCCGCCATGTCCCCGGAGATCGGAGTTGTCGCGGGTGAGGACGTTGTGGACGAACACCAGCTGGTCGTCCCCGTGGGCGGCGAGAATGCCATCGCGGGAGAATGCGACGGCATTCATGGGCACGTCCCAGGGATAAACTTCGGCCCGTGCCGAACCGTCGGGTTCCCAGACTTCAATCGCCTTCTCCGTGTCCACGACCAGTTTCCTGTCGCGCGGGGAGATCGCCAGGCCGCGGACTCCACCCGACTCGAGCTTGATGTCCCGGGAGTGCGTCCCACTGGCGGCATCCCACAGCTTCACGACGCCGTCCCGGTCGCCCGCGGCCAGGGTGTTACCGTCCGGAGAAAAGGCCAGCGCGGAGATCCGTGCCTGGTGCCCGCGAAGCACCAGGGGCGGTCTCTCCCCGGCCAGGTCCATGACCTTGACGACGGCCTCCCGGTCGAGCTGAAGGGCGACCGCCAGTTTCAGGCCCACCGGGGAGAAGGCCACCGCGCGAGCTTCCCCCGAACCGACACCGAGGTTCGGCAGGGGCCCGTCGGCCGCATGCCAGAGCTTGACGGGGCCGACTCCCCCGGGCCCGGACGGCCCGGCCGCGGCCAGGAGTGTGGCGTCGGCGGAGAACGCCAGCGAATAGATTTCCAGTCCCGGCCAGAGGACGGTCGTCCGCGGTTGACCGGTGACGTAATCCCAGACCTGGACCCCGCCCGCGCCGTCGCCGTTGGCGGCGGCGAACAGCCTGCCGTCGGGCGAGAACGCGACCGCTTCGACCCGCCCGCCCGTCGGCAGCGTCAGGCCGGCCCCGTGGGGGATCCGCCCCCCGAAGGGGTTGACGGGTCGGCCCCCTCCGTCGTCCGGCGCGCCGCCGGACCGGGCGGGCCCCCGCCCGCCATCCTGTCCGGGTTTGCCGAGCAGTTGCCACGACACCCCGCCGCCGACCAGGAGGAGCAGGCCCACAATTCCCACGGCCGGGGCGATCCGCCGCGCCCTCATCCGGACCGATCTGACCTTGACCGGGGGTTCCGCCCGAACGGCTTCCAGGGCGCGGAGCATTTCGGCAGCGCTGCCGAAGCGCGCCGCCGGGTCCTTGGCCATGGCGCGTCGGATGATCGCGGTACACGCCGGGGGGATATCGGGATTGATTTCGCACGGGTCGGGGACGGGGTGCGAGCAGTGGGCGAACATGATTTCCACCACGCTCTCGGCGGAATACGGCTCCCGGCCGGTCAGCAAGGTGTAATACGTGGCACCCACCGAGTAAATGTCCGTTCGACAGTCCAGGCTACTTTCCGAACGGCACTGCTCGGGGCTCATGTAGTACGGCGTGCCGAGGATGGTGCCGGCTTCGGTCAGGGGCGTTCCGGTCGGGGCGCTGGGCTTGGCAAGGCCGAAGTCGGCCAGCTTGGCCGTCCCGTCGTGGGACACCAGGATGTTGGAGGGTTTGATGTCGCGGTGGATCAGCCCGGCGGCGTGCGCGGCCCCCAACCCCCGGCAGGCGTCGGAGATGATGCGGGTCGCCTCGGGCCAGTCGATGAACCCCTCGGCGTCGAGGAGATCCTCGACGCTGCCGCCGCGGACCTGCTCCATGACGAGGTAGTACGCCCCCTCGTGCTCGTCGACCTCGTGGACCGGCACCACGTTCGGGTGGCTGAGGCGGGCGGCCGCCCGGGCCTCCAGCAGGAACCGGTCCCGCGCCTTCGGGGCCGCCGTCACCTCCGCCGGCAGTAGCTTGATCGCGACGGTCCGCTGCAACAGGGGGTCTTCGGCCACGTAGACCACGCCCATACCGCCGCTCCCGAGCCGGCCGGTGAGGAGGTATTTGCCCAGCCGGGTGCCCACGCGGGGGTCCGCGACGGTCGGTGCGGCACCGACCCCCGACCCGCGCGTCGAGCGGTGTCGTTGCCGCAGCTGGTTCAAGAGTTCCAGACAGGCCAGGTCGGTCGAAAAGTGCGGCCGCCGGTCCGGCGGGATCGTTTCGACTCCGACGGCCTGGGGCCGAGCGCCCGCCGCCAGCGCTTCGTCGTACGCCGCCAACAGGGCCGCGAGATGGTCGTCCCGCGCTGTGCGCTCGTCAGGCTTCATCGGTCAGCCCCAGCTCTTGCTTCACCCGGTCGAAGGCCCGCAGCCACAGCAGGCGGGCCGCGTCGGCCGACCGGTTCATCATCCGGCCGATTTCTTCCCAGGAGCGGTCCTCTCGGTAGCGCAAGTGTAGCACCGTCCGGTAGTCCTCGGGCAACTTCGGGTCGTCGATGATCCGGCGGAGGGCCTCGGCTTGCTCCCTGGCCACGGCCTGCCCACTGGCGGACGGGACGTCGGCGCGCAGACCGTCCTCCCGGCCGGTGGAAGAACTCCCGGCCTGGATCGAGTGTTCGCGCGCGGCCCGACGCTTCTGCGCCCGGAAGTGCCGTCTGAACTTGGCAGCGCGGTGGAGGAGCAGCTGCCGCAACCAGGCCCGGAACTCGGCTTCCGTGGTCCCCTGAAAGTTGGCGAAGTCGCGGTACGCTTCCAGGAACGCTTCCTGCACCAGGTCGGACGCGCCGCCTTTGGCCCGGAGGTCCGGGTCGAGTCCGTGTTGCGCGATCTGGAGGAGATAACGCCGGTACCTTTCCAGCCCCTGGCCCAGCGCCTCGTGGGAGCCGGCCCGGGCGGCGGTCA
>JAQGHQ010000214.1 GCA_028288765.1 Gemmataceae bacterium | reverse complement strand
CAGGTCCGGTAGTGCCCCTGGTACTCGGTGATCTCGGCCGCCAGGACGGGTAACTCGGCCACCTGGTGCCGGGTCGGCGGGGGATCGTCCGGCCCGGCCGATTGGGGCAGGTCGGCGTGGCATTTCGCGCACCGGGCCGGGATGAACGGGACGACCCGGTTGACCCGCTCGGCGGGCACGAGGGCGTTCGGATGGGGCGGGTGCCCCGGCTGCCCCCCGGGCTTCCGCCCGGTCGGCTTCTTGGCCGGGGCCGGCGGTTGCGGGGTCCGGGGCACCGGCGGTGGAGGAGGCTGGAGCTGGTCCGTCAGATCGCGGACCTGCCCTCCAGGGCGAGGATTCTCGCCTCTAACGCCGCAATGCGGGCATCCCGCTCACGGCACCCAGGGCAGTCCGGCTGGTCCATCCCGTAAGCCTACCAGAGGTGCGGCCAATGAGCTGCTCCAGTTTCGGGAGATGAACGGTTACTGGATTTCCTTACCTGCTGTTCAACGGTAGAGGGGCACCACCTGACATCGCGACCTGAGCCGGGCTTGTCGGCCTGCCCTCATGTCTTAGCCAACCGCAATCTATCCCCGTACGTCTGACGCAGTCCGTCGACCAAGACCAGGTCGGTCGTCCCGAGGTCGAGTACCAGCGTCTCGATCCGATCCGGGTCGAATGCGTCCGGCAACCTTCGCAACTCGTCGGCCGGGACTGTTCCGGCTGACCAATGGCCAACCCAGACGTGCCGGAGTTGTTTCATCAGGGGTGACCGGACGAGCTGATCGATCGCTCTCGCCGATAACCGGACTGCGTTCAATCGCAGTTCTTCGAGAGCGGGAAGCGTTGCATCGGCGAGAAGTCCTTCGATTCCCGCGGCTTCCAAGTCAGCCGCGAGTGTCAGCTTCCGAAGTCGTCTCCAGGTCGGACCGTTGCTGATCGCCCGGCAACTCGCAGGGTCGATGATCCCGGTCACCGTCAGATCGGTCAGCCCGGCGAGATGCGGCGACCGGGCCAGAAGCGCGAGTCGTTCGCTCGCGGCAGCCACCACCGTCGGTCCCATCCAGTCACTTTGAAGATCGACCGATAGTGCGGTGAGCCCGCACAGGTCGCCAGCTGCCGCGATACTTTCTGCTGTCTGCGTATATCCCAGCGGTAGGTTGAGGCGCCGGAGCTGGCGGGCGCGTGGATGTTGCACAAGGTGGTCTAGTTCTGTGTAAAACCATACGCTCCACGCTTTCAGCACGCGCAAGGACAGATCTTCGAGGCGAGCAAGATGACACGAGTCCAATACCTGTGGAAGAATCCCCTCTGGACACCAATCTAACATCAAAGCCCGAACGCCACGGAGGAATGGCCCGTCGATCCAAGACTCCACATAAGCCCAGAGCCGGTCGAGCGGCGCGGCGGCCGGCCAACGGGTAAGAAGCCTTGGGGGTTCATCGGACGACATCAGCAGGTTGAGAGCGTCTGGAAAGCCTCGCCGGAAGGCAGCGCGATCGAAGCCCTGCGGTCGGGGGGGGTCGGCTCCCCAATCAACACCGGGGGTGCCGTTGACAAACGACCTCGTGCACCGGTATGGCCGACCTTCCGGAATGGTGATCCGAATGGTCTGGGCGAACCGGCCCAGGCGGCTCGCGCGCTTCCGCTCCGGAATCGGCAGCCCGACCGCCGCGCACACCGGTGCCCACCAGTCCATCCAGTTGGCCGCGAGGAGCTGCCCGGCCCGGGCGTCGAGGTCCGCCCGCCGGGCCGAGTCCGGGTGGTGCCGTTCGGCTTCGATCTGAGTGCGGATGAACTCGGCCCGGTCCGATTGGGCGTGCTCCTCCAGCCAGTCCGCATAGACCAGCCGGACCGTGTCATCGGCCGGTTCGGCGACCACCGCGTCGAGAAGTGAGTGTTCGTCTGGGGACATCGGATCCCAATCGCCGGGACGAGGAAATGCGGGTGGGCGAACGGGCCATGCCACTCCGGAACAGACACAGCGGCACTTGTCAGGGTCAGACATGAACCATCTTCAACCTGAGCCCCCAACCGGTCTTGCACAGCCTGCTTCCAACGCCAAGTATTACCTTAGGGGCTGTAACAAAATGAGGAATCCAACCCCTGGCCATACCCTCTAAACGTACAGGCGGCCCACCCCGTAGGAGGTGATCGCATGGCCAAGCCACTCGTCTCGGATGCCCTCTGGGCACACATCCAACCACTGCTCCCTCCACCCAAAGTGCGACGGTTCCGGTTCCCCGGCCGCAAGCCCATCGACGACCGGAAAGCCCTGACCGGAATCCTGTTCGTGCTCAAGACCGGGATTCGGTGGGTCGACCTCCCGGCCGAGATGGGGTGCGGGTCCGGAATGACCTGTTGGCGACGGCTGCGGGACTGGCAGGAGGCCGGGGTGTGGTTCGCCCTCCACCAGCGGCTCCTCACCCACCTCGACCAGGCCCACCTCATCGACTGGTCCCGGGCGGCCGTCGATGCGACCTTCGCCCGGGCCTTCGGCGGGGTCGAGGGGAGCGGGCGAAACCCGACGGATCGAGGCCGTCCGGGGGTCAAGCAGCACCTCGCGGTGGACGGCCGGGGAATCCCCCTGGCCGGGGCCACGACCCCGGCGAACGTCCCAGAGGTCAAGGTCCTGATCCCGCTCCTGGACATCGCCGGGCCGCGGGATGCGGCCGGTGAGCCGACACACCGACCGAAGACGGTGTACGCCGACCGGGCGTACGACTCGGATCGCCATCGGGCGGAACTGCGGGCCCGCCGGATCGACCCCCAGTTGGCTCGTCGGCGGACCCCCCACGGGCGTGGGTTGGGGGTCTTCCGATGGGTCGTCGAGCGGACCATCTCCTGGCTCCACGGGTTCCGCAAACTTCGGTTCGTGACGGACAAGCGAGATGAGATCCAGACGGCCATCCTCAATCTCGCCCTCGCCATCATCTGCTTCCGATATCTACATCCCACCTGATTTTGTTACAGCCTCTTAGCAAACAAGATCCTCAAATATCACGAGAACATCGTCGGGCAACTGGCAGGGATCGGGCAAAGGATAGCCATGACCGGTTACTCCACCGGCGGACACGAATGAGCAGAGCCCATTCGTCCCGCTCACCAGATTCCCGAGTTCATCCCATACCGGGCTTGGTGAAGAGTTTTGTTGTCAACGTAATATATCTGTACCGGTCGTACTGCGTCCCCGCCGCTTAGTGTCTGTGCGAAAACCCGAAGTCCTTATGATCTATAACGAAACCGTTGTGACCTCTTCCGTGGTACGGGGTGGAGCCGGCGGGTCATCAGATGAATCATACTAACCGTCAGCATGGCCTCACTCGACGGGGGCTCCCGCTCGTAGTCCTTGGACAGCCGCCGGGACCGCCCGAGCCAGGCGAACGTCCGCTCGACCACCCACCGCTGGGGCACCTTCACCCACCCCTTCTGACCCGGCGGGCGGCTGACCACCACCCGCTCGAACGGGGCCGCCGCGAACACCTCGTCGTGCAGGTACTCGGCCCGGTACATCGAGTCGACGTACACCGTTTCCAACCGGGGCAGGTCGTCCCACGCCCGCCGGCACAACAGGTCGCACGCCGCCCGGGCGTCGTGTACATCGGCGGCGGTGACCAGGACGGCCAACAGCAACCCCAGGCTGTCGACCCAGATATGCCGCTTCCGGCCCTTGACGTTCTTCCCGGTATCGAACCCCCGGTCCCCGCCGACCTCGGTCGTC
>JAQGHQ010000165.1 GCA_028288765.1 Gemmataceae bacterium | reverse complement strand
CCTGCTCCTGTTGGCCGACGGCCACCCGTGGGCGACGATCCGGGCCGTCCTGTTCTGCTCGCTCGGGACCATCAGCCGGTGGAAGGCCCGGTTCGAGGCGGATGGGGTCGACGCCGTGTTCGACCGGCCCCGCGGCCGGCGGCGGTCCGGCATCCACCTCTGGGCGGTCCTGGTCGTCCGGTGGGCCCTGTCGTGTTCCCCGACCGAGTTCCGGTTCGCCCGGAGCCGGTGGAGTTGCGAGACGGCGGCCGTGGTCCTGCGGGACGCCTGCCAGGTCCGGGTCGGGCGGGAGACGGTCCGCCGGTGGCTCCGGGAGGCCGGGCTGGTGTGGTGTGGCGGCGACCCCGTCCGGTCATCCGCCCCAACGACCCGGACCGGGAGCGGAAACTCCGGGCGTTGCGGGCGTTGCTCCAGGGCCTGCCGGCGGACGAGACGGCGGTGTTCATGGACGAGGTGGACGTGAACCTCAACCCGAAGGTCGGGTGCATGTGGATGAAACGGGGGGACCAGGCGGCGGTCGAGACGCCCGGGACCAACGAGAAGCGGTATCTGGCCGGGAGCATCCACTGGCGGACCGGGACCGTCCTCCGGACCGAGGGCCGTCCGAAGGAGGGGCGGACTGCGGCCCTCTTCTGCCGCCACCTGGACGACCTCCGGCGGGCGTTCCGCCAGTACAAGGTCATCCACGTCATCTGTGACAACGTCGGCACACACACGGCCGAGGGCTCGAAACTGGTCTGGGCGTACTTGGCCGAGTGGGGCCACCGGGTGAAGGTCCACGACCTACCGAAGTACGCCCCGGACACGAACTCGATCGAGCGGGTGTGGTGGCGACTGCACGAGGCCGTGACCCGGAATCACCGGTGCCGGACGATGGACGAGTTGCTCGACTTGACGTTCGACTGGTTCGAGGCCCACGGCCCGTTCCGGGTGCGGTCCAAGGTGTACTGCGAAACGCCCAGAAAATGAGGCCACTTCCGCCTTTGGCGGGAGGTATCTAGAACGGGATGCCGGGAGGGCGCGGCGCTTCCCGCCCCTCCTTCTTGGCCCGCTCGGTCTCCAAGTCGCGGTCGGCGAGCTCGGTCGCTTCGCCGGACTCGACGACGCACCAGACCGTGATCCCGGCGTTCGGACGTCCGAAGACGTAGTCGCCCATTCCGTCCTTGCCGGGCCGGCCGCGCTCCTTGATGCCGATGACGCCGCCTTGGTCGATCCGCCGTTGCGCCTCGGCAAGCGCCTCCTCCTTCGAGGTGGCGTTTACCCCGCGGATGGAGAATTGCTTTCCGTTCTTCAGAAACCAAGCCAGGTAGCCCTTGCGTTTCATGTTGCACTCCTGAGAAGTGAGGCCGGGTGAGCCTCGGTGCTCTTCACGGTGCCCTTCGCCAGGTACTCGTCGACCGCGTCGGCCGGGACCAGGATCTTGCCCCGGCCGACGCCGACCCGCTGGTGGCGGAGTTTGCGGGCGGAGCACAGCGCGTACACGGTCGCGGCCGAGCAGCGGAGTTCGACCGCCGCCTCCCTCACAGTGAGCGTTTTCATCGGGTGCCCTTCGTGGTCGGTAGAAGCGGCGTCCGTGCCCAGGAGTCGGTCAGCCGCTCAAGTCGCGGTGCTGGGTTCCTTCCGGCAAGATCGCGAGCAGGGCCTCGGCGACCGGTTTCCGGTGGCAGCCCGCGTACTTCGGGCACGCGCACATCAGCGCCACTCGCTTCCCGCTGAGGACGAGTTCTTTCACCAGTCCGAGTCCCCGTGAGACGGGCCAGCCGCGGCCCGAGGGGGCGGCCAAGTGTTCCTTCAGCACCCGCATCGCCGGGTCGTTCTTCTGCGGGTTGCCGAGCTCGACCGCCCACAGGTAGTCGATGCCGGACGCGGCCAGGAGCGGTACGATGCCCGCTTCGCCCGGCTGGAGGTTCATCTCTTTCGGCCCGTAGGTGTTGGCCGGGTCGAGGGCCGAGCTGCACGGCGAGTGGCGGATGTCGACGAGCAGCTCGATGTCGGCCGCCCGCAGGGCGGCGAGAAACTTGGCGGCCCGCTGGGCGGCGGGCCATTTGCCGTAGCCGATGGTGAAGACGTTGTAAGGCATTGGTTACCTCTAGCTCGGGACGGTATTTAGCGCGATGCGGCTGGCTTCCGGCACCAGATCGTTGGATGGTGCCCGTCGCTCGCGGGCCGGAGGGACGGGAACTGCGGCTGCCTCCGGCATCTCGTCGTACTTGCGGCCGTCGAGGAGCCGACCGGCCGCCTTCTTGTTCCTCCCGCCGTTTTGCTTGTGGAAGAACATCGCCCCCGCGGCCCGGCACTGGTCGCGGACGGCGAGCGCCCACGCCGGGTCGAACGGCCGGGCCCGCGGACCGGACTCGCCGCCGGTAATCACCCAGTCGATGTTGGTGAGGTCGAGTTCGACGGGTCCGAGGAGCGGTTCGACGGACAGGAACTTCACCCGCGCCCCTGTCCGCCGGAGGTGATCGACGCGGTACGCGTACGGCTGGCTCTCGACCGACACCCCCATCCACACGTTCTTTGGCCATTCGAGCTCCGGGGAGAGTTCTTCAAGCCGCTCGGCCCGCTTGGTCAGCACCTGGTAGGTGTGCCACGGGGTCGCCCGCATGACGGCGAACGCCCGCCGGATGAAGGCGAGGGGGACGTCCTTGTGGAAGAAGTCGGAGAGCGAGTTCACGAACACCCGCCGGGGCTCGGTCCAGTCGAACGGGCGGGCGAGCCGTTCCGGGAGCATGCGGACCGTGCCGGTCCAGTTCAAGATCCCGTTGTCCTGCCGGTAGGCGAGCCTGCGGTTGGCGGCGGCGACCTTCTCGTTCGGGTTCCCGGCCATCCGGATCACGTCCTTGCAGGCGTAGCACCCGGCGCACCCGGGCGAGACCTTCTCGCAGCCGAGAAGGAAGTTCCACGTGCAGTCGGTCCACTCGATCTTCGATGCCTTCTTCATGGGTTCTCCAGGTTCGGGTTAGTGGGTGAGAATCTCGTACAACCTCGGGCGGTGAAGCAGTCGCCGGTGCCGCCTTGGTCAGAAGGGGATGTCCGGGTCCTTGGTGGCTTCGAGTTCACGTCGTGCCTCCTCGGAGGCGAGCGAGTCCTTCCTGCATTGCTCGAACTCCACGCTGTAGGTCACGTAGCCCTCGATCGCGTCGTACACGAGCCACGCGATCTTCCGGCAGATGTCTTCGTTCTCCTCGATGGTCGGCTGCTCGGGCGCGTACCGGGAGGCGATGACGTCGGCCGTCCCGAACGCGCAGTTCTCCGCGATCAACCGGTCGAGCGCGTCGACCGTACGTAATTGCGGGACGGGGGCCGCCAAACCCAATCACTGCGGTCACGGCTCGCACTTCTCCGGGCGGGGAGAAGTGACTACACATCATGCACTTCGATGGCATTTTGAGCTTCCGCAGCGGTACAGGATGTTTTTCGTCGGTCGGGGATTTCTCCGGAACGGTGACTACGTCGGATCTGTGAAATTGATTCGCAAACGGCGTCCGCGAAGTTCGGCGAAGGCAGCGCAATTATTTCCGACGCTTCGATTTTTTTTGCTGTGGCCGCTGCTGGCAGCAGCCCCGCTGAGTCGGGCATCCCCCGTCGTCGTCGGTCGCCGTCGCGGTGCTCACCCAAAGTTGGCACCG
>JAQGHQ010000141.1 GCA_028288765.1 Gemmataceae bacterium | reverse complement strand
GCCTGCTTCCAGCTGACGCAGCTGGTCCGGGACCCGAACCCGCACGTCGGGTTCAAGGCGGCCAAGGCGGTGGTCGACCTGACCCTGAAGATGCGGGAGCAGGTCGAGGTCGAGGACCGGGTGACCGCCCTGGAGCGGATCACCAAGCACAAGGCCCGGTTCGGGGAGTACCCGCCACCCCCGGAGGACGACCCGGACGAGGACGAACCGGGCGACGGTCCCGACCCGGCCGGACCGGGCGGCGGTTGGTCGGGCGGGCCGGGAACCAGAGGTTCCGGGGCGGGGATGCCGATCCCCACCCCGCCCGCGTCCGCCGGGCCGCCGGGCTCCAGGCCGCCGGCGGACCCGCCAGGAGGTACGGGCGCGTCCGACCCGATCCCGTCAGCCTTCGCCCGAGCGCCGGACGAGATCCTCCGCGCGTCCGCAGCTCCTCTCGCCCGGCCGGAGGTGCCGGCGCACCCGGCCGGGCGGGAAGAGGAGCTGGCGGCTGGTCGGCGGCCGGGAAATCGGCCCGGGGACTGCCAAACACTGACAAAATCTGACAGAAGACACGCAGCACCGGTCGGCCCGGCCGCAGACCGAAAAAGCCCAGCTACGGAACTGCCGCCGAGGCGCGGCCAAGGTGGCAACTCAGAGGAAAGCGTGCCGACGAAATCGAAATTACTTCTCCGCGAGGGCGGGGCGTCTGAAGTTTCGCCAGGAGCGGGGCCACAATCCGGTACCACGCGAGCGGTTCCATCGCCTACTCCCCTCGAAAATGCATCAACCGAGTTTGCCCTGCTCCTGTCCGGTCGGCAACCATCCAGGGGTACCCCGAGCGGAGGTTCCCATGCCAATCGAATGGGTGTCCGGCGACCTGTTCAAGAACCGGATGAAGGCCGATGCCCTCGGCCACGGGTGTAACTGCGCCGGATCAATGGGCGCGGGCATCGCGGTCGGGTTCCGGGAGCGGTATCCTGCGATGTTCGAGGAGTACCGGCGACGGTGCAAGGCGAAGCCATCCGAGTTCACAATGGGCGGCGTGTTCCTCTGGCGGGAAGAAGGCAAGCCCGCCGTGTTCAACCTCGGGACGCAACCACGACCGGGCCGCGGAGCGACCTACGAGGCCGTCGAAACCGCCCTGAAGGCAATGCGGCACCGGGCCGATGAGGAAGGGATTCATTCAATCGCCGTTCCCCGGATCGCTGCCGGATACGGTGGGTTGTCGTGGAAGAAGGTGAAGGCCCTCATCGAAGCCGCGTTTGCGGACTGGCCGGGCACGCTTTCCGTTTATGAGGAGTATCAGCCCGAGGTGTGAAGGCTGCTTCCCGGGTCGTCGGGCGGGCCTTAGAATGCACACATGTCCGCAACGCTACCGCTCTTGACCGTTGATCCCTCGACCCCCCGGGCCGATGCCCCGGCACCCCCGCGGCCGGGCATCCTCGACGTGCCGCCGGAGCAGCTGCGCGCCTGGCTCGCGGAACGCGGTCAGCCGCCGATGCGCATCAACCAGATCCGCCGGCAAATCCTTGCGAACCGGGCCGAATCGTTCGACGCGATGTCGGACCTGCCCAAGGCTCTTCGGACCGACCTGTCTAGTTCGTTCGCGGTATTCTCCACCCGCGTGGAGCGCCATCTCGTCGCCACCGACGATACGCACAAGCTGGTCCTGCGGCTGCACGACGACCGGATGATCGAGTGCGTGCTCATCCAGGACGACGGCCGTGCCACCGCCTGCATCAGCACGCAAGTCGGGTGCGGAATGGGGTGCGTGTTCTGCGCGAGCGGCCTTAACGGGGTCGTGCGGAACCTGACCATCGGGGAGATGCTCGAACAGCTGGTCCGGCTCCGCAACCTGACCGACGCGAACACCACGAACCCGGATCGCTCTCCCCGGCTCACGCATATTGTCGTGATGGGCATCGGCGAGCCGCTCGCGAACCTCGAAGACCTGCTCGCCGCCCTGGCCGTCGCCGGGGACAAGAACGGCCTCGGCATCGGCGCCCGGCACATCACCATTTCCACGGTCGGTCTGCCGGCCAAAATCCGCCGGCTGGCCGAGGTCGGGAAGCAGTACCACCTGGCCGTTTCCCTCCACGCCCCGAACGACGCACTCCGCACCCGGATCGTGCCGACCAACGACAAGACCGGCGTCGACGCCATCCTCGAAGCGGCCGACGAGTTCTTTACGAAAACCGGCCGACAGGTCACCTACGAGTACGTCGTCCTCGGCGGGCTGAACGACCAGCTCGAACACGCCCGTCAGCTCGCCGGGCTCCTCGTCGGCCGCAAATCGCACGTGAACCTGATCCCGTGGAACGACGTGGAAGGCCTGCCGTACCGCCGGCCGCACGACGACGACTTACAACTGTTCATCGACACCATCCGCCGGGCGGGGGTGAGCGTGAAGGTGCGGAAACGAAAAGGGTCCGAGATCGACGCCGCGTGCGGTCAGCTGCGGAGAAAAGTCGAGGCGGAGACGAACCAGAAAGTCACGGAGAACACCGAGGGGGGAGAACCCGAGAAGAGAACTTGAGAGACATCCAAACAGAACTCCTCGAATCGGACCGCCGAGGGCGGCTCTGAACCCTGAAGGGGTTCTAGTCCGGAGCCCAGGGTCGCAAGCGGAGCGAGCGCACCCTGGGCGGACGAACCGAGCTTCGCCGGGAACCGATCCGGTGGTTGGGCGATCGTCACCCAGGGTGCGCGAAGCGCGACCCTGGGCTCCGGACTGGAACCCCTTCAGGGTTCAGAGCCCTCTCTCGCCAGTTCCAATCCGAGAAGTTGTTTCGGGACGTCTCTAGAACCGAACGAGAATGGTCGGTTGGCGTATAGGACCGGACGAGACGTGGGGGCAAGTTTCCAACTTGCCCAGGGCTTTGTTCTCCCCGACAGTGTGGTGAATCCTTCCCCCGGGTCCGCATGTCCATCGGCCAGTCCAGTTCGCAGATGGCCCTTCGCGACCCGGACATCCGGCTCATGCTCCGGGTTCGGGACGACGACGCGGCCGCGTTCGCGGAGTTGGTCGAGCGGTTCCAGCACCGGCTGGTCGGGATCATGCATCACATCGTCGGGAGCGCGGACGAGGCCGAGGACCTCGCCCAGGAGGTGTTCCTCCGGGTGTATCGCATCCGGAAGAAGTACAGTCCGAAGGCGAAGTTCTCGACCTGGCTGTTCACCATCGCCAACAACCTCGCCCTGAACGCCCTCCGGAACCGCAAACGCCGGCCGGTGTTACCACTGGAAGTCGGGGAAAGCGCCCAGTTCGGCCCTCGACCCGGCGAGAACTCGGTACCCGACCGGGGCGAGACCCCGTCCCACGGGCTCCGGCACAAGGAACTGACCGACGTGATCCGGCGGGCCCTCGACGGGCTCGGCGAGCGGCAGCGGGTTGCGATCGTCCTCAACAAGTTCGAGGACATGAACTACGCCGAGATCGCCGACGTGATGGGCCTGACCACCAAGGCGGTGAAGTCGCTCCTGAGCCGGGCCCGGATGAAGCTCCGGGAGGCACTTCAGGGGTACATCTACATGGACGGCGAGCCTCCTCCGGACGGCGGGAGTGAGGAGGACGAGTAAGCCACCAGCCCCGCGGGCCGAGGGTTGCAGGAATTCACCATGCCGATCGACCCGAACTCGTCCCCCCGCGAAGACGACGGCCCGGAGCCGAGCCCGGCCGAGGCCGAGTTGATCGCCTATCTCGACGGCGAGCTCGACCCGCCTGCCGCGCGGAAGCTCGAGGCGAAGCTCGCCGCCGACCCCAAACTCCGCGCCCGGGCCGAAGCGCTCAAGCGGTCGTACGACCTGCTCGACTTCCTGCCGAAGCCCGAGCCCACCTCCACGTTCACGACCCGGACGCTCGAGAAGCTTCCCCCCGTGGCCGCGGCCTCCGCCGCGTCCGCGGCGGTCACCGCCGTCAACCCCGCCACGACCCCCGGCCCGCGGTCAACCCCCGGCATTGTGGCGACCTCGCTTTCGGGGGTCCCCGTGGCCGGTGACGCACCCCACTCGAACCCCTCCGCGCCGGTCGTGGCCTTCCCCCGCACCCGCCGGCCGTGGGTGTGGGCCGCGGGTATCCTGGTCGCGGCCGGGCTGGCTCTCGGGACAGGGTACATTGGAACCGGTGCCGTCCGGTCGTACTTCCTTCTGCCTTCAGCTCCCCGGGACACAACGGCCTATGCCATCCCCCTGGCCGACCTGAGGGTCGTCGAGCACCTTCCCCTGTACGCCGCCGTCGACGACCTCGACTTCCTGGACCGGCTCGCCAGCCCAGACTTCTTCGGGGAAGACCCACTACCGCCGGAGGGCCTGACCCTACCCCATCCGGTCGAGCCCGAGAAGCCCGTGGGACACCAATTCGATCAGCTCGCGAAGACGTTCCGCGAACTGGCACCGGACCAACAGGAGAAGATGCGCGAGCTCGACCACCAGCTGTACGAGCTGGAGCCCGCGCGGCGGGACCGGTCGGTCCGCCTGCTGGAGTCCTACGCCGCGTGGCTGTACCGTCTGCCGGACCACGACCGTAAGGCCGTGCTCTCGGCGCCGTCGGCGGAGAAGCGGTTGGGGGTCATCCGGGACGTGCGGAACGGACACTGGGTCGAGAACCTGCCGGCCGAGCAGCGGAAGCAGCTGAAGTCCCAACCGGCGGCCGAACGGGCGGTCCTGATCGCCCAGTGGAGGGCCCAGGAAGACTTCCGCCGGGAAGGATGGCAGTCGGCCCGCGCGCACTGGGAGTTCGTCCGGACCGGTAAGCCGCCCTGGCCGTTCCAGGACGACCGAATGAAGAAGGAGGTACTGGAGTTCGCGACCGCCGCGTATCACCCGGACGATCTCAAGCGGTGTCGGCTCACTACAGCGGACCGAGAGCGGCTCGTCGAGGCGATCAAGGAATCCCAGGAGGTGGGCGAGAAGGCATACTGGTTCCCGCTCGGGAAGGTGATCTACGAGTTCTCGAAGAAGCCGCAGTACGAACTACTCCCGGAACCAGCGAACGGGAAACCGGTCGTCAACTACCCCGACCTGGACGGCTGGGAAGCCGCCCAAAAACTCTTCGCCCGCCCGCTGCCAAAAGCGAAGATAAACCCTCATATCGGTAAATGGCCCGACTTCGCCCTGGAGGTGTTGGCCGAGCTGAACCGGACGAAGCTCGCCGGCAACACCGGGTCTTACCACCTCGGGCCGTGTCGGGCGGTGGACTTCAAGGAAGACGTGCGGCGGGTCATCCTCGACCTTCAGAAGAAGTCGACCCCGGCCGAGGCGAAGGCCCTGAAGGACGCCGAGGGGAAGTGGCCGGACTACCCGCGGGAGCTGGCCCGTCTCGCCCGCGCCCACGACATGAGCGTCCCCGGGGTGATGCCGCCCGGGCCGCCGTCCATGTGGGAGAAGACGTACAACACTACCACCCGCCCGCCGGCCCCGAAGGCAGGCGGATGAGGGTTGCTCTCGCCGACCCGGCACGGGTGAGCCCGACCTCCTGGCGTGTCGGCCCCGGCCGGGCTGTCTCGACTGTGGTGCCGACTGACGGAGTGCTTTCGTGAACCGCGCCAACATTTACCCGTATCTCGTCTCCGGGCTCATCGACCCCGAATGGGAGCCGATTACCGTCCCGATCGGCCACGGCCTTTATGCGACCTTGTTCGAGGACACCGAGTCGGACGCGGGGCTGGTTCACGCGGCCGTTGCCCCCGACACCCTGAAGGCCGCCGGCCTCACCCCCGAAGAGGCGCACCGGATCGCCCTCGACAACCTGTTGCGGTTCGCGGACACGGACGAGCGGCTGTCGATCCAGATGCTCGGCCGCCCCGGCGAGGGGGTGAACTTCCTCCTCTACTCCGATCACCCGCGCGCGTCCGCCTGTCTCCGCCTCCCGGACCTGTACGAACAGGCCCGTGAACTGCTGGAAACCGACGAACTCTGCGCGTGCGTGCCCCAGCGGGAATCGCTGGTCGTCCTGCCGAAGCGGGACCGGGCGTACCGCGAGATGCTCGTGGCGAAACTCCGCGAGATCGAGGCCGACGCCCACGGGCCGATCAGTTTCCAGCTCTTCGACCTATCGCCCGCGGGAGTCCGTCCGTTCGCGGAGCCCACCTGACGGGATTCGTCCGGAGGTCAGTTCGTGGGGAAGTTCGCGCCCGGGGCGATCGTCGCGGTGGTCTGGCTGGGGGTCGCGGGCGCACCGCCGGCGGGGCCCAAGAACCTCCACGACCTTCCGTCCGATCTCACGGTCCCCGGGGCGGTCGACGGCGAGCCCGCGCCCGGGAAGCGGGTCAGGCAGATCAACCCGGACCGCGACGGCTGGGACCTCCACCACGTCCTGTATCTTCCACCCGACTGGAAGCCCGGGGGGAAGTATCCGGTTATCGTCGAGTACCCCGGAAACGGCGGGTACAAGAATGCTCTCGGCGACCGCTGCACCGGCCGGCCCGACGACTGCAACCTCGGGTACGGGATCTCGGGCGGGAAGGGGATGATCTGGGTGTGTCTGCCGTTCGTGGACCCGGCCGCCCGCAAGCACGCCCTGACGTGGTGGGGCGACGCGGACGCCACCGCCGCGTACTGCAAGCAGACCGTGGCCCGCGTGTGCAAGGAGTACGGCGGCGACCCGGGGGCGGTGATCCTGACCGGGTTCTCGCGCGGGGCGATCGCGTGCAACTACATCGGCTTGAGGGACGACGAGATCGCGAAGTTTTGGCTGGCATTCATCCCGCACAGTCACTACGACGGCGTGCGGAAGTGGCCGTATCCCGATAGCGATGCCGCCTCGGCACGAGATCGGCTGAAGCGGCTGAAGGGCCGACCCCAGTTCGTCTCCCACGAGCAAAGCGTCGAAGAGACGCGGACGTTTCTGAAGGACGCTCCCGGGACCGGGGCTGTTACTTTCCTGCCCCTCCCGTATCCGAACCACTCGGACGCGTGGGTGCTGAAGGACATCTCCGAGCGGAAGCAACTTCGCGACTGGCTGGCCGGCGTGTTGCGGAAGGCCGGGGAGGGGCGGTGAGGGCGGGGCCAATCAGCATCGTGCTGTCCGGATCAGGAAACGACCTCCCACCGGACGAACTCGGACCTCACCTTGTTGTGTTGATAGGCTCGCTTGACACGGGCCACCACGGAGTGCGGCCCGTCGCGACGCGGCTGGGGGTGTCAACTGAGCAACCCACCTCGGTGGGGAGTGGGTCACTTCGACGTCAACTGAATGTCGTACGCCCCCGGCTGCGGAGTCTCGACCACCTCCAGCTCCAGTGGGGTCGTCTCGACCCGGGTGAACCGGCGGTGGACGTCGAGTTTCGGCTGACCCGGCAGGTCGGTCACCAGGATGACCTTGTACCACCCCAGCGGGACCCCGGCACCCGTCTCGGACTGCGTCACCGCGTTCGTCATCAGGGTGAAGGTGCCGCCCTTCACCGGGCCGGGACAGCTGATCCGGGCCATATTGCCCTTGGACTCGTTCGGACAGAAGGTGAGGACGCCGCCGCTGAGGGGTTTGCCGTCCAACGTCACGGCCCCGGTGACCGGGACACGCTTGGTGCCGCAGCCGACCAACGGGAGCAACCCGAACCCGAACACGATTGCCAGGACAAGATGACCCCGTCGAACTGTTCTCGTGACCACGCGCCGCTCCTTTCGGAAGAAATGGACAAATGCCCCGAGACTGAGACATTCGAGCTGCTCTAGGTGCCCGGCGTGGCAGGTGTGCCATCCCGGGTGCGGGCGGGCAAACCTGCCACGAAGCCCGGTTACCAGTCGCTGCCGAGGGGGGTCCCGTCGTCGGGGATGCAGGCATTCTTCCAGGTGGTGGTCGACATCCCAGCGGAAACGGTCCGGATGCTGCCATCACCGAGGCCGACCAGCATGGCCCCGGTGTGGGGTGAGGTGGTGATTGTCGGGTCGCAGTACCCGACGGCGGGGGAGATTTTGAACGGCAAGCCGCCCGAGACGAAATCCATATCAGAGGCGACCATCCCGTTACTGTTGAGCGTCGTGCCGGCCGTGGACCGCATGGCCCGGTACGTCCCGCTCCCGAACACCGCCATGTTCCAGTAGTTGTAGGCCTGTCGGGGGGTGAGGGCCCAGTTCGTGTTCGTCCCCGAGCCGGCCCCGCCCCAGATGATCGAGGCGTCACACCACATCATCCGGTGGCCGAGCATCACGGTGTTGGACGTCCCGTCCGGCATGGCGGTCAGGATCGGTTTGGGGGCGCTGGGGTCGTAGACCATCACGTTGGCCGCGTAGCTCGAGTTCGCGTAGTTGCCCGAACCGCCGACTAGCGGGTACAGCGAACTGGTCCGCGTGTCGTTCCCGGTCGGGCTCGAGCCGTCGGACGGGCAGGTGTACACCTTGAGGTTCACCGCGGCCACCGTGTAGTACGGGGATTGGTCCTTGAACCCGTTGCCCGCGACAACGGGGTTCGATTGCGTTCCCTGTTGGTACAGGGCCGTCTGTTCGACGTAGGGGAGCAGGGCGAACCAGACGGTGGCGTCGTCCCGGTTCGGGTACGGGCTCCGGTCGTCGACCCACGCCCCGGGAATCACCCCCCTCGCGTTCTCGTAGCCGTGAGTCCCCAGGCCGATTTGCTTCAGGTTGTTAGAACACGTCGCCCGGGCCGCCGCCTCGCGAACCTTCTGGACGGCCGGAAGCAATAGCCCGATCAGGATGGCGATAATCGCGATCACCACCAACAGCTCGATTAATGTGAACGCGCGGCGGGGGGATTGTTGGTCCCTGTGCATACGACAGCTCGCTGTAGGGGATTGGTAAGGGAGGATGGAAAAGGCGGCAGAGTGCGGAGGGCGGAGGGCGGACCGTAAGGACAGCAAGTCACATACCACGGCAACTGGGTCGTGCCGAATGGTGTGTAAGCTTGTGAATAAGGAGATGTTACGTTTCAAAGTATAAGAATGGATTGGCGGAGCGAATGTGGGCACTGCTCAAAGAACGGGTGCTCCCGGCTTGATACGCAGGCACCAGAGTTGTTCGCCGGGGGTGCCCCGTTCAGCCGATCATCCCGCGGCGGATCAGGCAGGAGAGGTCCATGCCCCACGCGACCATGATGTGCAGGGCCGCCCCCGGCCAGACGGACCGGGTGACGAGACTGACCAGGCCGAGAGCCACCCCGGCGAGGATCGAGCCGATCGCCTCGGGGACCGGCTTGTGGTAGTGGATCATGCAGTACGGGATGACCATCACGAACACCGCGTACGCGCCGAACCGGTGCTTCGTCCCGTGGACCATGAACCCGCGGAAGAAGAACTCGAGGCCGACGAACTGGAGCGCGTAGACCACCTCCCACCGGACGAACGCATGCCCGACCTCGGTCGGAGAAGTGACGTGGTAGAACGGGTACATGTCCTGGAACCGCTCCTCGCCCGAGAACAGCCAGACAAGTGGGATCATGACGACGGCGAAGGCGATGTACACCGGCCAGTCGGCCACCACCCCGCGAACCCCTGTCCCGTAGTCGGTCAACCGTTCGCGGAACGCCAGCTTGATAACGAGTACCGGGAGGAGGGTGTAGGTGAGCACGGCCGTGATCCCGCTCCACAACAGCCGGGGCCCCTGGGCGTGCGTCCAGTCGCGGAGCGTGACCTCGACTTCACGCCGGGCGCCCGGGCCGACGGCGCGGTCGGCGACGAACCCCGCGAGCGGCGTGAGCCGGTCGGGGTGCGAGGCGTAATTCTGAATGGTCAGACAGGCGGCGGCGGTGAGAATGACGGTGACCGTTTTCCAGTCCAGGCCGCGGCCGGCGGGGGAGAGGCGGTACGCGAGCGCCGCGTCTTCGACCTTCCGGAGGGGCTCACCGAACCACCGCTCCCATATGTCACGGATGAACCGGGGCATCGCGCGGCGCGCCTCAAGGCCGGGTGGTAGTCGGAGCGGACGGGAAAAGTGTATCCGGAGGGCGGCGGCCGCGGAAGGGATATGCGGCCGGGGCCCCATTCCGTCAGCGGGGGTTTCGGGCGTCGAGGGCGAAGAACATCGCGAGTTTGGGGGGGCCATCGCGGCGGAGGTAGGTCAGCCCTACATACAGCCCTGGGGCCACCTCGCGCACCTCGTCCCGCACGTTCGGGAAAAGCTTGGACGCACCGCAGTAGTCCAGGATGAGCGCCGGGCGCCCATCGAGCCAGCTCTCGCCGCTGTAAATCCGCGCGTGTATGGCCCGCATTCCGAACACCCGGTTCACCATCATCCCGTCGTCCTTGAACACCTTCCCCTGCCACAACACCCGGGTTACCCGGGCGGCCGGAACGGTTACCGGGCTGCCGGGGTTGAAAATCGCTCGCCCGCGGGTGACCCCGGCGGGCGGGGTCCCCGGGTCCGCCTGGCGGTAAAGGGTTTCCAGCTCGCACCGAGTCATGCGGACGAGCTCGTCGATCCCGCGGACCTGACACGGGGCGGGACAGGGAACGGGAACCGGCTGCGACCCGGGATCGGACGCGAATCCCGAGCTGGCGGTTACCGCCAGGCCGACCAATCCTGCCGTAAGACAGGCGATTCGCATCCGCATCCCTCCGGAGGTCTGGATCTGGTGCTGCGGGGCGGTTACTCCGCCGGCGGCAACACGTCGGGTTCGATCTGGTAACCGTCGGCGAGGGCGTTCGTCGAGTTGAACAGGGCGACGACGGCCATCACTTCGCCCAGCAGCTCGGCATCCATCCCGAGCTTCCGGAGGGCTGCCGTGTGCGAGTTCACGCAGTAGGCACAGCCGTTCGTGGCCGATACGGCGAGGGCGATAATTTCGCGCGTCACCGGGGCGAGCTTCGAGCTGCGGCCGGCCGCCTCCGGGTGCATGACGGCCTTGAGCCGACCCCAAACGAGTTCGAGGTGGTCCGGGTTCGTGGCCAGCACCCGCCAGAAGTTCGGGACCGCGTCGATCCCCTTCGTCCGGCGGATGTCCTCGTACACCTCGGCGACCTTTCCCGTCGCCCCCTGTTCCGGGACAGGGGGGACGGTGGCGACGCGACCAGCCGGCATGGTTACTCCTGGCGACGGCAGGCGTCACGGGGAGGAAATGAGGGTGATGTCGAACACCAGTTCGGCGTTGGGCGGGATGGTGCTGCCTTGGCCCTTCGACCCGTAAGCGAACTGGGGCGGAATGTCCAGTCGCCGCACCCCGCCCGGTTTCATCCCCGGAATCCCAGTCACCCACCCGGCAATCAGGCTCGTCAAATCCAGGGTCGCCGAAAGCGGCTGGTTCCGGCTGAACGAGGAGTCGAACACCGTTCCGTTGGTCAGATACCCGGTGTAGTTCACGGTGATATGGTCTCCGGCCTTGACGGGAGCCCCGGTCCCCTGGCTCACGTCCCAAAACCGTACACCGTTGAACAGGGTCTGCCACGCCGGGTCGGCCAGCGAGAACGGGAGCGTGCTCCCCGGGGGGTTGCCCGGGTGGGTTGGTACGGGAGTGGGCGGCGGGGGCTTGCGAGGCGTGGCGCCGAACCCGACAGAGAAGACGTCGGAGTAAGCGCCGTTGACGATCGCCTCGAGCCTGGCGAGGTCCATCGAGTTGACGTACGGTCCCATCGTCGTCGCGAGAGATGGGTTCGCCGAGATCTGCACCATGAGGGCGGAGTGGAATTCCGCGAGTACCGGGGCGTCTGCCCGGCTGATGTCGCCCAGCTGGCGGAGATACGTGGCGAGGGCCCGGACCTCCCCCGTCGTCCGCGGCTCTCCAAGATTGGAGGCCACTTCGCGCATCGCGGTTGTCGTGAATGCCGCGTCGCTAAACGCGGCAAACACCTGTGATGCGGACACGCTCAGGAGGCACTTGTCCTCGAGACAGTCCAGCAGGGGGCGAAACCTGAGCGACTCCATGCTGTCTCCTCCTCCGATGCCGCGGCCGGCCGGGCCTTTGCCGGGGTGGTCCGTTCCCAGGATATCGGCCGGCCAGACCCCGCAACATGACACGCAGAGGGGATGGTGAACCTGGCGTGGGTGTGGGGGACATCCGTGCCCTCACCCAACCGGAAGGATCGGCCCGACCGACACTGTGATTCTGGGCTGACTGGAGAAGATGGGACGGATGAAAGGCAAACGCCCCGGGCAAGCCGCCGGGGGCGTAAGACTTGTCCGAAAGTATGGTCAAGGCAAAGGCAGAGTCGGAACGAGACTTCGCGAGAGTGAACGGATAGCCCACTCCCGTACCCCTCTCCGCTGGCTGTGTGCCCGTCCTATTGGGCGGGTGCGTGCTGTTCCGTTTCGCCTGCGGTGACAGCAGGCCCGCCTTCCGGGGCGGCTGCGGTCTCGACCTTCTCCGTCCCGGCCCCGACGTGCTCGGCAACCGCGGCCGCAGCACCCTGGACGGCCCCGGCCAGAGCACCGGTGCCGACATCGGCGAGGACGTCCTTAGGCTTCTCGACCACCGACTGGACGGTGGTCTTGACCTTTTTCCTGGCCGTCCCGGTGGCTTTCTTGAGTTTGGCGGTTACTTTTGCCGCGGGCTTGGGCTTGGTCGTCCGCGACGCACTCGCCTTCGCGGCATGGGCCTTCCCGGCAACCGGCTTCTTGGCGGCGGAAAGCTTCCCGTTCGCTGGCTTCTTGGCTGTCCCGGCCTTGGCCGCGCTTCCCGCTTTTGTTTTCCCGGCGGCTTTGGTCGCCGGAGCCGCCTTCTTGGCCGCCCCGTTCTTCGTCGCCCCGCTGGCTTTCTTGGCCCCGGCCTTCTTCGCGGAGCCGCCCGCCGACTTCCCACTTGCTTTCGCCACGGTCTGTCCCCCTTCGTTGGTCGCTGGCCTATCGGAATCGAACAACCGACCCTTGAGCGCGCCCAGTGCGTTGCCCAGGGCCTTTCTGGTATCCGCCATCTCCACCCGGATCGCCGCGGGGGTGTCCGTCACCCGCCCACCGGGTTCAGCTGGTCCTTGAGCCATTCCAAGTTTTCCCCCAGTGCCTCGGTCGTCTGGGGCAACGGCCGGAGCCCGGCGAGTTGGTCCCGTGCGTCGAGTAGGAGTTTGACGCTCGCGGTCCCGAGCCCGCCGGCCGCCAGCCCGTAGCACGCCCACAGGGGGAGCCCGGTGAGGCGGTTGAGCAGGTGGGCGGCCGCGAGTCCGGCCATCAACCCGCCGGCGACCGCCAGCGGCCGCCGCCGCGCCGGCCGTGCCCGCCTGCCGGAGTTCCTGCCCGACCTCGGCCCGGAACAGGTCGATCTGCTGGGCGAGGAGCTTCTTCGCGTCGTGTGCGATGGTGCCCAACAACGTCCCGAGATCAGTGTTCCGGTCGACATCGTCGGCCCGCTTTGCCACGGCTTGTGTCTCCACAGGCGGGGGACGTGGGATCTGGTTCGAGTCCACCGCTCGGGCCTGTTTCAAAGCAAGAGACGTGCCGTACTCCAGTGTACCACACCGCGAGTGAAGACAAGCGAAATCCACCCTTACAATCGGGGGATTGGATACCCCGACTTGGTAATCTTTGTGGCCCCCGGCGGCGGGGCGTGGTATGTCCGAGAGACCCGCCCACCGACACCCGTCCCACCCCCGCCCGGAGCCACAGATGAAGACGGCTACCACCGGCGTGATCGCCGCCCTCCTTCTCTTCGCCGCCCGGCCGACGACGGCGGATGACGTCCCCGCCGACCCGGCCGACCTGATCGTCCGTCGGGCGAAGGTGGTCACGATCGACGCGAAGTTCGGCGTCGCCGAGGCGGTGGCGGTGAAGGGCGGGCGGATCGTCGCCGTCGGGTCTGACCGAGAGATCCTGAGGCGGAAAGGGCCGCGGACTAGGGTGATCGACGCGGCCGGGAAGACCGTATTGCCCGGGCTGTACGACAGTCACACCCACCCGACCGGGGCGGCCTCCAGCGAGGCGGGCGAGCCGGTGCCGCTGCTCCGCTCGATCCCCGAGGTGCTCGACCACATCAAAACGCGGGCGGCGCAGCTGCCCGCCGGCCAGTGGATCGTGATCCGGTATGCGTTCCCGACCCGGTTGAAGGAAGCAAGGTTCCCGACCCGGGCCGAACTGGACAGCGTGTCGCCGAATCACCCCGTCCTGTACCACGCCGGCCCCGCCGGGATCACGAACAGTATGGGGCTCAAGGTGTCGGGTGTGACCAGGGACACGCCGAACCCGCCGGCCGGACAGGTTGTGAAGGACCCGAAGACCGGCGAGCCGACGGGGATGTTGCGGAACGCCTACGGCGTGCTGAAGGGGGTCCCCGGCGGGGCCGAGGACGTCTCCCCCCGGCAGAAAGTCGAGGCGGTGAAGAAGCTGTTCCGACTGTACAACGAGCACGGCCTCACGAGTGTCGCCGACCGCAACGCCGGCCGGAGCGACCTGGACCTCTACCTCGGGCTCAGGAAAGCCGGCGAGCTCACCGTGCGGGTGAACGTCGCCCGGAGCTTCAACCCCGGCGGGACCCGCGACGACGTCGCCAGACGGCTCGAGGAGCTGCCCGGGAAGGATGGTCGCGGCGGGCCGACCGGGAGCGGTGACGAGTGGGTCCGGATCGGGCCGATCAAGATGTTCCTCGACGGCGGGATGCTGAACGGGTCCGCGTACATGCGGGAGCCGTGGCCGAAGGGGGACACGTATCAGGTTACCGACGACGACTACCGCGGGCTCCTGTTCATCAAACCTGACCAGCTGGCCGTCGTGGTCGAGGAGGCGGCCCGGCGCAAGTGGCAGGTGACCGCCCACACCGCCGGCGAAGGGGCAATGGACGTCCTCCTCGACGCCTACGAGTTCGTCGACCGCATGACGCCGGTCAAGGACCTGCGGTTCTGCATCACCCACGCGAACTTCCCGTCACAGCACAACCTGGAGCGATGCAAGACCCTGGGCGTGTGTGCGGACGTGCAACCGGCGTGGCTGTGGAAGGACGGGAATACGCTCCTGAAAGTGCTCGGGCCGAAGCGGATGAGGTGGTTCCAGCCGTACAAGACCTGGCTCGAATACACCACGATCGGCGGGGGCAGCGACCACATGCTGCGGTACGACCCGCTCGACAGCACGAACCCGTGGAGCCCGTGGCTGGGGATCTGGGTGGCGCTGACCCGGCAGTTGGAGCGGGGCGGGGTGCTGGAGCCGGGCGAGGCCCTGACCCGCGAGCAGGCCCTGCGCCTGTACACGATCAACAACGCTTACCTGCACCACGAGGAGAAGGAGAAGGGGTCGCTGGAGGTGGGCAAGCTGGCGGACCTCATCGTCGTCGACCGCGACGTCCTGACCTGTCCGGTCGACGAGGTCCGCGATACGAAGGTGCTCCTGACGGTGATCGGCGGGACCGTCGTGTACGAGCGGAAGTGAACCGGTGCAGCCGCCGGGCGGTGTCCACCCCCCTTCATCCCCCCGCAACCGGGGGGAGACCGGACCCGGACGCCGGGGAGGATTTGCCCCCTCCCCGGTTGGGGGGACGGCCGGGGTGGGGTCGACGGGCGGGTACAAGTCTTCCCCCCGCTCGCCTTAGCGGCCGTAGTACATCGAGGCCGCGAGGTCGGCCTTCCGCGTGGCGGCGATGTGGCCGTCGCAGAACAGGACGTTGAAGACCCCCAGGTGCCGGGCTTCCGGGTAGTGATTCACCACGTCCGCGTCGTCCACCGGCCACGGGACGAGGGGCGGGTACCCGGCCGGGTTCGTCCCGTTAGTCGCGCATCCGGGCGATCGACAGTGCTCCCAGATGTACATGACCTGTGCCGTGCCGTTCCCGTTCGTGATGTCGACGAGCCGCAACCCCTGGGGGCCGCCGGCGACGGCGTTGATGGCATAGCCGAGCTGGACCGGCTGGCCGAACGTCGGGCTGCCGGCGAGCGTGTCGACCCCTTTCGGGCAGCGGAACACCTTCGGGTTCCCCTCGACGTACCGCCACAGGGTGGTCTTCGTCGGGTCGTAGTCCGGGAGCGGGGTGGCGGCGTAGCTCACCCGGTCGTCGAACGGCGCCCAGTACGTCCCGTTCTCCAGCGCCTGGGGGAGGCGGCCGTCCCGGTCGAGGGTGATGTTGTGGGAGGCAAGCCCGATCTGTTTCAGGTTGTTCGCGCACTGGATCCGGGCGGCGGCTTCACGGACCCGTTGAACCGCCGGGAGGAGCAGGCCGATCAGAATGGCGATGATCGCGATCACCACCAACAACTCGATTAGACTGAACCCGGTCCGGTGGGCGTGTCTCAACATGGCGACCTCTGTAAACCCATACCATTCGCACTCGGCGCGACGGACTGCTTCAGACGTTTTCTCTCCAGAGTACACCCGGCCGGGTGAGGCCACAACGCTCCCGGGAAGTTTTGAGAGTCGGTCGGGAGTGCGGTCCGATCGTCCCGCCCACGCGCGATTCCGAAATGTCGGAAACGAAGAACCGACACCCGCGGAACGAGCGGACGACTCTGGAAACCGCCCGCTCGCTCCGCGAGCGGGCCACACCGGGAGAGCTGGCGAACCGCCCCGCGCGGCACCCCTCTCGAAGCGCCCGGGGCGCAGTTCCTTGACGGATGAGGCCCATCGAATGTTCCTGGAACGGGTGATTTCGGGCGGTCAGACCGGGGCGGATCGGGCTGGGCTCGTAGCCGCGAAGCAGGCGGGCATCGCGACCGGTGGATGGATGCCGAAGGGGTTTCGCGCCCTGGACGGGTTTCACCCGGACTTCGCCGAGGAGTACGGCATTCGGGAGCATGAGAGCACCCGCTACCCGCCGCGGACGGCCCTGAACGTGAAGGAATCCGACGGCACGATCCGGTTCGCGACCGCGTGGGAGTCGCCCGGAGAGGTGCTGACCCTGAGCATGGGCCGCAGGTACGGCAAGCCGACGATCGATGTGACCCCCGGGGGCAACCAGGCCCCGGCCGACGTCGCGGAATGGCTCACCGTGAACCGTATCCGCGTGTTGAACGTCGCGGGGAACACCGAGCGCACGTCCCCGGGCCTTCAAGAGTTCGTGACCGGTTTCCTGACCGAAGTCTTTCGGCTGCTCCGCAGCACGGACGACCCCGCGGCACTGGGCGGCGCGGGGTCATGATTGCCAGAGCAAGGCCGATCGGTTCTCACACGTCGCACAGTCGGACCGCTTGTTTCAGCCCTTCCAGCGGGTCGCGGGTCGGGATGAACTCCTGCCCCACGTAGCCCGTGTACCCGACGGCGAGGAGCTTCTTGATGACGGCCGGGTAGTTGACCTCCTGGTTCTCGTCGAGTTCGCCCCGCCCCGGCACGCCGGCGGTGTGGACGTGCCCGATGATGTCCTTCGTCTCCTCGATCCGGCGGATCAGGTCGCCGTGCATGATCTGGACGTGGTAGATGTCGAACAGCAACTTGATCCGCGGCGACCCGACCTTACGGATGACCCCGGTGCAGAATTCGAGGTCGTCGCCCTGGTACCCGGGGTGGCCTTTCATCGGGTCGGACCCGTCGCGGGTGTTCAGGTGCTCGACGCAGACGGTGACGCCCTTCTTCTCGGCGTGCCGGGCGAGTTCCTTCAGGCCCTTCACGCAGTTCGTGAACGCCTCGTCCTGGGGGATCGTCCCGCTCTTGGGGTCGTCCGGGTTCGGCCATTTGTACCCGAAGAACGAGATCACGCTCGGGACCTTGGCGGCGGCGCAATCGTCAATCATCTTGCCGGTCCGCTCGAGGTTCTCGGCGTGGAACGCCGGGTTATTGAACCCGCGCATGAAGGGCGCGCCGGGCATCCCGTTCGGGGCGATGGCGCAGGTGAGCCCGTGCTTCTTGAGCGTGTCCCAGTGCTCGGGCCCGATGATCTCGACCGACGGACAGCCGAGCTCCTTGGCGACCGCGCACGTCTTCTCGACGTCCCACTTTTCCCCGCGGGCGTTGAAGCACCAGAATACGATCGACTGCTTGACCCGGCCGTTGCGGACGGCCTTCGAATCGTCGGCGAGCGTGTGCGAGGCAGTGGTCATGACGACTCCCGGAACGGAAAGGGAGGCCGCGGCGGTTACGGCCCCGCGGAGGATCTCGCGGCGGGTTTGCATCGGGTGGACCTCCGATAGTAGGAGAGTACGGGCCGAGATTCACGCCGGCCGCCCCGCCGGTGGATAACCGGCCAACGATCGATCGTTGGTTATAATATATTCAACAACTTCAGGAATCCCGTGGCACACTCTCGGCTCGGTCTTTGAACCCCGGCGGGGTTCTAGTCCAGAGCCCAGGGTCGCAAGCGAAGCGAGCGCACCCTGGGCGGACGAACCGAGCCTCCCGGGGACCGACCCGGTGGTTCGAGCTCCTCACCCAGGGTGCGCGAAGCGCGACCCTGGGCTCTGGACTAGAACCCCGGCGGGGTTCAAAGCCGTCTCTAGTACTACAGCGCAGGCCCAGGAGATCTTTTACGCTGGGGGCAAATCGGATACAAGATCGACTCGCCCGCTCGCACGACCGCGGTGTGGAGTCGCTCATGGACGAGCCGCAGTTACTTCAACTG
>JAQGHQ010000138.1 GCA_028288765.1 Gemmataceae bacterium | reverse complement strand
GCCTGCTTCCAGCTGACGCAGCTGGTCCGGGACCCGAACCCGCACGTCGGGTTCAAGGCGGCCAAGGCGGTGGTCGACCTGACCCTGAAGATGCGGGAGCAGGTCGAGGTCGAGGACCGGGTGACCGGGCTGGAGCGGATCACCAAGCACAAGGCCAAGGTCGGGGAGTACCCGCCACCCCCGGAGGACGACCCGGACGAGGACGACCCGGGGCCCGGCGGCCCCGACGGACCGTGTGGTCCGGGCGGTGCCCCGCCCGGCGGCGGCCCGGAGGCGGGGCGGCCGCCCGACCCCTCGCCGAACCCGGAGCCCGCGGTGGGAGGTCCGCCTCCGCTGGCGGGCGTGCCCGGGCCGGGAGGTCCACCGACCCCTTCCCGCCCCCGGGGTGGGGATGCGGGCCCCGGAGGAGGAAAACCCGGCCCCGGGGCTGCCAAACACTGACAAATCCTGCCACGACCGGATCCCCGGCCCTGGGTCCGTCGGCGAGCGGCCGGACCCGGCGTGTACCGCGGGCACCCCGAACGACAGTCGGAAGGACCGAGCGACCGGCTCCCGGCCGGGTGCTCCGGCCCCCGCGGCGCGAGAGGAGGAAACCGACCCGTCTCGGTCGACACGCCATCTTCTCCCCGGTGCTCCCCTCCCCCCTCGTGCCCACGCGGAGCGCGATGTATTACCCACATTGTCACGCCGTGTCGGGCATCCTTGGTCTTTCAGGCCCCTTCGGGGCCTGAAAGACCAACTGGCAGATCGTTCTGGGTCATACATCGCGCTCCGCGTGGGCACGAGGGAAGCAGAGCCGGTGTCGCGTCCAGCGGGAAGTGTCAAACTTTCCGTGACAAATTCCGACACCCTCAAAATGACATCGCGGTTAACAGTCGGCGCGATCGCGAGTGTTCTTCTCGGACCCCGAGAGGGATTCGAACTCACCCCAGATGAGTGAGGCACGTCAATCGGTCAGGTCGTCGCAAACCCTTAATCCCCAAGCAGTAGAACTGCTGTCTGTAGAGCAGAACTCGTTCGCGAGAGCGGCCGGGGATTTACGAGGAGTGTTCCGCTCGGAAGACAGGAGAAAAGCTTCGTACATTCATGTTCCAGGAGACCACCTGCCCGCGAAGGTCATATCAGCCTGTCCTGCACGAGGTTCGCAGTCCCACTTGTCGAAAGGCTCTCGTAGGCGGAACGGGGTGTGCGAGGGTGCCACTATCGGCGCTGGATTTGCATCCCGATTTCCCTTCGCCGCCCACCTCTCATGGCCCGTCCCGTTTCGATTGTCATTATCGAGGGGCCCGTTATGCTCGAATTGCGAGCCGTGCTGGAGACCGCCGAAAGGCTGGCCGCGCGGGGTGAAGACGGCGTACTCGCCACCGTCGTGAAGGTCGAAGGCTCGACGTACCGCCGGCTCGGTGCGCGGCTGCTCGTCACCCGGGCGGGCGAATGGGTCGGGGGGATCAGTGGCGGGTGCCTGGAAGGCGATCTCGTCCGCAAGGCGTGGTGGCGCACGGAGAGCGGTCCGGCCGTGGTGACCTACGACTCGACGGCCGACGACGAGACCGCGTGGCAATTCGGCCTCGGGTGCAACGGGGTCGTTCAGGTTCTGCTCGAACGGTTGACTCCCGGCGGCGTCGACCCGCTCGCCTTCCCCCGGCGGTGGGTGCGGCGCGGTGAACCCGGCGTGCTGGCGACGGTCGTCCGGGCGGACCCGGCGACCGGCGCGGCAGTCGGGGACCGGCTCGCGGTGGCCGCCGACGGCGGCAGCGAGGGCGACTTCCACTCGGACGAACTGAGCGACCTGTTGCGCATCGACGCGACGGAATGCCTCGCCCGCGACCGCTCCCGGGTCGAGACGTACGCACTGCCGGGCGGGGAAGTGGAAGTCTTTTTCGAGGTCGTCCGCCCGCCGCTGCGACTCGTCGTGTTCGGGGCCGGGTTCGACGCGGTCCCCGTCGTTCGCGCCGCGAAGTCCCTCGGCTGGCGCGTGACCGTCGTGGACCGCCGCCCCGTATTCGCGCGCCAACCGGCGTTCACGGCGGCCGATGAAGTGATCGTTGCCCCGCCGCGAGAGGTCTGTGAGCAACTCCGCCTCACCGCTCGCACCGCCGCGGTCGTGATGAACCACAACTTCCCCGACGACCGGGCGGTCCTCGCGGCGCTGTTGCCGTCTGTTGTGTGCTACATCGGCGTTCTCGGCCCACGTGCCCGCACCGAGAAACTGCTGGCGGAAGCCGCCCGTGATGGGTCCGACCCCTCTGCCGATCAACTCGCCCGCCTGCACGCCCCCGTTGGGCTGGACATCGGGGCCGACACCCCCGAGGAGATCGCGGTCGCCGTCATCGCTCAGATCGTCGCCACGGTCTCCGGCCACGACGGCGGGGATCTTCGCGACCGCCCCGGCCCGATCCACCGGCGCGAACCTGCAAGAGTTGTAGAGGCTGTGTGATGAACCGCGTTGCGGTAGCCGTGTTGGCGGCGGGCGGATCGAGCCGCATGGGCCGGCCGAAGCAACTCCTCCCGTTCGCCGGGCGAAGTCTGCTGCGGCACGCGGCCGAAGTGGCGCTCGCGGCGGAGTGCGGGCCGGTCGTCGTGGTTCTCGGGGCCGGCGCCGATCGACTTCACCCGGAGGTGGACGGCCTGCCCGTCGAGGTGATCGTGAACTCCGAGTGGGAACTCGGCCCCGGCACGTCCGTGCGGGCCGCGGTGGAAACAATCGAGCCGAACCGGCAAGTGGATGCACTGGTCTTCCTCCTGTGCGATCAGCCGCGCGCGGACGCGGAGAACGTCCGGCGTCTGATCGCAGTCCGGGAAGCGACCGGACTGCCGATGGCCGCGTCGGGCTACGCGGGGACGCTCGGCGTCCCGGCGCTGTTCGCCCGCGCCCTCTTCGCCGATCTGTGCGCACTTCCCCCCACAGCGGGAGCCAAGCAGGTGCTCGCCCGCCGGCCCGATGCCGTCGCGGTCGTCCCATTCCCGGGCGGGGAGATTGATCTCGACACGCCCGAAGACTACGCCCGGTGGGTGCAGGAAGTCGAAAGTCGGCAGGTCGTCGAGGCGTAACGTCCGCGCCGCGGGGCTTTCGACATTACGCCTTCCGACCTGACGACTTTCCGACCGAATACGAAGGAGTAGCCACATGTCTCCGGACCAGGACATCGACTCCGCCGCCGACCGCCGCGAGTTCATGGAGGGCGTCGCCGTCGGCGGAATCGGGGTGGCGTTCGCGGCCGCGCTGCCCATCACCGCCACAGCAGACGAACCAGTCCCACCGGCCCGCGGCCCCGGTCAGCCCGTGCCGGTCAAGCTCAACGTGAACGGCACCGACCACGACCTAAAGCTCGAGCCGCGGGTCACGCTCCTCGACGCGCTGCGCGAGGGGCTGCACCTGACCGGTTCGAAGAAGGGGTGCGACCACGGCCAATGCGGCGCCTGCACCGTACTCGTCGACGGCCGGCGGGTGAACTCCTGCCTCACCCTCGCGGTCGCGACCGTCGGGCGCAAGGTGCAGACCGTCGAGGGGCTGGCCGACGGCGACGTGTTGCACCCGCTCCAGCTCGCTTTCATCAAGCACGACGCCTTCCAGTGCGGCTACTGCACCCCGGGTCAACTCTGCTCCGCCGCCGGGTTGCTCAAGGAAGGTCGGGCCAAGAGCGACGACGAGATTCGCGAGGAGATGAGCGGCAACATCTGCCGGTGCGGGGCGTACCCGAACATCCTCGTCGCGGTTCGTGAAGTCCGGCAAGGCGCCCTCAAGGAGAAGCCATGACCCCGTTCGATTACACGCGGGCCGAGGGCAGCGCCGCCGCGGTGAAGCAAGTCTCCGGCTCGGCGAAAGCCACCTTCCTCGGCGGCGGCACGTGCCTCATCGACCTGATGAAGTTGCACGTCGAGAATCACGACCTCCTCGTGGACATCACCCCCCTGCCGCTCGACAGGATCGAGGCGACCGCCGGCGGGGGGGTCCGCATCGGCGCGAACGTGCGGAACAGTGAGCTCGCGCACGACGCGACGATCTACAAGAACTACCCGGCCCTCTCCGAGGCGCTGCTGTCCGGGGCTTCACCGCAGTTGCGGAACATGGCCACCGTCGGCGGGAACCTGATGCAGCGGACCCGCTGCCCGTACTTCCGCAACGGGTTCTCGCCGTGCAACAAGCGCGAGCCGAAGTCCGGGTGCGCTGCAAAGGACGGCTACAACCGCTCGCACGCGGTCCTCGGCGTTAGCGAGCACTGCATCGCCACCCACCCGTCGGACATGTGCGTGGCGCTCATCGCCTTCGACGCGGTCGTCAAGACGCACGGGCCGAAGGGCGAGCGTGCGATTCCGATCACCGACTTCCACCTCGTCCCGGGCGACACGCCGGACCGCGAAACCGTCCTCGAACACGGCGAACTCATCACCGCGGTCGAGTTGCCGGCGGCCCCGTGGGCGATGAGGTCGCACTACCTGAAGGTCCGCGACCGGGCGAGCTACGAGTTCGCGCTGGCGTCGGCCGCGGTCGCTCTCGAAGTGGTGGACGGCGTTATCAAGACCGCCCGGGTCGCGCTCGGCGGCGTCGCCACGAAGCCGTGGCGCGCGGCCGACGCCGAGAAGTCGCTGGTCGGGCAGAAGCCGGGCGCGCCAGCGTTCGCTGCAACGGCGGAGATGGCCACGAAGGGCGTGGCCCCCCGGCAGTTCAACGGATTCAAGGTCGCGCTCGTCCGGCGGGTGATCGTCCGGGCGCTGGAAACCGTCGCCGCGATGAAGTAGGGGGAGGGTCGCCATGCCCGAACCGCGTTCCCCTCTCGGGCAACCGCTCGACCGCGCCGACGGCGTCGCGAAGGTCACCGGCCGGGCGAAGTACGCCGCCGAGTTCGCCCCCCCGGACCTCGCGCACGCGGTCGTCGTCACCAGCACGATCACCCGCGGCCGGGTGACGGCGTGCGACACCGCCGCGGCCGAGAAGTCGCCGGGCGTGCTGGCGGTCATCACGCCCCGGACCGTCCCCGCGATGAAGGCGGTGCCGGCCGACCTGCTCCCCAAGGGCCGGCCGCCGATCGAGCTGCGCCCGCCGCTCGCGGACGAGAAGGTCTCCCACTTCGGTCAGGCCGTTGCCGTCGTCGTCGCAGACACGTTCGAGCGGGCCACTGCCGCCGCGGCCCGAGTGCGGGTGACATACCAGGCCGACGAGCCGGCACTCACCCTTGAGGAGGCCGAGCCGACCGCCTTCGAAGCCGAAACGTTCGTCGGCCGCGAGGACCTGAAACACCGCCGGGGCGATGTCGCCAGAGCGCTCGCCGGCGCCGCGGTGAAGCTCGAGGCGGTCTATCGCACCCCGGTCGAACACCACAATCCCATCGAGCCGGCCGCGACAATCGCGGAATGGGACGGCGACAGCCTCACGCTCCACGACTCGTCCCGGTGGGTTCACGCAACCCGCAGAGTCGCGGCCGGCGTCTTCGGGCTGTCGCCTGAGAAGGTGCGGGTCATTTGCCCGTTCATCGGCGGTGCATTCGGATCGAAGGGGTTCACCTGGCAGCAGAACCTGCTCGCCGCCGCGGCGGCCCGGCACGTCAAACGGCCGGTGAAACTCGTCCTCACCCGGCAGCAGATGTTCACACTCGCCGGCCGCCGGCCCGAGACGAAACAGGCGGTCGCGCTCGCCGCGACGAAGGACGGCGGGCTCACCGCGGTCCGACACGCGACCATGTCCGAAACCTCGCCGCTGGCGGATTTCGTCGAGCCGTGTGGAACGCTGTCCAAGCATCTCTACTCGTGCCCGAACGTCGAGGTGACTCACCGCGTCGTGCGGCTGAACCGGAGTTCGCCCGTCTTCATGCGCGGCCCCGGCGAGACGCCCGGCAGCTTCGCACTGGAATCGGCGCTGGACGAATTGGCGGTCGCGGCCGGGATTGACCCGCTCGTACTGCGTCTGAAGAATCACGCCGACCGCGACGAGGAGAAGGACCGGCCGTGGTCGAGCAAGCACCTGAAGGAGTGCTACCGCCGCGGGGACGAGCGGTTCGGGTGGGCGAAGCGCGACCCGAAGCCGCGGTCGATGCGCGACGGGAACCTGCTCGTCGGCTGGGGGATGGCTACGGCCGCTTACCCCGGTATCCGGATGGAGGCGAGGGCGAAGGTGCGGGTGACCGCCGACGGCCGGGCGGTGGCAGCGAGCGCGGCCCACGAGATCGGTAACGGCGCGTACACGGTGCTGGCGCAGATCGCCGCCGCCGCACTCGGCCTTCCTGTGGACCGGGTGCGGTTCGAACTCGGCGACTCGGATCTGCCGTTCGCCCCGGCCACGGGCGCGTCGCAGACCACCGCAGCGGTCGGGTCGGCCGTGACCGCCGCGGCGGTGGAAGCGATGGCGAAGCTCGTGAAGCTGGCGACCACTGACAAGGCTTCGCCGCTCTTCGGCATCGCGGTGGACCAACTCGCCGCGCGCGAGGGAAAGCTCGTCAGCCGGGCCGACGGCGCGAAGGCCGACGCCTTTTCCGACATCCTCCGTCGGGCGAAGTTGAAGGGTGTCGAAGCCGACGCGACGGCCGCCCCGGGCGAGGAGAAGGAGAAGTTCTCGTTCCTCTCGACCGGGGCGCAGTTCGTCGAGGTGAAGATCGACCCCGACCTGCCGCGCGTGCGGGTGACTCGCGTCGTGGGCGTGTACGACCCCGGCGCGGTGCTGAACCCAAAAACCGCCCGCAGCCAAATGCTAGGCGGCATCCTAATGGGGCTCGGCGCGGCGCTCCTGGAAGAGACCGTCTACGACGGCCGCGGGTTGGTGGTGAACCCCGACCTCGCCGACTACCGGCTTCCGGTTCACGCCGACACTTCTGACATCGACGTGTCGTTCGTGAACGAGCCGGACCGGCACTTCAACCCGGTCGGCGCGCGGGGGCTGGGCGAACTCGGCATCTCCGGGATCGGCGCGGCGGTGGCGAACGCCGTCTTCCACGCGACCGGGAAGCGCATCCGCGACCTGCCGATCACGCCCGAGAAACTCCTGTGAGGTTCGAGTGATGAACGCGCAGCTCCCGAGTGTCGGCAAGCCGGTGGACCGCGTGGACGGCGGGGTCAAGGTGACCGGCAAGGCGAAGTACGCTGCCGGATACCAGTTCCCGAATCTGGCCCACGCGGTTCTCGTGGCGAGCACCGTCGCGAAGGGCCGCGTCACGGCGTTGGATCCGGCCGCGGCGGAGAAGTCGCCCGGGGTGCTGGCCGTGATCACTCACAAGAACGCCCCGAAGATGAAGGGGACGGAAGCATTCGGGGCAGAAGGCGGTAGTCTCGCCGCCGGATCGACCACCGCCCCGCTTCTGCAGACCGATCAGATCTTTTGGCGCGGGCAGCCCATTGCACTTGTTGTCGGCGGGTCGTTCGAGCAGGCGCGGTTCGCCGCGACTCTCGTGCGCGCGACCCACGCCGCCAAGCCACACGCCTTGACCTTCGACGCGAAGGCCAAGGGGTTCGTGCCCGAGAAGATCATCGGCGAGAAGCCGGAGATCGTCGTCGGGAACGCCGAGGACGCGCTGAAGTAGGCGGATGTCACCCTCGATCAGATCGACACCACGCCGCAGCACAACCAAAACCCGATCGAGCCGCACGCCACGATTGCGGCCTGGGACGGGGACAAGCTGACCGTTCACGACGCGACGCAATTCGTGTTCGGTGTTCGTGCCGAACTGGCCACGCGGTTCGGACTGAAGACGGAGAACGTGCGGGTGCTGTCCCCGTTCGTCGGCGGCGGCTTCGGCTGTCAGGGGCTGGCTGTCCGCGTGCGGTCCCCGGCAGCCTCGGCCTGCTGGCGCAGGGTTTCAAGGGACAGGCCGCCTGTCCGCTCCAGGAGTTCCCGGGCCATCCTTTCGAGCTGCTCAAGACCGGGCCTCTTCGACCCGGCCTTGAAGCGCCTCCTCGTCGTCCCCGCAGGCTCTCCGCACGGCGACGGGGTCGAGCAGGCTGACAGGCTCCACTCTTGCTGGCTGGACCGGCCGGGACACTCCAGGAGCGGGCGCCAGGCGGTCAATGGCCGCGAGCAGGTCCGCGGGCCGAATGGGCTTGGTCAGGAAATCGTCCATGCCGGCCGCCAGGCAGCGCTCGCGGTCCTCGTTCCTCGAACGCGCGGCCAGGGCAATGACGGGCAGATGTCCGCCCGCGGCCCGCTCCCGCTCCCGAATCGCCTGGACGACCTCGAAACCGTCCAGTTCCGGCATATGCACGCCCAGCAGCAGCAGGTCGAAGGGGCCTTTCCCCGCCAGGGTCAACGCCTCGCGGCCGTTGGTTGCCAGTCGCAACCGGTGGCCCCACCGCGTGAGTAGCTGCTCCATGAGCTGTGCATTAAATTCGTTGTCTTCGGCCACCAGGATGTGCAGCGGCGCCGCGGTCGGGACCGGCACCGCAGCTGGCTCTCGGCCCGGCTCCTCCACGGCCGTCCGTGCGTCGCCTCTGGCCCGGCTCATCACACGGTAGATCGTCTTGAGTAACTCGTCCTGCTGGACGGGCTTGAGCAGGTGGGCGTCGATCCGCAGCTCCCGGGAGCGTGCCGGGTCGCCCGGGCGGTCCCCCGAGGTGAGCAAAATGATCCGGATGGCGGACAGCGCGGCCCGCTCCCGGATCCGGGCGGCCAAGGCCAGGCCGTCGGTGTCGGGCATGCGGGCGTCGAGCAGCACCAGCGGGTACGGTCGGCCGACACTGGCGGCGTCCCAGAGCACGTCCATGACCGCCACGCCGTCGCCTACTACGGTAGGGCTCATCTGCCAATCGCGGAGCCACTCCTCCAGGATATGGCGGTTGGTGGGGTTGTCATCCACCACGAGGACCTGCAGGTCCCGGAGAAGGACTGGCGGCAGGGCCGGGGTCTCCTCCGTGGGGTGCGGCGGGCGTCCGAACTTCGCCGTGAAGGCGAAGGTGCTGCCTCGGCCGGGTTCGCTCTGCACCGCGATCGTGCCGCCCATCAGGACCACCAGGCGGGCGGCAATCGACAGGCCCAGCCCGGTGCCGCCGTACTTGCGCGTGGTCGAAGTGTCCTCCTGCTCGAAGGCCCGGAAGACTTTCTCCTGTTTGTCCGCCGGGATACCGATGCCCGTGTCGCTCACCGCGAAACACACGCTCACCTCCTCCGGCGCGGGTTCGCCGACGACTTCCACGCGCACGACCACCTCGCCATCTTCGGTGAACTTGATGGCGTTGCCGACCAGGTTGAGCAACACCTGACGCAGCCGGCCGGCGTCGCCGACGAGGTCGTCGGGCATGTCCGGCTGCACGTGGTTGACCAGCTCCAGCCCCTTCTTGTGGGCCCGCACGGCCAGGGTCCGCAGGGTGTCGCCCAAAGCCGCCCGCAAGGAGAAGTCGGCCGGTTCCAGTTCCAGTTTGCCGGCCTCGATCTTGGAGAAGTCGAGCAGGTCGTTGATGATGCTGAGCAGGTTGTCGGCGGCAGACTTGACCGCCTTCAGGCACTGGCGCTGGTCCTCGGTCAGAGGGGTCTCCAGGACCAGCTCGGTCATGCCGAGGATGGCATTCATCGGGGTGCGGATCTCGTGGCTGACGTTAGCCAGGAACTCGTCCTTCGCCCGGTTGGCCGCCTCCGCCCGCTTCCGCCTCACGATGTCCTCTTCGAGGACCACTCGCGCCTGGTGCTGCTCGGTGACGTCCATCCCCGCCCCAATGTACTCGAGGTTGCCCAATCGATCTCTTACGGCCTGTGCCAGAACCCGGACATATTTGACGGAACCGTCCGGCATCAGGAAGCGATGTTCGAAATCCACGTCCGTGCCGTCACGTAATGCGCGATCGAGGGCCTATTGCACGAAC
Organism: Gemmataceae bacterium; assembly: GCA_028288765.1. Classification (GTDB taxonomy): domain Bacteria; phylum Planctomycetota; class Planctomycetia; order Gemmatales; family Gemmataceae; genus Urbifossiella. The sequence goes on along the minus strand of JAQGHQ010000138.1, from coordinate 1,385 downwards.
GCGCGGTCGTCCGGATGCACTCGTTGGAATATCCGCCCGAAGGTCGGCTTGGTCGCTCGGTCGAAGCCAACTATTCGGGAGGTTTCGTCTGACCAGTAGATTTCTCCGCTGGAAAGACTCCACCCGAAACCGCCCGTATGGCTTAGAGTCTGTTCCATAAATGGGTTAGGGTAACATGAAGTATGGTCCGAAAACCCTATCCGAGCGACTTGACGGATGAGCAGTGGGCTCTGATCGAGCTGTTGCTCCCCCGGACCACCCCCCGGCACCGGCGTGGTCGGCCGCGGAAAACCGAGCTCCGGGAGATCGTCAACGCGATCTTCTACCACGTGCGCGAAGGTTGCACCTGGCGGGCGCTGCCGCACGACCTCCCCCCGTGGAAGACCGTCTACAACTACTTCCAGGCGTGGGCGGCCGACGGCACGTGGCAGAAACGCCTCGATACCCTCCGCCCGTTAGCCCGCATCCACGCCGGCCGGGCGATGACGCCCACGGCGGCCGCGATCGACAGCCAGTCGGTCAAGACGGCCACCGGTGGTCAGGGCCGGGGCACGGATGGGGCCAAGAACGTCCGGGGTCGAAAGCGGCATATTCTCGTTGATTCCCTGGGTTTTCTCATTGCCGTCGTGGTCACGGCGGCGAATGCCGACGACGCCCGGGCGGCCCGGGACATTTTCGCCCAAGTGCGGGGCCGGGACTTTCCGCGCCTGCAGGTGGTCTTTGCCGACGGCAAGTACCACAACCACGCGCTGGACGCCTGGCTGCGGGCGCACCGGCGACCGTACCGGCTGGAGATCGCCACCCGCCCGAAAGGCGAGCGCGCGTTCCGGCCCCTGCCGGTCCGTTGGGTGGTCGAGCGGACGTATGCCTGGTTGGGCCGGCATCGGGGGTTGAGCAAGGACTACGAACACACACCCGCGTTGAGTGCGGCGGTGGTTCGCATCGCCGCCATCCACCACCTCCTTCAACGCCTCCGACCTAAAAGACGACCGCGGGCTCAACGCTTCCGCTTCAAAAGACACCGCAGACGAGCCGCGTAGGATTTATGGAACAGACTCTTAAACAGTAGTTTCTCGGAAAACCTAACAGTTTGATGCGCCGGTCGACCAATCGGTTTGGGACGAGCTCATTGACAGACACGCCTCCCGGGCGGAGCTTGGCGGTAGTACCGCCGACCCCAGTCGCCCAGGAGGTGTGTGATGCACGCTACCCGCCTGTGGTCGCTCTGGCAAGGCATTCTGTCGTCCGTCAGCCTCGGGAGGTCACGTCGCGGTTTGTAGGGAGCCTTGCGGGGATTTGAGTGTGGGATAGGAAATCCCCACTGTGTCATCGGCGTAACTTCAAGGCAGGACGAGCCATGGCCACCCCACGCTTCACCCCCGAGG
>JAQGHQ010000110.1 GCA_028288765.1 Gemmataceae bacterium | reverse complement strand
AGGACCATCTTAACGGCCCGGAGCTTGAACTCGGCCGTGTAGGTGGTACGGGTACGTGCCATCGGTGGACTCCTTGCTCTGAGTCTACACCGTTAACCTCGTGTCCACTGTTCTTGGGGAACCTCAGTGATCGCGATCATCGCGGTCCTGATCGGCCTCCTCCTCCCCGCCGTGCAGAAGGTGCGCGAGGCCGCCGCGCGCGTCCAGTGTACCAATAACCTCAAGCAACTGGGCTTGGCGGCTCACAATTTCCAAGGGGCCACGGACCGCCTGCCGCCGATCTGGAACTGGACCGGAAGCAACTACGGCAACCCCAACTGGCCGAATCCCTGTACATCCGGCTGCATGCCGGGCGTGAACACCTCGTCGTCGGACGGAGCCGCCGCCGCCACGTTGTTCTTCCACCTGCTGCCGTATCTGGAGCAGAACAACCTCTACACGGCCGGCAACGGCAACAGCATCAATGTCCGGACCACGGTGGTCAAGACGTTCCTCTGCCCCTCCGACGGCACCTCCGGCGCGACCGCCTACACTAATACGTTCGGTGACGCCAGCACCAACTACGTGGCGAACGTCATGGTCTTCGACCCCGCCACGCCGCGTTCGATCGTCACGGCAATACCGGACGGGACATCCAACACCGTCATGTTCGCGGAACGGTACCGCAACTGCGGCCCGGCGGGCGCGGCCAACTATTGGCAACCGACGTGGTCCAACTACTGGGGTTCGAACTGGGCCGATTCGGGGACGTTCGGCGGCTTCGGCTGGAACACGCTGCAGGCGCGGGCGAACTATCAAACGCCGTACGATTACAATTCCGGCAGCCCCTTTTACTGGTCCGGCCCGGACATCTCCTACGGCAGCACGCCGTTCCAGATCGCGCCCGCGCCGGCCAGTTGCAACGGCTACGTGACCCAGACCGCTCACACCGGCGCGATGCAGATCGGCCTGGGAGACGCGAGCGTCCGCGGCGTGAGCGCGGGGGTGAGCGTGCAAACCTGGATCAACGCCTGTGTCCCGAACGACGGGTCCGTCCTGGGGTCGGACTGGAACTGATCCGCACGCCGGCAAGAGCGCCGCCGGTCCGCCGGCCGTCTAACTGTTCTTGCCGTTCCTACCCACCCTTCGGACGCCCACGCCCGACCCATCTACCGCCGGGCCGCCCGATGGCCACACCTTCCGGGTCTGCACGGGGCTCGGAGGGGAGTAGCGGTCGCCCCGGGGCTCGTCGGCCGGCAGTAGATCGGAAGGGCCTTACTTCCCCCAGTTGACGGTCTCGCCGCCCTTGGCCGTGATGATCGCCTTGAGCATTTCGGCCGGGGTGCCCGTCGTCAACCAGTTCGTGGAGCCGTCGGCGAGGACGACGTGATACCCGTCGCCGAAGATGCCGCCCACCTTCGGCAGCGGCGCACCGGCGGTGTAGACCAGCTCGTCCGGCTTCGTCCATTCGACGGGCTCGCCGGCTTCGACGACCAGAGCGGTATTACTCGTCCCGTCGGGGATCGCGACGATCTTCAGCCCCGTGGCGGGCTGACCCGCCGGGCCGCGCTGCGGGGGCGGGAAGACCGTATCCGGCCCCGTGAAGGAGCGGTAATAGGTCAGACCGTTCGAGGTGGCTCCGGGCGCGGCGAAGACGCGCGGCATCTGCGGAATCAGCTTCTTGTTATGATCGCTGTCCCAGGGTTCATCGAGGTGGAACTGCTTGTACAGCTGATCCAGTTCGAGGTACGGGAGGAGCGCCACCCGCCAGCTGAGCCCGACCTTCCCGCCGGAATCGAAAATGCCGGCGGGGAGCATGCCGTTGTGCGTGTCGGCGAACAGGTGGAAGGAGAGGGCGATCTGCTTCAAGTTGTTCTTGCTGTTTTGACGGAACGCCGTGGTACTGGTTTCGTGAATCGGTTTTACCGGCCCGCCGGGCTGCACCGGCGGTCCACCGCCGGAGCCGGGTGGTGGGAAGCCTCCGGGGCCGCCGGGTTGCGGCCCGGGCGGGGCGTTCGGCGTGGGGTTGCCGGTGGTCTCCTTCGGCTTGTCGTCGCGGATGCCGAACCAGTATGCGGCGAAGGCACCGCCACCCAAGAGCAGCACGCCGCCCGCGATCGCGGCGATGAGCACCGCCGGCGCCGGGCCCGCCGCCGCCTTCTTTTTCCCCTTTCCTTTCTTTCTGGGTCGGTCGTCTTCCTCCTTGTCGTCCTCGTCGTCGCGAGACTTCTTCCTGGCGCGGGGCTTCTCGTCCTCGCTGTCGTCGAGAGTCACGTCCGTCTTCGCCCTGGGCGGCCTGGCGGACGCCGGCGCCGGCTTCTTCGGCGGCGGGGTCGGGTCGTCCACGGCCTCGAACCCGGCGTCCGCCGCCGGCGCCGGAACGACCATCGCGGCCTTGCACTTCGGGCACTTGACTGTCTTTCCGGCCGCGGCATCCGGTGCGTTGAGCCGGGCATTGCAACCGGGGCAGAGGACGGCGATGGGCATGGGAGAACCTGGGCGCGCGGGACAGGAATAAAGACACCTGATCGAGATACCAACAGCTTACCCGGAAGGGCATCGCTACGACACGGAAAGACAATTCTTGTGTCGTCGCGTTCGTGACCGGCGTCGCGGTCCGGGACTGAGCCGGGCTCAACGAGCGGTGCCGGCCGACGGCCGTCGACAAAAGAATCGTCACGACCTCCGGTTCCCCAAGAGTTACAATCGGCCGGTGCCCCGGGCGGTAGAGATACCGTGACGGCGCGGTCGTCGTCCGTCGCCGCTGCACCCCATCACCACAGGGACGTCATGAAGCCCACCTCTCTCATTCGTGTCGCAGCGCTCCTCGCCCTGGTAGTCCCGGTCGCCGCCGGGGCCGACTGGCCGCAGTATCGCGGGCCGCACCGCGACGGCGTGTCGGCCGACACCGGCCTGCTTCAGGAATGGCCTCAGGGCGGCCCCAAGCTGCTGTGGACTTATTCGGACGCCGGAGTCGGCTACGCCGGCCCCGCCGTCGTCGGCGACCGGCTGTACTCGGCCGGCGGGCGCGGCGACGCCGAGTTCGTCTTCGCCCTCGACCTCAAGGCCGCCGCGGACGGGAAGGTCAAGGAGGTGTGGTCGACCCGGATCGGTCCGCTGTTCACCTGGAAGGGCAACAGCTGGAACGCCGGGCCGAACGTCACCCCGACCGTGGACGGCGACCTGGTTTACGTACTCGGCGGGTTCGGCGACCTGGTGTGCGTGGAGGCCGCGGGCGGCAAGGAGCGGTGGCGGGTGAACCTGCCCCGTGACCTCGGCGGCGCGGTCAACCCCATCGGCGGCGGGTTGGAAGAGCCGACCCCCCTGGGCTGGGGCTACGCCTCCGCCCCGCTGGTGGACGGCGATCAGCTCGTCTGCGTGCCGGGGGGAAAGCAGGGCCTCCTCGCCGCCCTCGACAAGAAGACCGGGAAGGTCCTCTGGCGGAGCAAGGAGGTGACTGATCAGGCCAGCTACTCCTCGCCGATCGCGGTCGAGGTCGGGGGCACGCGGCAGTACATCCAGGTGACCAACCGGGGGATCGTCGGCGTGTCGGCCGCCGACGGCAAGCTGTTGTGGTCCTTCCAGCGGGCCCCGGCTTACGACGACGTCGTGATCGCGACCCCGGTGTTTCACGACAACCTCGTCTACTCCTCGGTCGGGTTCGGGCAGGGGTGTGACCTGATCAAGCTCGTCCCCGGGGGCGGCGGGATCACGGCCGAGAAGGTGTTCTCGACGAAGGACGTCCAGAGCCGTGACGGGGGCGTGGTGCGGGTCGGCGAGCACCTGTACGGGCACTCCGAGAAGGGCGGCTGGGTCTGCCAGGAGTTCAAGTCCGGGAAGGTCGTGTGGGCGGACCAGGAGGCGCTGGGCCGCGGGTCAGTCACCTTCGCCGACGGACGGCTGTACTGCTGCGCCGAGAAGGGCGGGGTGGTCGCGCTGGTCGAGCCGAGCCCGGAGGGGTGGAAGGAGAAGGGCCGGCTGAAGCTGCCGCGCGAGTCGAAGCAGCGGCGGCCGAGCGGGGGCTTGTGGACGCACCCGGTCGTCGCCAACGGGCACTTGTACGTCCGCGACCAGGAGCTGGTGTTCTGCTACGACGTGCGAAAGTAGAACGCCGGACCGGACTTCTAACCGGTCCGGAAGTCCGGGCGCATCGTCTCTCGTAATGCCGGGGGCCGGAAAGCGTCTCTCCTAGTCCGCCCGACTTTTGCCGGGCGGGTTTCTCTCCGGAGGTGTGCCATGCGAACAGTGTTCATGGGAGTGGGGGTGGCGGTCGCGGCCGCGGCGGTCGTGTCGCCGGTTCTGCGGGCGGAGGAGAAACTGGCCCCGCCCACGAGAGCGGAGCTGGTCCGGTCTCAGAACAACCTGAAGCAGATCGTCCTGGCGTTCCACAACTTCGCAGACACATACGGCGGTCCGATCCCGACCGACTTTCGGTCGAAGGACGGGACGGCTCTGCTGAGCTGGCGGGTGGCGATCCTCCCGTATATCGAGGAGGTCGAGCTGTACAAGCAGTTCAAGCTCGACGAGCCGTGGGACAGCGAGACCAACAAGAAGCTGATCGCGAAGCTGCCGAAGGTGTACGCCCCGGTCCGGGTGAAGGGGAAGGAGGGGGAAACGTTCTATCAGGTGTTCGCCGGGGAGAAAGCGGTGTTCGGCCCGAAGGCCCAGCCGCGGATTCCGGCCTCGTTCCCGGACGGGACGTCGAATACCGGGCTGGTGTTCGAGGCCGGCGAGCCGGTGATCTGGACCAAGCCGGCGGACCTCGCGTTCGACGAGAAGAAGGCCCTCCCGAAGCTCGGCGGGTTGTTCGACGGGGACTTCCACGTCGGGCTGGCGGACGGGTCGGTGATCCGGTGCAAGAAGGACGCGGACGAGACGGAGCTCAAGAAGCTGATCATGCCGGCGGACGGCACCGTGATCGACATGACCAAGCTGAAGAAGTGACGGAACAGCTGGTGTGGCGGCCGAGATGGGAAGGATGAGTGCGAGCAGGGTCGGTGATGATCCTGCTCGCGGACAGCAGGCCCCGGTCTTCAGCCCGGAGGGCTGAAAACCCAGACCGCGGGTGCGCCCCGACCACGCCCGATCCAGCCCGGACCGAAGGGCTGGGACACGAGCACGACACCATGCCGCAATCCTTCGCCCGGGTTCTGGTCCATCTGGTGTTCAGTACCAAAAATCGGGAGCCATTCATCGCCCCCACGGTGCGTGACCGCCTGTTCGCATATCTGGCAGGAATACTGAACGAGCTCGACTGCCAGGCGATCGCGGTCGGCGGGGTCGCGGATCACGTCCATCTGCTGTTCGCACTGGCCAAGACATTGCCGTTGTGCAAGGCGGTCGAGGAGGTGAAGAAGGGGTCATCGAAGTGGGCCAAGGAAAACGTCCACCCGAGCTTCTTCTGGCAGAACGGGTACGGAGTGTTCTCGGTCAGCCCATCGAACGAAGCGCAGGTAGCGGCCTACATCGCCGACCAGGAGAAGCACCACACGGCGCGGACGTTCCAGGAGGAGTTCCGCGAGCTCCTTCGAAAGCACGGGATCCAGTGGGATGATCGGTACGTGTGGGATTGAACCTGACGACCTGATTGGCGCCAGGTGCCCTGTCGAAATTCCCGGGATGTTGCGGGGCGGTCTTCAGCCTGAAGGGCTGGGACAGGATAGCCCAGGGCACCGCCCTGGGTGGGCTGGCGTTGCTCGAAAAGGGCGGTGTGGCTCGGGCTCTTTTTCGGCCTTGAAAAGGGCGTTGCGACTCGGGCTCGGTAGCCCGCCCAGGGCGGTGCCCTGGGCTATCCTGTTCCAGCCCTCCGGGCTGAAAACGCACATCCCTCCCGACCATCTCTATCGGTTCGAACATCTCTTGAACCGCCGGGCTGCGACCTGACAAAGCGGGACCACCGAACGCGCCAGGCCCGGGATTGCGGTTGAAAAGGCCTATCTCTACGGCAATACTACTAAGATGACAATGATTGTCATCAATAAGTCCGGTTCTGCACTGCTATCTGGGGTCGATCCTCCTCCCGCGCCCCCGTGGATTGGCGGGTCGGCGATGGTCCCCAGCCTCGATTCACTCCCCCCGCTCGATGACGACCGGCGCCGCCGGCTCGACTCTTACGCCGACCGGTTCGGAGGAATTTTCACCCGGACCGACCAGTCCCGCTGGTTCCGGCTTTACCTCCAGGGGCTACTCGGCGACGGGAACCGGAAGAACGTCGAGGCCATCGCCGCCCAGGTCCGGACCGACGACCCCGGGACCACCAACTTCGCCCAGGCCCTCCAGCATTTCGTCAGTCACAGTCCCTGGGACCCGGGACGGGTCCTCGCCCGTTACCGCGAGCTCTTACCGGACGCGGCCCGCGAAGGCCCCGGGGTGTGGGTCGTTCACGACGGGGTGATCCCGAAGAAGGGGCGGCATTCGGTCGGCACGCAGCGGCAGTTCGCCCGGCCGATCGGGCGGAAGGTGAACTGCCAGGTCGGGGTCGTGGTCGGTCGGGCCGGGCCGTTCGGGTACATCCCGCTCGCCATCCGGCTGTACCTGCCGGGGTACTGGCTGCGGGAAAATCAGGACGCCGTGGAAAAGACCGTTCCGGCCGAGTTCCGCGCGCACGTCAGCAAGCAGGACATCGCCTCCGGCCTCCTGGACGAACTCATCCGCGAGGGGTGGTCCGCCGGGGCGACTGCCGCCGATAACGGATACCTCACCAGCGAGACGTTCCGCGAATTTCTCTCCTCCCGCTCGGCCGGGATCGTGACTGCCGGATCTCATTCACCCGGCCCGGTTGCTTCCGAATGGGGGCCCGCCGACCAGCTGCCGGCGGTCGCGACCGGGCATTTCGACAGGCTCAAACGCACGCTCGGCCTCGATCACTTCGAGGGCCGGGCGTGGCTCGGATGGCACCACCACGCGGTGTTAGTCCTTGCCGCATATGGGTTTTTGGTGTCGGAGGCGGGTGTACTTCAGTAATCCGACGGCGATGGGTAAGCTGACAGAGTCAGTTAACGACTCTGACTTTGTGCGTAGGCAGAGCCGATCATCTCGGGTATTGTTTGCTGTAACGAGAACGGGCCGCATCGGCCTTACAACCGATACGACCCGCATCATCAAACCCGGTGTTTCATCAGTTCAAGGAGAACGCCGGGGGGAACGGCCGGGCTGGTTTCCGTAGCTGCGCCTCGGTCATTTCGCGGGCCAGCCGGTAAACCTCGGCGATGAACGATTGCTGCGCGAGTCCGAACGCGGCGATCACGGGACATGGACAGGGCACAAACGCCCCCATGCTCGGAGTGGCGGTCAGGACCGCCGGAACGGATGCGATCAAGTGCTCCCGCAATCGGTGTTCAGGATGCTCGGACATGGGACGACCTCGGAACCGCGTTCTTCGAGCGACGACAGAGAAGTTCTCGACAGTAAGATCATCAACTTAGTCATGATCTCTGTCAGAAATCTTACCTGACGCCTGATGGGAAGGCAAGCTTCTCTCTCAATTTGGTCGGATTTCTTGGATCTTTGGGGTGACCGGGAAACCAGCCCAATCGGGTTTCTTTCGCCAGTTCGCCCCGGATTTGCCTCACGGAGGGATCGCGATGACCGGCACGATGATGATGGAGCGGCCGACCAGCGGGATGACCGGGATGGGAATGGGCCCCGGGGCGATGATGCCCGGGACCAGCGCCCCGATGGCCCCGAACATGGTGATGGTCCCGCGCTGCACGATGAAGATGGAGAAGGTGACCCACGGGATGAAGGTGACCTGCACCTGTCCCGACCCGACCGCCTGCGCCATGATGCAGAACCTCTGCACCATGATGGCCGGGGGGATGTGCTCGTTCTATTGTATGATGAACGGGATGATGGTGTGCTGCTGCAACATGACGATGGGCATGTGCAAGTGCGAGATGACCAAGGACGGGTGCGTCCTGACCTGCACCAGCGGCGACAAGAACTGTGAAGCCATGATCCAGGGCTGCTGCGACTGCCTGACCGCGTGCATGAAGGCCGGCTGTACCTGCTGCATGATGATGGGCGGCACCCCCGTCTGCTGCAGCACCCCCTGATCTGATCCACTTCACCTGATTTCTGTCGCGGGCCGGGGTTTTTCCCGGCCCGCGGTTTTTTTCCCTGGAAGTGCGGCCGAGACGGCCGCGCTCCCAGGGAAAAAAAACCGACGATAGTTGTCTGGACAACTATCGTCTGGCCGATTAAAATAGGAGCATGATGACCCCGACCCCGGAAAAGCGGAGCCCCGCCCGCCGGTTCGACTCCCCGGAACAGGAAGCGTTCCTGAGCCTGTGGCGGACCTACGATCGTCTCCGGGCCCTTGAAGACGATCTCTTCGCCGGGTTCGACCTCACCCCGCAGCAGTACAACGCGCTCCGCCTGCTCCGGGCCGAACACCCCGACCCGCTCCCGACCCTGGCCCTGGCCGAGCGACTCGTTTCGCGCGCGCCGGACATCACCCGGATGATCGACAAGCTGGAGCACCGCGGGCTGATCGCCCGGACCCGAAATGCCGGCGACCGGCGGAGCGTGCTCGTCGGGATCACCGACGCCGGGCTCGCCCTGCTCGACGACATCGCCGGTCCGCTCCGCGCGTGCCACGCCCGCCAGCTCGGGCACCTGCCGCCGGCCGACCTGGAGAAGTTGACCGCCCTGCTCAAGGCCGCACGCGCCCCGCACGAGCCCGACGGGAGCATGTGGCGGTGACCCTTTCGTAGCCCACCGGTGTTATTCGCGAGAACGGTGGGCCTCGAAGACTCGACCCACCCTACACGATGCGGAGCCCTCTCATGTCCGATCCCACCCGCCGCGAGCCCGACGTCATCGTGATCGGGGGCGGCCCGGCCGGGTCCACCGCCGCCACCCTGCTCGCGCAGCAGGGCTACGCCGTCGACCTGTACGAGCGGGAGCACTTTCCCCGGTTCCACATCGGCGAGTCGCTGATCCCGCAGACGTACTGGGTGCTCAAGCGGACCGGGATGCTCGACAAGCTGAAGGACAGCCACTTCACCAAGAAGTACAGCGTCCAGTTCGTGAACCAGCGGGGGAAGCTCTCCGAACCGTTCTATTTCGTCGACCACCGGCCGCACGAGGCGTCGCAGACGTGGCAGGTCCGGCGGAGCGAGTTCGACCACCTCAACCTGACCAACGCCAAGGAGCACGGCGTCCGGGTGTGCGAGGGGGCCCGGGTCATCGAGGTGTTGTTCGAAGGGAGCCGGGCGGTCGGGGTGCGGGTGAAGGTGGAAGGCGAGCCCGAGAAAGAAGTGCGGGCGAAGGTGGTGGTCGACGCGAGCGGGCAGAGCTCGATGCTGATGGACCGGCTCGGCCTCCGCGAGTGGGACCCGCAGCTGAAGAAGGCCGCCGTCTGGACCTACTGGAAGGGCGCGTACCGCGACGCGGGCCGCGACGCCGGGGCCACCATCGTCATCCAGACCGAGGGGAAGAAGGGGTGGTTCTGGTACATCCCGCTGCACGACGACATCGTGAGCGTCGGGGTGGTGGCCGGGTACGAGTACCTGTTCCTCGACCGGCAGACGAAGGACCTCGAAACGATCTACTTCGAGGAGGTGGCCCGGGCCCCGGGGCTCCAGCCGCGGATCGCGAACGCCACCCGGTGCGACATCTTCCGGGCGCAGAAGGAGTACTCGTACCGCGCGACGCAGGTGGGCGGCGACGGGTGGGTGCTCGTCGGCGACGCGTTCGGGTTCCTCGACCCGCTCTACTCGTCCGGGGTGCTGCTCGCCCTGACGTCCGCCGCGATGGCCGCCGACGCGATCGCCGAGGGCCTGAAGAAAGGTGACACGTCGGCCGCCCAGCTCCGCACCTGGGAGCCGCAGTTCGTCGCCGGGATGGAGCGGATGCGGCGGCTGGTGTGCGAGTTCTACGACGGGTTCAGCTTCGGCCGGTTCGTGAAGAAGCACCCGGACCTGAAGGACCGGGTGACCGACGTGCTGATCGGGGACGTGTTCAACGACGCCGTGGACGTGCTCTGGCCGCTGATCGACGACCTCCGGGCCGAGGTCGCGGCCGAGAAGGCCAAGGCCGGGGCGTGACCGGAACTCCCTGGATACCCGGGGCGCGGCTGGAAACCCAGGGCGTTGCCCTGGGCTATGCTGTCGCACCCCTTCAGGGTGCAAAGACATCTTCAGCCCGAAGGGCTGGGACAACATAGCCCAGGGCAACGCCCTGGGACGGCCCGGGACACACACCGCCGATGAACTCCGTCCCGCTCACCCCGACCCGCGGCACCTCGTCACCAGCCGGCCCCGGCTGGGCGGCGGCGGCGGCTTACGTCCTGATGATCGCCGCGGCCGTCGGGGTGTTCCTCATCGTCCGCCACATCGGGGACGGGCTCGTCGCCCCGGAAGTACCAGCCGGGGCGATCTCGGTGGCCGCGCCGAAGGCCGGTCAGGTCGACGTGGTGGCGCACGTGCTCGCCACGCTCGCCGCCGTGGTCGGGCTCGGCTACGTGCTCGGCCGGGCGTTCGGGTATCTCGGCCAGCCGCCGGTCATCGGCGAGGTCGTCGCCGGCATCCTGCTCGGCCCGTCGCTCCTCGGGGCGATCTCCCCGGAGGCGATGCACCAGCTCATCCCCGGCCCGGACGCCGACCCGAAGGGGCAGGTCGTGTCGGCGCTGAAGGTGGTCGCGCAGCTCGGGGTGGTTCTGTACATGTTCCTGGTCGGGCTGGAGCTGAATAGTGCGAAGCTGAAGCACCAGGCGCACGCGGCGGTGGCGATCTCGCACGCCAGCATCGTCGCCCCGTTCGTGCTCGGGGCGGGCCTCGCCCTGTGGCTCTACCCGGTCGTGTCGCACCGCGGGGTGCCGTTCACCAGCTTCGCCCTGTTCATGGGGGTGGCGCTGTCGGTCACGGCGTTCCCGGTGCTGGCCCGCATCCTGGCCGACCGCGGGCTCGACAAGACCGAGGTCGGGGTGGTGGCGCTCGGGTGCGCAGCTGCCGACGACGTGACCGCGTGGTGCCTGCTCGCGTTCGTGGTCGGGGTGGCCCAGGCCCAGATCGGGACGGCCGCCGGCGTGGGGCTCGGGGCGCTGGTGTTCATCGCGGGGATGTTCCTGGTCGTCCGGCCGCTGGCCGCGCGGGTGTGCCGGCAGCTCGACGCCGGCCCTCTCCCGGCCGCGGCCATTCCCGGGGTCTTCGTGGCGGTGCTCCTCTCCGCCCTGGCGACGGAAGCGATCGGCATTCACGCGGTATTCGGGGCGTTCCTGCTCGGCGCGGTGATCCCGCACGACAGCCAGCTCGCCCGCGAGTTCACCCGCCGGCTCAAGGACGTGGTGACCGTCCTGCTCCTGCCGGCGTTCTTCGCGCTCACCGGGCTGCGGACGCAGGTCGGGCTGGTGAGCGGGTGGGAGAACTGGCTGATCTGCGCGGCGATCATCGCGGTGGCGACGCTCGGGAAGTTCGGCGGGACGCTGGTCGCGGCCCGGCTGACCGGCCGGGACTGGCGGACGGGTGCCGCGCTCGGGGCGATGATGAACACCCGCGGGTTGATGGGCCTGATCGTCCTCGACATCGGGCTCGACCTGGGGGTCATCTCCCCGACCCTGTTCGCCATGATGGTGCTCATGGCCCTCGCCACCACGATGGCCACGGCCCCGGCATTGCGGTGGTTGCTGCCGCACACACCCCCCGCCCCCTCCGCCCGGCGACCGGACCGGGCCTGACCCGCACCCGTCAGGGATTGGCGACGGTCTGGCTGCCTTCCGCGTGTTGCCGGTGCCGGGCGGCAAGAACCGATTGCCCGGTCTTTTGGTAGTGCTCGGCAAGGGCCCGGTGGGTCGGCCGGTGTCCCGGGTCCTCGTTGAGCGCACTGAAGAACCAGGCGAGCGCGGATTCGGTCCGCCCGAGGCGGAGGAACTCGGCCCCGATCTGACCCCGCCGGTCGGCGCTGGCCGGGTCGCCCAGCAACTGTTTCGTGAGCGCCGCGATCCGTCGATATCCCTCGTCCAACTCGTGGAACCGGCGCATATGCCGGGCGGCATCGTCCGGCCGGTCGAGGCGGGCCAGAAGGAGCGCCAGCCGGTAGTGCGGTTGGGGCTCGTCCGGGAAGGCGGCCTCGGCCCGGGCCATCCACGTGAGGGCCGACGCCGGCCGGCCGGCGTCGGCCTCCAGGGCGGCGCACTCCAGACACCCGCGGGCGTTCCCCGGGTCCCGGCCGAGCAACCTGTCCAGGAGGCCGCGGGCCCCGTCCGGGTCCCCCTGAGTCCGACGGCACTCGGCCAGCCCGAGGAGCCCGTCGGGGTCCTCCGGGACCGCCTCGAGAAAGGCGGTGAAGTGTTCGGCCGCGGCGGCGGGGTTCTGCTTCTCGGTCAGCTCGAGACGACCCAGCCGCCGCCGGGCCGCTATCGCCGCCGGCCGGAGTTCGAGTGCCCGCTGGTAGTCGGCCCGGGCGTCGTCAGTCAGGTTGAACGCCTCCAGAATCTCCCCCCGCCATTGCCGCGGCAGCCAGTCGTCGGGGTACCGGGTGATCCAGATCCCGAGCCACTTGACCGCGGCTTCCGGGCGGTGGACGTTCCGGTAGCCCTTGGCCAGGGCCTCGAGGATCACCCGCTCGTCGGGGTGGTGGGTGAGGGCGAGGAGCTGGAGGGTTGCTTCGTTCGGCCCCCGCGGGCCGACCTCCTGGGCCTCGATCAGGTGTTCCTCCACCTCCACCGCGTCCGGCACCCACCCGAGTCGCTTGGCTTCCCGCAGGTGGGCCGCGGCCGCCGTCAGGTCGTCCGCCCGGCGACAGGTGCGGGCCATCAGGAACCGGGCCTGCCCGCTCGCCGGGCGGACCTTCAGCACCTCGTCCAGGTACCCGCGGGCCCGGTCGTAGTCGCCCTCGGCGGCGACCTGCTCCGCGAGGGCGATCGCCCGGTCCGCCCGCCACTCCGGAGCGACGACGGCGTATCCTACCCACCCCATGACGGCCAGGATGACCAGCACGACGACGAGCAGTCGGCGGGGGCTGGCGGAGCGCCGCGGGGCCGGCGACGAGTTCGGTGGGGCGGGTAGGGGCACCAGAAGAACCTCTGTTCGGCGGGTCCCGCGGGACCGGCGTCGGAGCGGAAATCCCGCGCCGCTCCCGGATGACACGATTATAGATTGGCCGTCACGGCGTCGAATCGAACCTCCCGGCAGACCGGGTCACGGACCGTCGAACCCAGGACCGATCAGCAAGTCAGACAGCCCTCGCCCTCTCATCAGTCTCTCAGGCAAGTTGTCTTCTTCTGCTGTTGACATCCCGGGTATTCCGTCTTAGTCTTGAAACTCGCTGCCAGCATCGTCGTCTTTATTACTGAGGAAGTGTTGGCCGGTCGCCTCTGGCCGTCCGGGGTGAGTGCCATCGATCCGCGGGCCCGCTGGGACCGTGGCCCGAGCACCACCCGCAGTCGACCGATCCGTCGCGGCGACCCACTCCACCACCGTAGAAAACCGGTTCGCGGCCGCTTTAGTTACTCCGACTTTCCGCGTCCCCGTTGACATACCTGAAAGAGACGATACTGTCTAAACAAGTTATCTCCGTCGTCTGTCCGCTGTCCTTGTTCCACCCGCCCGGCATTCACACCAAATACCGGTTGCGGCAGTAGTAGTTTGCGGTTCCATTTTTCGTTGTCCCATTCCTTTTCCCAGGAGGCGAGTCGTGCCATCTCGTCTGATCTCCCCCAGGCGGAGCGCGTTCACGCTGATCGAGCTGTTGGTGGTGATCGCGATCATCGCGATCCTGATCGGCCTGCTCCTCCCCGCCGTCCAGAAGGTCCGCGAGGCCGCTGCCCGCAGCAGCTGTCAGAACAACCTCAAACAGTGGGGGATCGCCCTCCACTCCTACCACGACACGAACGGCGGTCTGCCGGCCGGGTGTGCCGTCCCGCCGAACGGCGGGTGGGGGTTTTCCTGGATCGGGTTCGTCCTGCCCCAGATCGAGCAGGGGGCGCTCTACCAGAAGTTCAACTTCAGCAACGGCGTCTGGAACGACGGGAACAACAGCAACGTCGCGGACGGGGTCCAGCCGAAGATCTTCTCCTGCCCGTCCAGCCCCCTGCCCACCCAGCTCCCCGCCGGGCGCATGGCCGCCGGGAACTCCGTATACCCGACCACGAACTACGTGGCCATCGCCGGGGCCGCCAACGACCCGAGCAACCGGCTCGGGAGCGGAGGGGGTGGGATCGTGAGCGGGGGCGGGGCCCTGTTCCCGAACAGCAAGATCAAGCTCACGGACATCACCGACGGAACCACGAACCAGATCCTGGTCGGCGAACACGGCGATTACATCGTCGACACCGGCGGCGGCAAGAATGACTGGCGCGCGTCGCAGCCGCACTCCGCGTTCATGGGCTGCGCCTGGGGAGGGACGCCGTCGAACGGGAGCCCGGGCGGGGACAACCGGGCGTTCAACACCACCACCGTCCGATACCAGTTGAACCAGAAGACTGGGTGGAGCGACAACCCGGGGGGGACCGGGGTCGGCTTCAACGAGGGGGACAACACCCCGCTGAACTCGGCCCACCCGGGCGGGGTGATGTTCCTGTTCGGGGACGGGTCGGTCCGGTTCCTCACCGACAGCACCCCCCTTACCACCGTCCAACAGCTGGCCACCCGGGACGACGGCCAGGTCGTGAACCTGCCGTAACCGGGTCCGGTGAGTGAATTTCCTTTCCCAGAGCGGAGTGTCCGAGATGAAGTGGTTCGCTCGAGCATGGGGCCTCGTGTTCGCCGCCGCGGTCGCCGCGGCCGGGTGTTCGGCCAGCAAGGACGAGCCGAAATCCACCCCGGAGCAGCAACAGCAGACGCAGGACGCGATGCAGAAATACGACAAGCAGAAATCGAAGAAGTAACCACCGGGGGTGATCCCGGCTCAATCCCACTCGGCCCCCGGTCCGTCCGGGGGCCGTTTCTATTCCGTCATCACTCGGCGGATCGGAGCGAGGCGGCACCGCTTGGCCCTCGGGTCTCCTACGGCCCCGGCCGCGCCTCCCCCTCTCCCTCCGTCAGCCGCCAGTACCGGTCGGCCGCCAGCTGGTCGAAGTGCTGCTCCCCACCCCCGGTCCACCGCACCGTGAGCCGGCCGGGTCGGTCTGACGGGCCAAGCCCGAACCACACCCGGGAGTCGTTCGAAGACAGGTAACTCCCCCCGCCCTTCACGAACCGGGTCAACTTCCGGCCGCCCACCTCCAGCGTCAGCACCGTCCCGACCAGGTCGCGGTGGCCCCGGCCGGCGAGCCGGATCCCGAGCCAGTGGTTCCCCCGCCCGGCCCCCACCCCCGATACGTTCCGGAGCAGGACGATCGGCTCGTTCTGGTGGCTCACCACCACGTCCGGCCAGCCGTCGTCGTCCAGGTCGCCGACTGCCAGCCCGCGGCCGAGCCGGGCCGACCGGAAATATGCCCCGCCGCGGCCGACCGGTTCCCGGAACTGCCGCCGGCCCTCGTGCTCCTCGTTCCGCAGCAGGACCGGCCGCTGGGCCACCGGCGCCCCGACCGGGTGGCGGAGGACGTGGCCGTTGGCGATCACCAGGTCTTCCCACCCGTCGTTGTCGTAGTCGATAAACCCCGTCCCGAAGCCGACGAACTGCTGGCCGAGCCGGCCGATCCCGGCCGCCTGGGAATGGTAGCTGAACCGCCCGGGGGCGAGGCTCCGGTAGAGGGCGTGGTACTCGCCCTGGAAGTTGGTCACCCAGACCGCCGGCCGGCCGGACCCGTCGTAGTCGGCCGCGTCCACCCCCATGCTGCCGTTGTAATGCCCGTGCTCGTCCACCGCGACCCCGGCGGCCAGCCCCCGCTCTTCGAACTTCATTCCGCCGCGGTTCACGTACAGGAAGTTGTCGCCCGCGTCGTTGGCCACGTAGACGTCCGGCCGGCCGTCCCCGTCCAGGTCGGCCAGTAAGACTCCGAGCCCCTTCCCGTCGGGCCGCAGGGGGGCGTCGGCGGTCGCGTCCCGGAACGTCCCGTCCCGGTTGTTGCGGTAGAGGCGGTGCCGGAGCGGGCCGAACCGCTGCGGCGGGCAGACGTCCCGGGGCACCGCCCGCCCCACCCCCGGGCAGGCCGGGTCGTTCGCGAAGGACCAGTCGACGTAGTAGCAGACGTAGAGATCCGGGAACCCGTCCCCGTCTAGGTCGCCCCAGGCGGCGCTCGAACTCCACCGCGGGTCGGTCAGCCCGGCCGCCCGGCCGACCTCGACGAACCGCCGGCCGCCGCGCCCGTCCGGCTCGTTGTGGTACAGGGCGACCCGGCCCCACCCGGTCACGAGCAGATCGGGGAACCCGTCCCGGTCGTAATCGGCGGCGGCCGCCCCGTGGGTGTAGAACAGCGGGCCGTCGAGCCCGGCCGCGGCGGTCACGTCGGCGAACCGCCAACCGCCGAGGTTCCGGTACAGCCGGCCCGGGGCCCCGCGGATTTGCGGCGGGCTCGACCCGTCGAACGAGCCCCCGCCGGTCAGGAAGATGTCGAGCTTGCCGTCCTCGTCGTAGTCGAGCAGGGCCACGCCCCCGCCGAGCGATTCGAGGATCGTGTACCGGTCCGCCTCTTCCCCGTTCCGGTAGGTGAACGCCACCCCGCTGCCGGCGGTCACGTCCTCGAACGCCGGCGGGCCGCCGGGTTCGGGGTCGGGAGAATCGGACGGCAGGGGTTGGTCCGGCGGCGTCGGGGCCGGGCCGGGCCGGACGGCCAGCCACACCGCGACCCCGGCGGCGACGAGAACTCCGATCAGACCGAGGAGCACGATCGGGCGGGTCTTCCCGGCCCGCCGGAGAGGTTTTTTCACGGGGCCCCCGGGTCCACGCCGATCCGGCGGAGGAGTTCCTCTTCGAGCTTTTTCACCTTCGCCGAGACCTCCCAGGCTTCCGCTTCCTTCCCGAGGTCGTGGAGACACCGGGCGAGCTGGAGGTTCGGGTCGCGGCGGTCCGGGGCCAGGGCGACGGCCTTCCGGAGCAGCCCCTCCGCCTCGGCCGGGCGGCCGCGGTCGACCGCGAGCGCGCCCGCCTCGGTGAGCACGTCCACGTCGTCCGGGCGGGCCGCCGTCAAGCCGGCGAGGATCCGGCCGGCCGCCTCGTGGTCGCCGAGTTGGCGGCGGCAGCGGGCCAGCCCGAGCAACACCTCGGGCCGGCCGGGGGCGTCGCGCTCGAGACGTTCGTAATGCGCCAGCGCCTCCCGGGGGTCGTCCCGGGTGAGGAACCCGGCCAGTCGCAGCCGCGCCTCGGCGTGTCCGGGATCGATCGCGAGCGCCCGCCGGTAATCTTCGGCCGCTTCGGGCGCCCGCCCCATGCCCTCAAGAGCCCGGCCCCGCCATTCCAGTGCCTGGACGCGGTCGGCCGGGGGCGGCGATCGGGCGAGCCACAGGTCCAGACAGGTCAACGCCTGGCCGGGCCGCCCGGTCGCCAGGAGCCCCCGGGCGAGCGCCTCGAGCATGAAGGGGACGGCCGGGTGATCGGGGTTGTCCGTGCAGAATTTGAGGGCCCCCCCGCCGCCCGAACTGTCGCCCTCTTGCGACCGGCGGAGGGTTCGCTCCAGCGCGACGGCGTCCGGGTCGCCGCCGAGGTCCAGGTACTGTTGCAAATGTCCCTCGGCGGCCGGGCCGTCGTCGGCCCGGCGGGCGGTCTGGGCGGCCAGCAGGTGGGCGTCGAGGTCGCGGGGGTTGTTACCGAGATGGGTGTCGAGTTCCCGCCGGGCCGTGGCGAAATCGCGTCGCCCGATCGCATCCCGGGCCGCGGTCAGGTGGTCCGGCCCGCCGCCCGGGGGGGACAGGAACAGCCAGAGCGGGACGCCGACGACCAGAGCCAAGAACAGAAGGGCTTTGACAGCTCGGCCCATGCGATCGGCGGGACCTATGGTTTGGTTGGCGGACGGCGTGAGTTGATTACATCCCGACCCGAGAGATTGGTCAACCCGATTCCCGGTTGGTGTTTTACCCTGTTGCCGGAGGTTCCCGGACGAGGATCCGGGTTCGGCCCCGCACCGGGATGGTACGATATTCCCGCTGCTGGTGAGGAGAGCACGGCGGTGTGCCGGGATGTCGCGGAGACAGCCAAGGGAGACACATGAACCTCGCATCATCCGGCCGGCGGTTGTCGGCCACCGCCCTCCTGGTCTGTTTGTGTGACGTGGCGTGGTCGGCCCTCGCCGTTCCGGCGATCGGCGGGCCGGAAGCCGCCGGCGACGCGACCGACGTGACCCTCGTCCGCACTGTGGACCGGCAGCCCGGGGCCGCCCGGCTCTGGCAGCCGTACATCGCCCAGTGGGGGCCCCGGGACCTCGTCGTCGCCTTCGGGGCCGGCATCCCGGGGAAGACCGACATGGGGGACATCCTCTCCTGCGTCAGCACGGACGAGGGGAAAACCTGGGGCGAACCGGTCGCGATTTTTGACCACCGCCACCGGCACGGGGCCCTCCAGTTCGCCTACGCCAACCCCGTCCTCTACCGCCCCCCGGGCCAGGACGTCCTCTGGTGCTTCGCCATGCGGTGCCCCGTGTCCTGGACGCACAGCGAAGACGCCCAGCTCGCCGCCGCGTACTCGGGCGACGGCGGCCGGTCCTGGGTCCCGGTCGAGCTGACCATGCACTACTCCGGCCCGGTGATCATCGTCGGGGGCATCCTCCGCGTCCAAACCGACCGGGGGCCGCGCTACCTGCTCCCGGTCCACCGCAACACCCTGCGGAACGACCCGCGGGGCTCGCGCGACCAGTTCGTCCTGGAGAGTACGAGCTTGCTGGAATGGCGCCTGCCCGGCGCCCCCAAGGAGAAGGCCGCCGCGGCGGGGTTCATCCCCCAGCCCGCGGAGGAACCGGTCTTCCTGCACGAAGGCCAGCTCGCCCCCGGCGACAAGGAGGGCGAGGTCCGGATGGTGATGCGGACCGCGCGATACGACCGGGAGCAGGTGGCCCTGGACCCGCCCCGGGCCTACTCCTCCCTGAGCCGGGACGGCGGCCGCACGTGGTCCGCGGCCGCGCCCGAGCCCGACCTCCACAACACCGCGTCGAAGGCGTTCTTCGGCCGCACCACCGACGGGACGGACGTGTACGTTTACAACGACGGCAAGGCGCGGGAGCGGCTGGCTCTGCGCTACAAGGTCCGGCCGCCCGGCGGGTCGTGGTCGCCGGAGCGGACCTTCTTCGACGCCGGCGTCCACAACTCTTACCCGACGCTCCTGGAGTACGCGCCCAGCCGGTTCTATGTCGTCTGGGACAGCGGCACCGAGAAGACGCACCGCACCGGGATTCGCTTCGGGAAACTGACGGTGCGGTGAGCGGGTCGCCGGGAGGACGGCCGGGGTGGTACGATACTCCCATCGTCGCGCGCGGAGGAGCTGGTCATGTCGCTGGAAGGGACCGTGGTGAACGGGGTGATCGTGCTGGACGCCGGGCCGCCTCTGCCGGAGGGGGCCCGGGTGCGCGTCGAGCTGGCCGAGGAGGATCCGGACGACGTCGGCCCGCCGCCGGAGCCGTACGACCGGGAGAAGGAACTGGCGATCCTGCGGGAATCGCTAGAGGACGCCAAGGCCGGCCGGGGCGTGCCGGCCCGGGAATTCCTCAAGCAACTTGCGATCGAGCACAACCTACCCCTGGAACCCGGGGAGTAGTGGATGGCGTTCACCGTCGTCTTTCGCCCGCGGGCGCGGGCCGACATCGCCGCCGCGGTGACTTACCACGCTCGCCAGAGCCCGTCTACCGCATCCCGCTGGCGGACCGGGTTGCTCCGGGTCATTGCCACCCTGGAAGCGGACCCGAACCGATACCCCCAGGCCGATGAAGCCGGCGATCTGGGGGTAGACCTCCGCGAATACCTCTACGGCCGAGGGCGGAACGTGTATCGATTCTTGTTCTCCATCGACGGAGAAACGGTCAGCGTCCTCCGCGTCCGCCACGCCGCCCAGGATCACCTCACCCAAGACGACGTCTGACCCGGCCCGGAGTCCGTGGCCCGGGTCGAGACACAACCCACCTCTCCCACTCTCCCGGCCCACCAGGCGGCAGTCGGCTTCTGTGCTGGCCGGGAATCATTCCGCCAGGTATCTTCTACCGGCCGCGTCCGGGGCGGCGGATCACGCCGGGACGTATCGGGGCCGGGTACGAGGGTCGGGCATGCCGGGGTGCGGTGTTCATCTCATCCTGGCCTCCCGCGTCATCGCCCCCGGGACCCGCCCGGCAGCCCGGGTCGCGTTCCTGGTCGGGGCGGTCGCCCCGGACATGGGGTACTACCCCGGCGCCGACCGGTTCTGCTCGGACCTGTCGCACTACGTCCGGCCGGGTCGGCTGGCGGAGGCCCTGCTCCGGGGGGCGGACTGCGACGTGTCCCGGGCGTTCGCGCTCGGGTGGGCGACACACGTCCTCGCGGACACACTCGTCCACCCGCTCATCAACCGGGCGGCCGGGGAACTCGGCCGCGGCCGCCCGGCCCCGCCGCTCACCTTCGCCGACGACCCGGTCGCGCACATCCGGGTCGAGCAGGGGCTCGACGCGGTCATCGCCGCGCGGTTCGGGACGCCGTCCTTATGGCCCGCGCTGGGCCGTGTTCCGCTGGGCTTCGTCGTCCACCGGGTCGAGTCGGCCTACCTCGACACCTACGGCATCGCCCCCTCGCGCCGCGCCCTGTGGGCGACGGGCCGGGCCCTCTACCGGGGCGTGGGGCTGCTCCTGTCGTACGGCCGGATCGTCGGGTCGTTGTTCGGGGAACCGGGCACCCCGCCGGAGACCGCCGTGCCCATCCGCATCGGTGCTTCGGCCCTCCGGACGGTGGTCGCGCCGTTCCGGCGGTCGCCGGCGTATGCGTTCGCCCACCCCGCCCAGCCGCCGGCGTGGCTGGTCGACCAGCTGGCGGAGGTGATCCGGGCGTTCCCCGACCGGTTCGCCGCGCTGGCCGCGCGCGGCCTCGCCGACCTGCCGGACGCGAACCTGGACACGGGGGAAGTCGACGGGGCCGGGCCCTACCCCCCGGCCGTTGCGACGGTGCGGGAGCTGGGGAACCGCGGGGGGCGGGTGTGACCCGGTTCGGCCTCCCGTCCGCCCCCGGAGTTTGTCGTCTTTAGTGGAGTCAGATCGATCAGTAACTGTGCAACTCGGCGCTGGTAATTGGTGTTTCCGTCCGGTAACATCTCGCAAAGAACCAGACAAAACTTTTGCCACAACGATCGCCCCACAGGCCGAGCGGCGACCAAACCGTGTTTGCCCAAACCCTCTTCCTGAGTCGGCACCCGCGTCCCACCAATGACGGTCCGGTGGTCCGCCGGGCGGCCGACACGCACCACGTTCCGGGAGATGACCGATGACGGCCGACGACTTTACGACCCCGGTGGCCGGGCTCGTCGCGGACGCAGTGACCGAGCTCAAGGACAAACACTTCTCCGACATCATCGACGACGCGGGCCACCAGTACGTGGACCTGGTGATGGGCGGCGGGGGCGTCCTCGGGATCGCCCTGGTCGGGTACACCTACGCCCTCGAACGGGTCGGCGTCCGGTTCCTGCGGGTGGGCGGGACGTCGGCCGGGTCGATCAACGCCCTGGCCCTCGCCGGGCTGGACACGATGGGGAACGCCAAGAGTGAACGGCTGGTCGAGCAGCTGGCCAACCTGGACGTCTGGTCGTTCGTGGACGGGCCGGCCGCGGCCCGGAGCCTGGTCAAGGACTTTCTCCACCAAAGCGGCCTGTTCTGGAAGGCGATTGACGTCGCCCGGGAGTACTCCCAGTTCTCGGCCGACCTCGGGCTCAACCCGGGGGACAAGTTCCGGGAGTGGTTGTCCGGGGTGCTGAAATCCGCCGGGATTTCGACGGCCAAGGACCTCCACGGCCGGATGCAGGTGATCCCCGCCGGGCTCCGCACCCGGGCCGGGACGCCGCTCTCGGCGGCCGACGCGGACGCGCACCTGGCGGTGGTGGCGACCGACATCTCGACCGAGACGAAGGCGGTCCTGCCCCGGATGGCCGAGCTGTACTGGGCCGACCCGGACGCGGTCGACCCGGCCGTGTTCGTCCGGGCGTCCATGTCCATCCCGTTCTTCTACATGCCGCTACGGGTCGCCGGGGTACCCCAGGGGTCCGCCGCCCAGGCCCGCTGGACGACACTGGTGGGCAACGACCGCTTCCCCCCCGACGAGTGCGCGTTCGTGGACGGGGGCGTGTTGTCAAACTTCCCGATCAACGTGTTCCACGACCCGACGAAGGTCCCCGAGGCCCCGACGTTCGGTGCCAGGCTGGGCGGCGAAGCCCCGCCGGTCGCGCACTTCGACCGGCTCGTTCAGCTCACGATGGCGGTGTTCAACTCCGCCCGCCACGCGCTCGACTCCGATTTCCTGGACCACAACCCGGACTTCCGCGAGCTCATCTGCACCATCGACACCGGTTCCCAGAGCTGGCTCAACTTCGACCTGACGCCGGCGGACAAGATCGCCCTGTTCGGGGCGGGGGTCGAGTCCGCGATCGACTTCCTCCGGAAGTTCGACTGGACCAAGTACAAGCAGATCCGCCAGGACCTGGCCGACGCCCACAAAACGGCGGGCACCCCATCCGGCGGGGGGAACAGCACTCCCGCTCCCGCCCACGTCGGCGGTACGCCGTGAGGGGGCGACCCGCGGGCGGTTCGATCGGCATTCATCCGGTAGCAATTGGACCGGACACACGAGTGAGGTGGAGGGGACCATGATTCTGATCGCGGCGAACGATATCGTCCAGGTTACGGACCCGATCCTCTGGGCGGGGCTCAAGTTCTGCATTCAATGCGAAGCGCTCCGTTCGGGCATCCGCAATCGCAACTTGTTCAAGATCATCGACATGTCGGAGTTGAGCCAACTATCCGGCACGGAGCTTTACATCCTGGGTCACGGCTACCCGAACGGCACGGCCATCGATGTGGAAGGACTGACTCCTTCCGATACCCCCTGGGCGGACTTCGGCGCGCTGCTGAAAACGCACCTTCCGACCACGATGACGACCATCCACGTGATGTCGTGTTTCGCCGCAGCCGGTCCCCCGGGAAACACGGGGCTGCACAAGCTCGCCCAAGGCATCGGCAAGACCGGCATGACCTACTACGGCTACATCGGGCCTGCCGTCGGCAACATCGTTACCGGGCCCGTCCGGGTCGTAGACGTGGACTCCAATCCTATCGACGACGTCATTGATACACAGACCGTGGTGAAGCAGACGACGGTGCCGGAGCTCAAACTCAAGGCGTGGCGCATGACCCACTCGGGCGCGAGCCGAGTGGACACGGCCGCCGCCGCCGCCGAGATCAACTGGGACTTCTTTCAGAGTTTCACTTCGGTTTTCGAAGGGAAAGGCTACTTCTACGGTCCCACAACCGACGGCGCCAAACGGATCGAAGTCAAGACGTGACCGCGTCAGGACCCGACCGGCGGCCGACCCGGTCAACACCACGCCTTCCATTTTCGCTTCACGAGCCAGGCTTCCGCCGCGGCGATCGTCTGGCTCACACTCGGTTTGATCGGGTATGCTCCCCAGGCGGCATCCCGACTCCGGGAATCCAACTCCGCCGAACGACATGCCTGTCGCCCAAACGAAGAAAACCCCGATCACTCAGGGGTTTCGTGCGGAGCGGGAGGGGTTCGAACCCCCTTGAAATCCTGGGGAAGCGATGCTTCCGCACATCATGAAATAGGATTCGTACCCGGGCCGATAGCTCTTATCGGGTAAGGTCCATCCCTTCGGCCCGGAACCACTTTCCCAGCCCCCGCTCCAAGGCGGCCATCGCCCCGGCGAGCGTCCCGGGCTTGTCGTCCTCGAAGACCACCCCGCCGTAATCGAGCGCCCGAACGACGAACCCGAACCCCTCTTGGTCCCCGATCTTGACGTGGCCGTACCCGTTCACCCACCGGGCGATGGCGGGAAACAGGGTCTCGACCGCCGCTTGCCCCGCAGACGGCTTCACCGCCCTGGCCGACCGGGCTTTCCGCAACTCTCTCAGGTATTCCCCGTAGGCGTCGTTGATTTTCGGCAGGTTGCTCTGCGGGACGACCTCGATGCCGAGTTCCCCCAGGTGCGGGAACAACTCCTTCCACCGGGGGTTCTTCCGGACGAGGACGCGGCGGGGACGGTGTGCCCCTCCCGTCAGCGGCCGCCTCATGGCGTGAGCGAGGAGGGTGGCGAGGTCGTTGGCGTCGGGCGTGTATTGGACGGGGAGGTCGGCGAGGAGAAAGCCGTCCGGGCGCGCGACGACCATCCCGAGGTAGTGTGTGGCCGTTTGCATCATCGGCTTCGGCAGCGCCCGGAAGTCGGCCTCCCAGGTGTCTTCTTCCTGGGGCAATCGCTTGAGGCGGCTTTTGACAAAGGCCGCCCCCTTGCCCAGTTTCAACCGCTCCCCGGCCGCCACGGTCACTTCCTTCTCGGGCGTTTGCTGTTGGTCTTCCGCGCCACGAACTCGGAGTCGTCGCCTTGATGGAAGAATATCATCCCCTGCAGTTCGTCGCCCTTCAAGACGGCCCACCCTTGCTCCTGGGTCGGGTCCATCTCGGCGTTCCCGTCTCACGTCTACTCGACGGCCGGTTGTCCATCCTGGGTGGTGACTCGGCTGTCCATGATCCCGTGTACGTTGCCGAAGTGGAACTCCCCGCCGCTTTTCGCCCCGAACTCGATGAACGCCGGCTCCTCTTCATCAAGATAGTCGTCCCAGGCCGACATCGAGACAATCCGCCACCGGCCGGTGAACGGGTTGATCAGCTTGGCCTTTGCCATGTTAACGCACTCCAACGATCCGAGCGATCAGCACCTGGGTGGCATCTGGGAAGACGGGCTTTGCGGCCGTCACGTGCGAGAAACGACGTACAAAAATGGCGAAACCCCTGATTTCTCAGGGGTTTCCAGCGGAGCGGGAGAGATTCGAACTCTCGATACGGTTGCCCGTATACGGCATTTCCAGTGCCGCCTCTTCAACCACTCGAGCACCGCTCCTCCGCCCGGACCTATCCTTCACCCGGGCAAATACACCGACCGCGGTTCATCGTAGTGGTCGGTGTGCGCGCCGACAACGCCGGGCACACGGCCCGGCGGTTAGAATGCGGGCATGAGCCCCGTCTACCTCGACCACAACGCTACCACCCCACTCCTGCCCGAGGCGTGGGAGGCCATGCGGCCGGTCATGGAGGAGGCGTTCGGGAACCCGTCGTCGGCCCACCAAATGGGGCGACGGGCCCGGCAAGCCCTGGAGGACGCCCGCGAACAGGTCGCCGCGCTGCTCGGCGCGTCGCCCGACGAGGTCACGTTCACCAGCGGGGCCACCGAGGCCAATAACCTCGCCGTGTTCGGACTCACGAGCCCCACCCACTCGGGGGGCTCACGCCCCCCGCTCGCCCCGGGTCACATCCTCGCCTCGCCCCTCGAACACCCGTGCGTCATCGAGCCCCTCAAGGAACTTGAAGCTCGTGGGTTCGCCGTCGAGTGGCTGCCGGTTTCGGCCCGAGGGGTCGTGCCGGCCGACGCCGTCGCTCCCCTCGTCCGGTCGGACACCAAGCTCGTGTCCGTCATGCTCGCCAACCACGAGACGGGCGCGATCCAGCCCGTGCGCGAGATCGCGGCGACACTTCCGCCCGGAGTCCCGCTACACACGGACGCCGCCCAGGCGGTCGGGAAGATCCCCGTACACTTCCGCGCCCTCGGGACCACCGCGCTAACCGCTTCTGCTCATAAGTTCCGCGGGCCAAAGGGGATCGGTGCCCTCCTCCTGAAGCGGGGCGCGAAGCTCCGCCCGCTCATGTTCGGCGGACACCAGCAGCAGGGCCGGCGGCCGGGCACCGAGCCCGTCGCGCTCGCGGTCGGGATGGCCGTCGCGCTCGACCACGCGGTCCGGAACATGGACGCGACCCGCGCGCAGCTGGTAGCCGCCCGGGCGCAGCTGTGGGCCCGGCTCCGGGAACTCGCCCCACCAGTCGTCCTGAACGGCCCCGAGCTGGGGTCGGCCGATACCCTCCCGACCACGTTGAACATCTCGTTCCCCGGATGCCGGGCCGACCTCCTGCTCGTGGCCCTCGATCTCGCCGGGGTCGCGTGCTCGACCGGCTCGGCGTGTTCGAGCGGGTCGCTCCTCCCCAGCCCGGTGCTGCGGACGATGGGCGTCCCCGACGACGTTTTGCGGTCCGCCATCCGGTTCAGTTTCGGCCCGACGCTTACAAATGCCGATGTTGACGATGCGGCGGGTCGTATCGGTACCGCCGTTCGACGGCTCCGCGAGGTCGGGTTGGCATGAGCCCGCACGACCCCCCGTAGACCGCTTTTATCCTTATGCTCACACAATACTTGCGTGCTGTTGACGGGCCTTTACCTGGGTTGGCGGATTCGATACAATAATGTGCGAATGACCACCATCTCGCGGTCCCCTGTTCGACGCTCTGCCTTCACGGACGAGGGCCGGATGTCCGCACCCGTTCGCTGGGGTGATTTCCTCACCCTTCCCGAGAACCGATCGGCGCTTCGGGCGACGCGAACCGCGGAGAAGGTGTTGCTCGTCGGCCGGCGGATGCCGTTCAACCCGCTCGTCCTGCACGGCCCCTCCGGCACCGGAAAGACGTGCCTGATCTCGACCCTGCTCCGGCGGCTGAATAGCGGCACCGAAGTGGTCACCGCGCGGAGCGTGGCCGTGGGCGACCTGGCCCGGGCCGCCGCGTCCGACGACGAGGTCGCCGGCTTCGACGACGACGACCTCACGGCGTGCGACCTGCTCGTTCTCGAAGACGTCCAGCTGCTCCCGACCCGCGACGCGGACGCGGTGTGCGCCCTGCTCGATCAGCGGGTCTCACTGCGGCGGGCGGTCGTCGTGACCGCCAACACCGGCCCGGCGGAGATCCGGCACCTGCCGCGGAAACTGACCTCGCGCCTGGCGTCGGGGCTCGTGGTTCAGCTGGAACCGCTTTCGCCCGCGAGCCGGCGGGTGGTGCTGGAAGACGCGGCGAAGAGACGGGGCGTCAAACTCACGCCCGACGCCCTCGACTGGCTCGCCCGGCAAGCCACCGGCGGCGGGGTGCGGGCGCTCCTCGGCCTGCTCGGCAACCTCGCCCAGATCGCCCCGTCGTTCCCCGGCCCGCTCGACCGGGCGGCCGTCGAAGGAATCCTGTCCGGGACCGGGCAACCGACATCGGCGGGGCGCAGCGTTACGGGGATCGTGAGGCGGGTCGCCGCGGCATTCGGCGTGAGCGAGCGGGAACTGCTCGGCACGAGCCGGCTCAGACGGGTGATGGTCCCGCGCCAGGTGGCGATGTACCTGGCCCGCGAGCTGAGCGGCCGGTCGCTCCCCCAGCTCGGGACGGCGTTCGGCCGCGACCACACGACCGTACTGCACTCGTGCCGGAAGATCGAGGCCGAGATCGAGACGGACGAGCGGTTGGCCGGCACCGTGCGACAGCTTCGGGCGGAACTGGGGTAATCCCTGGGAGCGCGGCCGTCTCGGCCGCTTTTCGGGGCGAAATCGAAGAAGCGGCCGAGACGGCCGCGCTCCCAGGGGGAACAACCCTGTGGAAAACCCGGCGCGCGAGTGGCGCGCCCGGTGCGACGGATGGCGCGCAGGTGGGTCGGATGCGGGAAGTGAACGGTGGCCCGGATCGGCGCGGCACGGGGAAACGCGGGCGCGCCAGATGCGCGCCAGGTTTTCCCCAGCCGGCGGAAGGCACGAACTGCCTTCCCAACTGGGGTTTCCTGCATGGTACCCGGAACGCGCGCCAGAAACCTTCGCCGCCTTACTACAGCTACTGGATGTTTAAACTTAAGGATTGAAAGTATCTATCTTACCTAGTCGGCAGACCCGAGCGGACTCATGAGCCACGGACGGTCAGGGGAGCATTGGTTATGAAGGTGACGTGTCAACGGGACGGGTTACTCACGGCGTGCCAGCTGGTCTCCGCCGCGGTCGCGGCCCGGACCACCAAGCCGATCCTCAGCAACATCAAGGCGATTGCCGAGGGCGACGGGCTCAGCCTCGTGGCCTACGACACCGAGGTCGGCATCCGGTACGAGCTGAGGGGCATCCTGGTCGGCCGACCGGGGTCGGCCATCCTGCCGATCACCCAGCTGACGCAGATCCTCCGGGAAAGTGCGGACAGCGACATCAGCTTGGACGCGGACGACAACGGGACGAAGGTGAAGGCCGGGACGAGTCGGTACGAGATGCCAGGCTACCCGGCGGACGAGTTCCCCGACATCCCGGCGTTCGACGACGGCGGGCGGTACCACGAGGTCACCGCCGGCGTGCTCCGGTCGATGATCCGTCGAACGGCGTTCGCCGCGGACAAGAAGGACAGCACCCGGTTCGCCCTGTCCGGGGTGCTGTGGGAGGCCGAGGGCAAGACCGCCCGGCTGGTGGCGACCGACAGCAAACGGCTGGCGGTGTGTGAGGGCCCGGCGACGCTCTACGGGCCGCCGGAGGCGACCAAGGGCTCCCACCTCGTCCCGGCGAAGACGATGACCCTGCTCGAACGGAACCTGACCGACGACGGGGAGCTGGTGCGGGTCGGGCTGCGGCCGAACGAGGCGATGTTCCAGACCGAGCGGGCGATGATCTACACCCGGCTCGTGGAGGGCCGGTACCCGCCGTACCGCGACATCATCGGCCAGACCCGCAAGCAGGCGACGGTGAAGGTGCCGGTCCCGGTCGACGCGTTCCTGTCGCGGGTGCGGCAGGCGGCGATCATGACCGACGACGAGAGCAAGCGGGTGGACATGACGTTCGAGCCGGGCAAGGTGGTGATGCAGGCCCGGGGGGCGGAGACGGGGTCGAGCGAGGTCGAGCTGCCGCTCCCGGAGTACGACGGGCCGGAGGTGAAGATCGCGTTCGACCCGCAGTACCTGATCGAGTTCCTGCGGGCGCTGGAAAGTGAACCGACGGTTTCGCTGGAGATGAGCGACGGGGGCAAGCCGGCCCTGTTCCGCTGCGGGGACGGGTACATGTACCTGGTGATGCCGCTGGCGGGGTAATTAAAAGTTAAAAGTGATAAATTAAAAGTTAAACATTAAACCGTGTGAGTTTGGCCTTGGTAATTGATTTATCTTTTTTCACTTTGAACTTTTAACTGTTATGACGGACGGCAACCGAGGTCCGGAGAAGATCGCCGACATCCTCGGCCGGCTGTTCACGTCCCGCGGGTGGGGGCGGAAGAACGACCGGCTGCGGCTGGAGGGGGCGTGGGCCGAGGCGGTCGGGCCGGAGCTGGTGAAAGACACCCGGGTCGGCGGGATCCGCCGCGGGGTGCTGGAGGTCGAGGTCAAGAACGCCATCCTGATCCAGGAACTGACGCAGTACCACAAGCGGGGGCTGCTCGGGAAGCTCCGCAAGCTCCTGCCCGGGGTCACGCTCACGGACCTGAAGTTCCGGGCCGGGGTGTGGTGAGAGTTGTGAGCGGGAGTGACATCATGAGTACCGTCAGTGTCGAACACATCGAGAAGACCCCGGACACCTGCGGCGGGCGGGCGCGGATCGCCGGGCACAGCATCCGAGTCATGGACATTGTCGCCCTGCACGAGCACGGGCCGATGTCACCGGCCGAGATCGCGCGGCAGTACCCGACGATCACCCTCGCTGACGTGTATGCGGCCCTCGCTTACTATCACGATCATCGCGACGAGATCGAAGCCGATTTCGCCGACGCCCGGAAGTGGGACGAGTACGGCAAGACCCAGCCGTCGAAACTCCGTGACAAATTGAAGGCACGGGAGGCCGGTGGTGGCTAACCCGGTTCGCTTTTACCTAGACCAGAATGTTTTCGGCGGAACGGTGGCCGGGCTGAGGGCTTTGGAGATTGATGTCCTGTCGGCCCAGGAAGCAGGGCGGTGCGGATTGCCGGACCCTGACCAGTTGGCGTTCGCCAGTGCCGAAGGACGTGTGATTGTCACATTCGACCAAGACTACTCGGTACTTCATGCGGCCGGGGTTCCGCACGCCGGAAGCGGGTGGTGTCACCCGACCAAATACTCCGTCGGACAACTCGTCCGTGCGTTGGAAATCCTGCACGGCGTGTTGACCGCGGCCGAGATGGTGAGCCAAGTCGAGTACCTGTAACCGAAGGACGCACCTGATGAGCACTGACGCCGCACTGACCCCGACCGCCGGGGAGTACACGTCCGAGAATATCAAGACCCTGAAGGACGCGGCCCACATCCGCCAGAACCCCGGGATGTACGTCGGGAATACCCAGTCCGGCGGCCTGCACCACCTCGTCTACGAGATCGTCTACAACTCCGTGGACGAGGCCCTGGCCGGGTACTGCACCCTGATCCGGGTCGTCGCCCACAAGGACGGGTCGATCACGGTCGCCGACGACGGCCGCGGGATTCCCATCGGGATCAAGCCGGACTCCGGCAAGTCCACCCTGGAGGAAGTCCTCACCGTCGCCGGGTCGAGCGGGAAGTTCGACAACGCCGCGTACCGGGTGTCGGCCGGGCTGCACGGGATGGGGGCCAAGGCGATGAACGCCCTCTCCGAGTGGTGCGAGGCCGAGGTCCGCCGGGACGGCCGGGTGTACAAGCTGGAGTTCGAGCGGGGGTACGCCACCAGCCCGATCCAGGACCTCGGCCCGGCCCCGGACGGCAAGACCGGGACGAGCATCACGTTCAAGCCCGACCCGGAGGTGTTCGGCGACCTGACCTTCTCCTACGAAACCCTCGCCGAGCGGTTCCGGGAGATCGCGTACCTGAACAAGGGCCTCGCCCTGACCCTCGTCGACGAGCGGGACGGCCGGACCGAGGCGTTCAAGTACGACGGCGGGATCGCCGAGTTCGTCGTCTACCTGAACCAGGGCGAGACCCCCGAACACCCGCCGGTCTACGTCAAGAAGGAGGTCGACAACATCACCGTCGAGGTCGCGTTCCAGTACACCGCCGGCGAGGAGAAGATCGAGCGGTGCTACACGAACAACGCCTACAACCCGGTCGGCGGGACGCACCTGAGCGGCTACCGGGCCGGGATCACCCGGGCGGTCAACACCTACGGGAAGAAGGAAGGGCACTTCAAGGACGGCCTGGAAATCCGGGGCGAGGACTTCCGCGAGGGCCTGACCGCGGTCATCAGCATCGGCCACCCGGACCCGGTGTTCGAGTCGCAGACGAAGGTCCGGCTGAACAACCCGGAGGTCGAGGGGATCGTCTCCAGCGTGGTGTACGAGTTCCTGTCCGAGTACCTGGAGAAGAACCCGAAGGACGGCCAGCGGATCTGCCGGAAGATCGCCCTCTCGGCCGAGGCCCGGATCGCCGCCAAGAAGGCCCGCGACGCCCTGATCGACCGGAAGAAGATCCTCTCCGGCGGCGGGCTCCCGGGCAAGCTGATGGACTGCTCCACCCGCGACCGGGACAAGAGCGAGCTCTTCCTGGTGGAGGGTGACTCGGCCGGCGGCAGCGCCGAGGGCGGCCGGGACCGGATGTTCCAGGCCGTCCTCCCGCTCCGGGGCAAGGTCCTCAACGTCGAGAAGGCCCGGCTGGAGAAGCTGCTCAAGAACGCGGAGATCTCGGCCCTGATCGCGGCCATCGGGGTGGACATCGAGAACGTCGAGGACATCAGCAAGGTCCGGTACGGAAAGGTCATCATCCTGACCGACGCGGACGTGGACGGGCAGCACATCCGCACCCTGCTGCTCACCTTCTTCTTCCGCCAGATGCGGAAGCTGATCGAGGACGGGCACGTGTTCGTCGCCCGCCCGCCGCTGTTCAAGGTGACGCAGAAGAAGGAGAGCCGGTTCGTCCAGACGCGGGAGGAGATGACGAAGGAACTGATGGCCCGCGGGCTGAAGGACACCGTCCTCCAGGTGCTGGCGACCCCCGACCGCGAGCCCGCCCGGGTGCCCCGGGCGGTCACCGGGGGCGACCTCGCGAAGCTGGTCCCGGCGCTGTCTGAGGCCGAGACCGCGGTGGTGAGTCTGGAGCGGCGGGGGCACACGCTGGAGTCGTTCCTGCACCGGCTGAAGGACGGGGCGTTCCCGGCGCAGCACGTCCGGTTCGCGGGGAAGGAGTTCTGGTTCCACACGATCGAGGAGGTCGCCGCGTTCCGGGCCGAGCAGGCGCAGAAGCTCGGCCGGGAGCTGGTGCTGGCCGACGAGCTCGCTGGCGTGGTGGCCGGCGGGCCGGGGGCGCCGGCCCCGACCGGGGTGGTCGACGAGGCCGCCCGCTACACCCTGGACGAGTGGCACGAGGTCCGGGCGCTGAACCGGGCGGTGGCGAAGCTGAGGGCGATGGGGTTCGAGCCGCGAGACCTGGTCCCTCTTCAGCGGGTGGCGGGCCGGGAGCCGCCGGTGCGGTTCGTGCTGGAGAGCGGGTCGACGCGGAAGGAGCTGGCCCACTTGCGGGAGTTCGTCATGGAGATCCGCCGCCTCGGCGAGCGGGGAATCACGGTGACGCGGTTCAAGGGGCTGGGCGAGATGGACCCCGAGGAGCTGTGGGAGACCACCCTCAACCCGGCGAAGCGGACGCTCCTGCGGGTCACCCTGACCGACGCCCAGCAGGCCGAGGATCTGTTCCGGACGCTGATGGGCGAGGAGGTCGAGGGCCGCAAGCAGTTCATCATGGACCACAAGATCAACAACCCCGAGGACATCGACTACGGGGCTTGAGCCAGGGGACAGGGGACAGGGGATAGGAGGGAGGGGCAGAAGAGGGCAGCTGGGGGCGTCTGCGCCCGCTTTGCCTGTAGCCCCAACGGGGCGTCCGATAATAGCCCGGGGCGTGAGCCCCGGGTGCGGAGGATGGGCCCAGTCAAACCGGAAATATTCCTCGCGCACCGCCCGCCCGGCGGGCATTACCATGCGGGTGACGTGGTGTCGCCCGCCGCGGACGCGAGGACCTCACCCGTGCAACTCTCGCCGGCCGACCTCTTCGACCAGCTCGACGACGCGCCCGACGCCGCCCTCGTCGACCGGTTCCTCGCCGACCGCGACGAACTGGCGTTCGCCCGGCTCGTGCAGCGGCACGGGTCGATGGTGCTCGGCGTCTGCCGGCGGGTGCTCGGCGACGCCCACGCCGCCGAGGACGCCTTCCAGGCCACCTTCCTCGTCCTCGTCCGCCGGGCGGGCGACGCCGACGGCCGGCGGCTCGGCCCGTGGCTCTACGGGGTCGCGTACCGGACCGCCCTCAAGGCCCGCGTCGCCGCCTTCCGCCGGGCCGCCCGCGAACAGAAGGCGGCCGAACAAGCCCGCCCCCGGCCGAGTGACTCCCCGCCCGCGGCGGACGTCGCGGACCTCGCCGCCGTGCTCGACGAGGAGCTGAACCGGCTCCCGGGGCAACTCCGCGAGGCCGTCGTCCTGTGCGACCTGGAAGGACTCTCGCGGCGGCAGGCGGCCCGGCGGGCCGGGTGCCCGGAGAGCACCCTGTCAAGCCGGCTCGCGCTCGCCCGCGATCAGCTCGCCCGCCGGCTCACCCGCCGCGGGATCGCCCCGGTGTTCGCCGGGCTGGCCGCCGCCGTCCCGGTGTCCCTGGCCCGCGCGACCTGCTCGACGGCGGTCGCCGTGGCGGCCGGGGTGGTCGCCGACGTTCCCGTTCCAATTTCCCGACTGTCCGACGAGGTGATCCGGACCATGGCCCTCCCGCACAGGATCGCCG
>JAQGHQ010000075.1 GCA_028288765.1 Gemmataceae bacterium | reverse complement strand
TTCCCGCTCATGACGCGCCCTCGCACGATCGGACGGGCCGCATTGCTGAGCACAGGGCAAAATAAGTCGGGCGATACAAAGACCGAAACTGTATAGCATTCAGGCACGGAAGTGCCATTCAACCCGGGGTTCGTGTCGAAGACGGACGAGACCCGGGTGCAGGTCCTCGAACCCGTCCTGGAGCGGCACCGCGGGAAGACCTTCTACGTCACCGAAAAGCTGGACGGCACATCGTTTACCGCGTTCCTCCGCGACGGGCAGTTCGGCATCTGCAGCCGGAACCTGTGGATGGACGAGAGGGACGAGACGAACATTTTGGTCCGGGTGGCCCGGTGGCTGAAGTTGGAGGAGGGGCTCCGTGCGGTCCTGTCCGCCCGCGGGTTCCAGCCGGCGGTCCAGGCCGAGGTGATCGGCCCGGGCATCCAGAAGAACAAATACGAGCTGAAGGATCTCACTCTCCGGGTGTTCAACGTCTTCGACATCAACTGTTACCGGCTTGTCGATCATCCGGTGATGCTGGAGATCACCCGCGAGCTCGGGCTGGAACCGGTTCCCCAGCTCGGCACGCTGGTATTGGGGCACACGGTCGACGAACTGGTTGCGTTTTCTGAGGGGGCGAGCATCTTGAACCCGAAGGTCCAGCGGGAAGGTGTGGTGCTCCGCCCTCTGGTCGAGGAACACGACCTGGACGTCGGCGGGCGCCTCAGCTTCAAGGCGATCAACCCGAAGTTCCTCCTCAAGTACGATGAGTGACATCTGCGGCCCTGGCAGCTGCTAAATCGCAAATCTCAGCGCCGCAAGTGTCTGCGCAACACGAGGATCGTTCCTCCGGCGATCCCGACGAGGGCCCCTATCTTGGAGCCAGTCAGGGTTCCGTCCAGGAGATAGGGGATGGAGAGCAGCCCGTGGACATCCTGGTTCGGATCTTTGACCTGGATCTGCTCGGCGATCTGGACGAACTCGTCTACCGCCCGAACAAATCCGACGATCCCGCCCACGACGACCGAGAGGGCAAAAACGAAAAGCCCCGGGAGGAGGACCGCCCGTGGGTCGGGGGCCAGCTCCGACCGGCCGAGCAGAGGAGCGGTGTCGACTTTCGAGGGGGCGGCCGAAGGAAGAGGTGGTTGCTCTGCGGTACCGGTGTCGAACTCGTACCCACAACCGCAGTGACGGAGCTGTGTGGGGATCATGAGCAGACAGCGAGGACACCTCTTTAACATCGCGCACAACCCTCCGGTTTGAAAGCCCGTGACATCAAGCTCTTCCCGCCGTCGTCAGTCGAACCACTCGTCTTTCGGGTTGAAGGCGGGGATGCCGAAAACGATTGTCTTCACCCCGGCCTCGCTCACCAGCCGGTGGCGGGTGCCGGGCTCGATCCAGATCACCGTTCCCGGCTCGAGCTCAACCCAGTCGCCGTTCAACTCCATCTTGCCGGAACCTTCGAGGATGTAGTACACCTCGGTCGTTTCCCGGTGGTAGTGCCGGGCCGCGTCGCGGATGGCGGTGACGTGGAGGGAACACGGGGCACCGTCCGCGGCAGTCAGCGGTCGGGTGCTCTCCCCACACGGGCATGGGACTGTCGGGGCGTCCGCCACCCGCCGGACGAGATAGCCGGTCGACGGTCCCATTGGCATCCGGTGTTCCTCCGTTCGCCCAGGACGGACGTTTCGCTCCTACCGTACCCGGTTGTCCCCTCGGGGACGAGAGGATCTTGCGTGCGCGTCCTGTGCCAGCTGCTGACGATTGCCCTCGCCATCTCTGCACCCGGGTGCGAGCTCGAACCCTCCGCGGTGATCTCCGCTCATCCCGACGCCCTACCGCCAACCCCGGTCTCGACGTTCGATCCCGCAGGGCGTGGCACCATCACCGGCCGCGTGACCTGGGACGGCCCGATTCCCACGCCCCTACCGTTCGTCTATGGCGTCCCCAAGAGCGACGGGAGCTTCGACCGCCAGCTGGTCCCGAATCCGAACCGGCCGGACATCGAGCCCATTTCCCGGGGCCTCGTCGGGGCTGTCGTATTCCTACGGGGTGTCGACCCGTCGGCTGCGAAGCCGTGGGATTTATCGCCGGTGCGCGTCGAGATGAATGACCGACAGGTCCGTGTCCGTCAGGGCGACTCTGCCCCCGGGCGGGTCGGGTTCGTCCGCCGCGGCGCCCCGGTCGAGATGGCGTCGGCCGAGCCCGTGTACCACGTCTTGCGGGGCCGCGGGGCGGCGTTTTTCAGTCTCACTTTTCCGGACCCCGGCGGGCCGATCAGCCGCACGTTCGACGAGGTTGGTCGCGTCGAACTGTCGAGCGGTGCAGGGTACTACTGGGCGAGCGCGGACCTCCTGGTCGATGACCACCCGTACTACACGCTCACCGACCGGAAGGGGCGATACACTCTGCAACAAGTACCCGCCGGGGCGGTCGACCTGGTGGTGTGGCTGCCGGGGTGGACGGTCGCCCGGCACGAGCGCGACCCGGAAACCGGCCTGATCACCCGCCAGTCTTACGGCCCACCCGTGGAAGTCGTGTCCCGGGTGGCTGTCGAGCGCGGCAAGTCCGTCGCAAGAGACGTGATTGTCTCCGAACCTCGAAGTCACGGGAAGTAGATCACCGGGCGACTACGAGATGGAGGTCGAGACGGAAGGGAGTAGGGAAGGCAGATCACGCGGGCAGGGCGACGTTCAAGCCGACGGCCGTTTTCGCGATCAGCTCCCAGGTCCCATCCGGGATGGCGATCCCCTCGGCCTGTCGCTTCTGCTTCGCGGCTCGTTCCGGATCGCCTGGCAGGGTGATCGCCGAGACCCCATCGGCCGGGGGGCATGATCGGACGTACTCGATGAGCCCGTCGGCCTGGTGCAGGAAGTGGCCGACGCCGCCGAAAAGTGCCGGGTTGAAGACCACGAACAGGAGGGTATTCCCCTGACCGGCGATGGGGAAAGCGGGACTACTACACGGCCCGCCAGAGAGGCCGCCGCACAGAAGATCGAGGAGGAGCCCGAGCCCGAACCCCTTGTACATCTGCGGGCCGCCGAACGGGAGAATACTGCCCCGGGGCTCGGCGTACAGCACCGCCGGGTCGCTGGTCGGCTTCCCGGTACTGTCGATCAGCCAGCCGTCGGGGGTGAGCTCTTTCTTCTGGAACGCGACGCGGACCTTCCCCTCGGCCACGGCGCTCGTCCCGAAGTCGAGGACGACCGGCTCGCCGGAGGTGGGCGCCCCTATACAGATCGGGTTGGTGCTGATGCGCCCCTCGGTGCCGCCGGGTGGGACCACCCGGCGGCCGGCCCCGTGTGAATTCACCGCCCCGAAGAAGGCCATGTTTTCACTGGCGGCGGCCTCGGCGTACTCGCCCAGCCGGCCGGTGTGACCGCAATTCCGCAGTGTACCGGCCGCAACCCCAAGGCCCGCCGCCTTCGGCATGACCCGTTCGAGAAGCCGGTGCGCCTGGACCTGCCCGAGCCCCCAGTTCCCGTCCGCCGCGACGGCCGCCGGGGTCTCACTGAGGACCGTGAGTGGGACTCCGGACTTGTAGGTGCCGGTGCGGATGAACTCGACGTACTGCGGCACCCGCATCACCCCGTGCGAGTCGTGCCCGCACAGGTTGGCGTCGACGAGACTGCGGGCAACGACGGTAGCGTCCTCGGCCGGCACGCCGGCGGCCTCGAATAGTGATTGTGCCAGGCGGGTCAGGGTGGCAGCAGGAAAGATGGGCATTGGGGAGTGTGGGGTGTGGTGATCCGGTCGGGACGGGGGCGATCCCTCACTCATCTTCCCTACGGGAAAACGTCCACGAGGTGAAGCGGGGGCTCGTGCCGGGTCGCCGCCCCCCCTGGCGTGGGGGCAAGTTTCTAACGGGCGCAACCGGTCGGGCTCGCGAGCCGGTGGCTCGTTCCGCCCGAGGTCGGAGCGGGTTTGCCGCCCTGAAGGGGCGTCCGACAATAGGCAGGGGTGGAACCGGCGGAGCCCCTGGAAACGCACCCCGGGGTGGGACCGCGTCGGTGCCCCGGGCGGCGCGTCCGTCCGGGTGCCGGGTCGACCGCGCCGGCCGACCGCCGATCCGCCCGGCTCCCAGGGGTTCCACCGGCTTCGCCGGTTCACCCCTGGCTATTATCGGATGCCCCTTCGGGGCAGCAAAAACGCGCTCGCGAGCCCGACCGGTTGCGCCCGTTACCAACTTGCCCAACTGGGTAGGAACCGGCCTGGGCAAGTTGGAAACTTGCCCCCACGCCAGCACTAACACACACAGGGGGCGTGGGGACGAGCAAGGAAAGACGGGGTCGTGGTGGTTCGTCCGGGTTGCTCACCCCGTCGGCCCGATCTGGGATTCGGCCTGGTTGCCGTCGGGCAAGAGGCCGTAGTACCGGGCACACTCGGTTTCCCGGCCGCGGATCACCCGTCGGCCCGCAAGTGGTCCGGCCGTCTCGGTGACCACCGTACACTGGCCAGCTGCCCCATCCTTCTCGAAGTGGATCACGACCCAATCGTGCTCCCGGCCCGCCCGGTGGGCGGTGGCGGTGTTCGAGAACAACACACGATACCGGCGCCCGTTCTTCCGGGTCTTGAGGACCGGCAGCCACGCCTCGCCGGTCGGGTTGAACCGCCGCGGGGCGATCGTCCGCAACGCGCCGCGGCCGGCCTGTTCCCTGTACGTCCGGTCCACGGCCAGCACGTCCTCGACCGGTGGGGGCTCGGCCGCCGGCCCGCCGACCGCGCGCCGGAATCGTCCGGCAAGTGCTTCGCGGATGCCCCGGAGCCGCTTCGCGCCCATTCCCGGTACTCCCGCCAGCCGCCCGTCGTTCGCCGCCCGTTCCAGGTCCTCGAGCGTTTCGACATGCAGCGCCTCGTGGATCCGCCTCGCAAGCTCGGGGCCGAGCCCCGGGACGGTGGCGATCAACTCCTCGGGGCTATCCCCCAACCCTTCGACCCGGGGCATGTGGCCGGTCAGAAGGAGCTGTTCCAGCGTGAGCGACAGCCGGTCCCCGATGCCCGGCAGTTCCATGAGAGCCCGCCGCCCGCCGACCTGGAGGATCTCCGCCGCCGGTCGGGGGAGGGCACGCACAGTCTCCGCCGCGACCCGGTACGCCCGGACGCGGAACACGTTCTCACCTCGTTCGCTCAGTCTCTTCGCCGCCCGCTCCAGCCGCCGGGCCGCCTCGTCGTTGCCCAGTGGTAGCCTGTCGGGGCGGGCGGGTTGTGCCGGCGCGACCATTTCCGACCCCTCCCGTTTCGTGTGTCTCAAAGCTAAAGTTAGAGGCCCGGCAGACCTGAAAGGATTCGTGGCAAACAGCGCGCCGATCACGCGGCCGGACCGGTATACTCGCGGGTCGTTTGAGCCGGGTGGTCGAGTGGCACGAGGTGAAGAATGGACACTCCAAGCCGACTGACCCGGGCCGCCTGGGTGGTGGTCGGGCTGCTCTGGGCGGTCGCGCTCCTGAACTACCTCGACCGCCAGCTCGTCGTCACGATGAGCCGGCCGATCAAGGCCGATCTCGCGATCGGAGACGCCCGGTTCGGGCTGTTCCCGTCCATCTTCCTGTGGATCTACGGGTTGTGTTCGCCGGTCGCCGGGTACGTTGCCGACCGGGTCGGGAAGCGGCCCGTCATCATCGCCAGCCTGCTCGTCTGGTCCGCGGCGACGGCCTACACCGGGGTGGTCGAGTCGTTCGAGGCGATGCTCGCGGCCCGTGCGGTCCTCGGGGTGAGCGAGGCGTTCTACATGCCGGCGGCGGTCGCCCTGATCGTCGATTACCACCGCGGCCCGACCCGCGCCCGGGCGACCGGGTTCCACCTGAGCGGAGTCTATGCGGGTCAGATTCTCGGCGGGCTCGGCGGCTGGCTGGCCGAGGACTTCGGCTGGCGGGTCGGGTTCCTTCTTTTCGGCGGGGTCGGGGTCTTCTACGCCCTGGTTCTGATGGTGCTCCTCCCGCCCCCGCCCGATGCCGTCCTTCACTCCCCACTCAGGAGAGAAGGGGTGGAGGGAAGGGGACCAGCCGGGATATCGGTCGAGCCCACCCCGCGCGGGTTCACTGCCGGCGCGTTCGCGGTCCTGCTCTCGGCGCAAGGCTTCGTCCTTCTCCTCGCGATGAACTTGTTGAACGGGGCTGCGTACTGGCCGGTCCGGAACTGGCTCCCGACGTTCTTCCAGGACGAGTTCGGGATCAGCCAGACGCTGGCGGGGATTTATGG
The DNA here is from genome assembly GCA_028288765.1 of Gemmataceae bacterium. GTDB lineage: Bacteria > Planctomycetota > Planctomycetia > Gemmatales > Gemmataceae > Urbifossiella. Next base: position 19,995 of record JAQGHQ010000075.1, on the reverse strand, counting down.
CCCGACGACTTTCAACGCCGCCGCGTTCGCCGGAATGCTGCTCGGGAGCACAGTGTCGGACCGGTGGGCGCGAACGAACCCGCGGGCGCGGGTCCTTGTTCCCGCGATCGGGTTTTGCGTCGCCGCGCCGTGCCTGTTCGCGGTCGGGGCCGCGGGGGCGGTGCCCGTGATCCTCGGGTGCATCCTGGCGGTCGGGGCGTCGCAGGGGTTCCTCGACGCGAACCTGATGCCCGCGACCTGTACAGTCACCGACCCGCGATTCCGGGCCACCGCTTACGGACTGCTGAACTTCGTCGGGACCACCGCCGGCGGGGTCATGACGTTCGTCGGCGGGGTGTTGAAGGAGGAGCACGTGCCGTTCGGGATCACGTTCCAGGCGGCGGCCGGGTTCATCCTTCTCGCGGGTCTGCTCCTGTTCGCCGTGAAGCCGAACCGTATCTCGTAGGGTGGGACACACGTGCCCTTCCCATTGCCGGAACCCTCCCCATGTCGAAACGTACCCCGCACCCGCTCACCGGGCTTGTTCCCGCCGCTCTCACCCCCCTGGATTCCGCGGGTGAACTGAATCTCGCAGCGGTCGAACAGCAGGCCGGGCTTCTACTCGCGGATGGCGTCTCCGCCGTGTTCGTCGGCGGCACCACCGGCGAGTTCTCCTCACTCACGGTTGCCGAGCGGAAGACCCTCGCGGGTCGGTGGCTGGAGGTGGCTCGGGGCACACAGCTGCGGGTCGTCGTCCACGTCGGGGCGAATTCCCTTCCGGACGCCGGAGAGCTTGCCGCGCATGCCGGGCGCGGCGGGGCCGCCGCGATCGCCGCTGTCGCCCCCAGTTACTTCAAGCCGCGGACGACCCGCCAGCTGGCCGAGTGGTGTGCCGGCATCGCGAAGCACGCCCCGCAGACTCCGTTCTACTTCTACGACATCCCGTCGATGACCGGCGTGAGCCTGCCGATGCCGGAGTTCCTCCGGGATCACGCCGGCCTGATTCCGTCGCTCGCCGGCCTGAAGTTCACGAACCCGGACCTGATGGCTCTCCAGCAGCTCTTCCGGATCGACAACGGCCGGTTCGATGTGGTCTGGGGGTTCGACGAGTACCTGCTGGCCGCGCTTGTGTTGGGGGCGGAGGGGGCGGTCGGAAGCACGTACAACTTCGCCGCCCCGCTGTACCGGCGGATCATCGGCGCGGTGAAAGCCGGCGATCTCGCGGCCGCCCGGGCGGACCAGTTCCGGTCGGTCCAGCTGCTCGCCCTCATGCACCGGTCGGGCTTCCTTGCCGCCGCAAAGGAGGTCATGCGGGTGCGGGGCATCGACCTCGGGCCGATCCGGATGCCGAACCAGAACTTCACCGCCGACCAGGCAGCGACTTTCCGGCGGGAGCTCGACGAGCTGGAATTCGCGGGTATGATCCGCGCATGAGGTCATTTCCCACTGCCTCGCTTCTCCAGCCGGGTGAGTGCGGAGGCGGCATCGGCCCCGATCGCGTCGCCCGGGCTACTCCGTGCCAGCTTCACGAGGAGCTTCCGCGCGTCCGGAGTGCCGATTGCTTCCAGCACCGCCACCCCCCGCACCCCGCGCAACACGACCGGTGAGGTGCGTTCCCCGGCGTGGCGAGTGAGAAACTCCTTGAGCCGCCTCTCGACCTCGGACGAGCTCATGGTCTTGATCCCCTCTTGCACCGCGGCGACCGCGCTCGGGCCATAGGTGTCCAGATCCGCGCTCGCCTTCTCGCGGTCGTCGAACGCCGGGGCTTCGAGTTGCTTCACGATCCGGTCGAGGTCGGCGGCGGTCGGGACCGGGAGGGGCTTGAGGTGGTCGGTCAGGAACGGGACCGTCTCGGTCGGCGACCCGGCCAGCTCCGCGACCGCCCGCCCAGCGCCGCGTCCGGCGCGGCGAGCCGGCCCCAGTTGTCGGCCAGCTCCTTCGGGGTGAGTGGCCCGGGCTTGCGGTCGGTAAAGGTCGGGAGGGTTATGTCCCAGACCAGCCCGGTGTGGTCTCGACTCACACTGACCAGCTTCGATCCGTCCGGGGTGAAAGCCATGTTGTAAATGAAGTTGTTGTGGCCGACGAATTCACGGACGACCCTGCCGGAGGCCGTTTCGTGAATCCAGACACTATTCGAATAAAGCCCGTCCGCCACAGCGAGCAAGCGGCCGTCCGGCGACAAGGCCAAAGCCTGAACCTGTCGACCGGCATGCTGCCGCGGATCGTTTGGACCAAGTACCGGGTCGTAACTCGGGTCGTCGAACCGGCGGATGATCGATCCGGCCGCCACGTCCCAGGAGGCCAGTCCATCCCGGCGCACCCGGTTGTGTTTCGCCTCCGGGTCCGAGGCGTGTCCCCCGGCATAGAGAGTTCGCCCGTCGGGGGAAAACGCTGTCCGTGGATACCACAGGTCTGGACCGAACCGGAACCGTCGTATCCCCGTCTTCACATCCCAGATGTCGTTGCTGTTCGGGCCGCCCCATCCGTCGTCGGGTACTGGCTGCTGGGCCGAGACGGTCACCAGCGTTTCTCCATCGGTCGACAGTGTCGCGTCCCAGACCACGGCCACGCGAGGAGTTTTCGGCGGTGGGCCCCAGGGGCGTTGCTTCTCGAGCGAGACCAGGAACGCACGTCGGGCGGAGCCGGCCGGCCAGTCCCAGAGAGTCGTCGAGTCGCCGGAGAACGTCACGAGCGTCTTGCCGTCCGCCGAGAATCCCCCGACGGTGCCGGAATGGCCCTTCAGACCACCGGGAAGAGCGACTGGTTTCCCGGTCGTCGCATTGGCCATCGTCAGCACTCCCGCGGCGTCGAAGACAACGGCCCGGCTGTCGGGGGTGAACGAGACCCCACGGCGGAGCCCGTAATCGATGCTCTTCGGATCGGCCCGTGCGGCCGGGGCGGTGCAAACCAGCTTTCCACTGTCGACGCCCCAGACCCGCATCGTCCCGTCGTACCCGACCGTGGCCGCGAGTCGGGAGTCTGGTGACACAGCCACCCCGGCAATTGAGTCCCAGTGTGCCGGGAGCGGGTTCAATTGAGTTCCGGTCGCCGCATCCCATACCTTGATCGGAATCGGATCTCGCGTCGTCGCGTACCGCTTACCGTCGGCCGATAACGCCACGGTGCTCATCCATGAGAGCCCGTCCCACGCCTGACGGATACCAGCTTCCTTTCCGGATGCCAGGTCCCATCTCCGGAACTGGTACTCGGCGTCGGACGTGATGAGATGCTTGCCGTCCGGCGTGAACACCAGCCCGGAGATCATAAGTCCAGGGCGGGGGAAGGACCAAACTTCCTTCCTCGCGGTCAGGTCCCACACACGAACCGTTTCGTCGCCGGAGTGCCAGATATCCCGTTTCGCCGATCTGGGGATGATCGCTACGAACTTCCCGTCCGGGCTCGATGCGATTACGGACCACCTCGGGAGCGTCGCCCGACGGAGTTCCTTCCCGTTCGCGGCGTCGACGGCGATCACCGTGTGGTCGGCGCGGGCGAGGACCAATTCCCGTCCACCCGCGGCGAACCAGACCCGCTCGCAGGCGGCGGGAAAGGGGCCGAGCGTTCGGTCGGGTTTCAGGTCGCGTAACCGTTTGCCGGTTTCGCAAGGGTAGACTTGAACCAACAGGCGTGCGGGATCCGGTGACTGCATCCCTATCGCAAGCCACCTTCCGTCCGGGGATACCGCCGCACACGAGATGGTCCCTTCTGGTGGCTGCGGTGGAGGAGTGTCGTGTGGCAATGGCTCTGATGTCGGCGGAACGTCCTTAGGGTCGGTGAAGTCCCAGAGGTACTTTTCCCGTGGGTATCGCCCGATCAAGGCGACCCCACGGCCGTCGGGCCGCCAGAAGAGCCCGTATCCGACCCAGACCCATTTCTGATGTCGGAGAACCTGCCCGGTCACTGAATCCAGAAGGGTGAGATTTGAATCGCTCACCGCAATCATCTTCCCATCCGGTGAGAGGGCGAAATCCCGACCCTTCTCCACGAACCGCCTCGTCCCGAGGCGGGCGACCGCCCCGGGCGGGAGCGGGTCACCGAACGTGTCGAGGCGCGGACCGGATGCTTCGGCCGTGACGGAGGGCTGGGCGGCAGGAACGGTGAGTAGCGGGGTCACCGGTGGGTCGGCGGAGTCGCGGAACGCCCCGAGTCCCACCCCGGCCACGACCACTGCTACCACACACCCGGCAATTAATACACGGTGGGGTTGGGTGAGCGCTCGCCACCCGGACATGAGCCCTCTCGTCGAGCCTGCGGTGCGGACGGCCGCCAGGGTGAGTTGTCGAAGTCCCGCCGAGACGGCCGGGGGCGCGCCGATTCCAAGGGTGAGTGCGACCGCAGGCAGCCCGCGTCGTTCCAGTCGCCGGCGCAATAACTGACGGCCCCGTTCCAGCCGCCCGCGGAGTGCCCCGAGCGAACAGCAGAGCCGGGTCGCCGCGTCGGTGTAGCTCAGCCCCTCGATATAGCACAGGAGCAGGGGGAGGCGGTACGTTTCGGGCATTCGGGCGAGTTCGGCGTTGATCGCCGACCGCACTTCGAGCCAGGTCAGGTCTTCTGGGGGTTGAGTGTTTTGTACCGGTCGAACCAGCTGTTCTCGCCGGTGTCGGCGGGTTTCGGCCCGCCGGACGGCACCGGCGGCACGGATCGCGGCCGTGTGAAGCCACCCGGCCAGCGACCGGGACGAGGTCAGCTGAGCTGCATGCCGGGCGAGTTGGATAAAGGTCGCCTGGAACGCATCATCCGCGGCGGCCGGATCAAGGAGGACCGATCGGCAGGCCCTCAAGACAAGCGGGCCATTTCGGCGGACGAGATCGGCGAACGCCTCCTCGTCCCGAGTCTCGGCGTAGCGCCGGAGGTATTCTCCGTCCGGAACCACAGGCGCCGGGTTGGCGAGCTGCCGGGCGAAGGTAGGGAGGTTGGTCCGCATCGGAGACTCCGGACGGGTGGGGTTCCACAATACCAGAGTCCGCCCATGGCGGTGACCGCGCGCGGGTTCTTCAAGGAGCAGAGGTTGTAGCCACCCCGATGCCGGTGGTCAGGCGCGAAGATATGAAGTGTGAACCCCGGGACGGAAACCGGGGGAAGATCGTCACAGCTTTCCGAAGATCGTCACCCGGCCGCCCCGGTGAACAGGCTTCGGATCACCTCGCCGCGGTTGAGCTGAACCGGGCGGTTGAGCCGGTCTCGGACCTCGCCCGCCGGGTCGACCCCGAGGACGTGGTACACCGTCGCGCCGAGGTCGTCGGGCGAGTAGGGGGTCGTGGCCGGGTACGCGCCGGTCTTGTCCGACCGGCCGATCACCTGCCCGCCCCGGACCCCGCCCCCGGCGAAGAGGCCGAAGAAACAGGGGGCCCAGTGGTCCCGGCCGTTCCCGACGATCTTCGGCGTCCGACCGAAGTCCCCGACCACCACCACCATCGTTTCATCCAGTAGCCCGCGGGCGGACAGGTCGTCCAGCAGGGCCGCGACCCCGGTGTCGAGCGGGGGGACGTTCCGCTTCAGGGCCGGGAAGATGTCCCCGTGGTGGTCCCAGTTCTGCACCCGCCCCATGTTCGCCTGGATCATGGGGACGCCGGCCTCGACCAGCCGTCGGGCCAGGAGCAGCGATTGACCGAACATGTGCCGCCCGTACCGGTCCCGGACCGCGGCCGGTTCGGCGTCGAGCTCGAACGCCTTGGCCACCTTACCGGAGGTCAGCACCGCCACAGCTTGACCCTGCTGGTCAGATAGGCGCTTCCCCTCGGCCGTTTCGGCGAGCGCCCGCCGCTGCCGGTTCACCTCGTCGAGCAGGGCGACCCGGTCCCGGAGCTGGTTGACCTCGATCCCGTCCGCCAGTCGAAGGTTGTCGACCTTGAACCCGGGGAGGTTGGGGTCCCGGGTGATCTGCCAGGGGTCGTGCTTGGGGCCGAGGAAGCCGCCGTGCTGGCCGGGCCACACGAGCGGCCCCTCGGCCAGGAAGGTCGGCAGGGTGACCCCGGCCGGGACGCCAGGGGTCGGCGGGCGGAGGAAACTGGCCCCCGCCGCGTAACACGGGAAGTCGTCCCGGGACAGCGGCTTGTCGAACCGGACGCCGGGCTGGTGGGCACCCGTGATCAGGTGGTGCGTCGCGGCGGTGTGGTTGTTGTCCTTGTGGGACAGGGTCCGGACAACGGCATACTTGTCGGACCGCTCGGCCAGCTTCGGCAGGTACTCGGTCGCCAATAGCCCGGGGGTCCTGGTCGAAATCGTTTTCAACTGTCCGCGGATCTCGGCCGGCGCGTCGGGCTTCGGGTCGAACGTGTCGATATGGCTCGCGGCCCCGGTCAGGAAGACGAGAATGACGGACTTGGGCTGTTTCCCCGAGCCTGGCGAGGTCCCGGCCGAAGCCCGTCCGAGGCCGGTCAGGCCGAGGCCGAGGAGCCCCGAGTATCCAACTTGCAGCACCTCGCGGCGCGTGACGCCGATCGGGTGGTGGTGAGGAGCGGGGGTAGTCACTCGGTTGCCCCTGGGAATGGGGTGGCAGGAAGGTCCAGGCGGGAGGCTCGACTTCTCGATTAGAACATAATCCACGGCCGCCGCAAGGCCACAGACCGATGGGATATTTCAAAGATTGGTCGGGGCACGAGCTGTTCGCAGGCCGACACGCCGAAGGAGCGGAGGGTCTGAAAAGCCGCCCCGCCCGGAGGTGATGCGGGAATGAACAAGGACGCCCCCGGTTCCTGAACCGGGGGCGTCGGGCCAACGCCAGGCGTTCACCAGGGTGGTTCCTTGGCCGAGGCCGGGATCGTCGGCCCGCCCGGAGGGCCCCACGGCGGCGAGGGGACCGGGAGCACACCCCCGGACTGGGATGATGGCGGGAGAGTGGCCGGTATTCCGCCCGCGGGTGAGGGCGGTGTCGGGAGTACGGCCGGCATACCGCCGACGGGAGGCGGGGGAGGCGGGAGCGGTGGGACTGATGGCCCATTCCCGGCCGGCGGCACAGCCGTTCCTTGCGGCACCGGTTGGGGTGCTTCGGCCGCCCCGTTGGGCCCCCGAGACGGTATGCCGATCGGCTCGGTCCGGGGGAGCGACACGGTCGAGCCAGTCGGGGTGAAGAACGCATCCGGTGAAGGCGTCCCGGCCGTGCTCCCGGGTGCCGTGGTCTGGCCCGCATCCGGGGCCAGCCTCGGCAGCGAGTTCGGCCGGAACGCGTCCGGGCCCCGCTTTGGGTCCTCCGGCCGCGGCGCGGGGAGGAGGTTCGGAGCCTTCGGGTCCAGCGGCCTCGGGGCCGGGATGAGCTCAGGAGGCGGGGGCATGTTGGTCAGCGGGGGCAGGGTCGGCGAGCCCACGGCCGGGCCGATCCACTGGCTCTGCGGGCTGACCGGGGCCGGGTCGGTCGCCGGTCGTTCGCGGAGCTTGATCGCCGCCTCCGTCCGCTCCCGCTCGTGGTCCTTCGCCCGCTTCTGCACCCCCGGCGGCAGGGGCCCTTCGCTCAGGCTGATGTTGTTGTACCGGAGAATCGTCCCCCGCGCGAATTCGAACGCCGCCAGGGCCGCGTTGTACTGGGCGATCGCCGCGAACTCCTGGGCGATGGCGTCGGCGAGGTCGCGCTGGCCCTGGAGGTAGTTGATGTACTCCGTCGACTGGTACTGCCCGATCTCGATCCGGACCCGGAACTTGTACAGGAACAGCTGGAGCGCTTCCCGCCGGGCCCGTAGCGGGGGAAGCACGTCGAACGTCTGAATCACCTGACGGTACTGGCTCGTCAGGTACTCCAGGGTCTTCAGCTCCGAGTCCCGGAGCTGGATGTAACTCCGGGTGAGCTGGAGCTGGCCTTGGCGGACCGCGGCGTTCTGGTCGCGGAACCCGAGCGGCATGTCCATCCGCAGCCCGAGCGTCCAGGAGTTGAACCGGTTGGCTTGAAAATTCGCGAGGGCGTTCCCCGGGGTGGTGGTCCCGTCCCCGTTGAGGATCGTCTCCGACCCGTCCAGCCGGGTGCCCAGGCCGGCGATGTTATAGCTGCTGTAGAACCGCAGGTCCGGCCGGCGGAGGTTCTTCTGGAGGACATTGTTCAGCTGCTGGGCCTTCAGGTCTTCGCGGGCGATCATTAGTTCGGGGCGGAACGCGATCGCCTCGTTCGCGGCGTCGTAGTAGTCCGGCTCGAACCTGGCGAGGTTCGGCTCGTCGATGGGGACCAGCCGGGTCCCGTCGTCGCTCCGCAGCCCCATCAGACCGCGGAGCTGCCGTTCGCTCTCGAGCACCTGGCCGCGGGCCCGGATGACCTGCACCCGGAACAGTTCGAGCTGGGCCCGGGCCTGGTCGAGCTGTTGGGGCGGGTCGGTCCCGGCCCCGACGCGGGCCTGGGTGAACCGGTACCCCTCGTAAGACTGCCGCAGCCCTTCCTCCTGCCCGTACAGGTTGTAGTAACCGCTGTACAGGTTCCAGTAAGCCGTCTCGACGCTCACCAGCAGGTAATTGACCACCCGCTCGAAATCCGCCCGGGACTGGTCGTACCGGATGCGGGTCAGCAGGATGCCTTCCGTCGTCTGCCCGCCGCTCGGCCGGAGGCCTGTGATCAGCAGGCTGGTCGGGGCGATGTTGGTGAGCTGGTTCACTTCCACCCCGAACAGCTGCAGCAGCGGTTGCTCGAATACGAACTGCAACTGGGGGGTGTAGTTGGGGCTGATGAAGCTGGTGGCCTGCGCCGCCGGGATGTTCGAGAATTTCGTGTAGTTGACGCTGAACGTGATCCCGGCGACACCGCCGGTGGGTAACGGCTTGACGAGGGCCGTACTCAGGTTCGCGGTGTCGTTCTGCGACTGGAACGACACGAACTGGGCGGCCACCGGGTTGTCGTTCTTCTGCCACTGCATGCTGGTGATCCAGCGGGCGTCGAATTTCGACAGCGCCCGCTCGATATTAGACCCGACGTTCGCCGGGTCGAGGGCGAACGCCCGGATCGCGTCCGTGCTGGCGACCGTCCCCCCCGTGAAGCTCGGGAGGATGTCCTGCTTGTTCCCCAGCTGGAGGGGGTTCTGGAACCCGGTGTTACCCTGCTCCAGCGCAACCGCGATGCACTCTTTCAGGGTGACGTACCGGGCCGGGTAATTCGGGTGGCGGACCGTCGACGGGCCGTCCCCATGGCGGTCGACGGTCGACGGCAGGATGGCGTCGTGCGGGTTCGTCCCCAGGTTCGGTGGGAGACCGGCTGTAACGGCGATTTGGTAGTCACCGGGCTCCATGAAAATCTGCTGTTTGCAGCCGACGAGGCCGGCCAGCCCGATGGCGACCAGCCCGCGGAGAACCCACGCCGTCCAACGGTTCCAGCTCATAGTGTTCCCCGTCCCGCGTCCGTCGTCGTGGTGCCGCCACCGTCCCCATCGGCCTCGCCACGCGGTCGGTGTGCGGTGGCACGACAGACCGGCGCGAACGCCACGGCGGGGCATCCGAGGAAGCTATCGGCCCGCCGGAAGAAAGAATTCAGCAACTTTGCCGGTTGAAGCGGTTGTCCGGACCGGCGGAGCGGAATCTGGGGGAATGACGAGCAACAGGCTCAAGTGCGGGGAATAGGGGAGGAGCAGGAGAGCGGTCCCCGGCGGGCTTTGCGGCAGGACCGGGTCATCTCTTCGGCGAGGATTGTGGGGGGGCAATCGAGACGTATGAGAGCCCGAGCAGCTTCTTGACGGGAATAAACTCCCCAACGTCGTTCCCCTCAACTCGGTGTCCAATCCACTGGAGCAGATACCCCCCGACGATCGCACCGACCCCCCAGTACCACTCGACGACGAACAAGAGCGGAATCCCCGCGCACGCGAGCGGGATGCCGAGCATGTGGATCCAGAAGTTGAACCTGTTCCGGTGCCGGTCGAGCCAGTTGCGACGGGCCCGGCCGGCGAAGGCCAGGAGCTTGCGGGCGATCGGGAAACGGTAGCTCATCTCGACAGCCTACTTTCCGCCCGGCCCCACGGCCATTCAACCTCACCCGACGAGCCAACCTTCCAGTCCAACCAGATCCCGATGAGGACAGAGAAGAAGAAAAACGCTTGACGTGAAACAAACGTTTGCTAGGGTACTGGCGGCAAGTGAAACAAACGATTGACCATGACCCGTGTGATTCACCTTGGACGTACCGATTGAACAACAAGGTTCAATCCCCGGTGCTTCGGCGTCGCGTGGGCGACTGCTGGCTGCGGCCGAGGTGGTCTTCGCGAAGAAGGGCTTCGACTCGGCCACTGTCCGCGAGATCTGCCGCGATGCCGATGTGAATATCGCCGCGATCAGTTACTACTTCGGGGACAAGGAACGACTCTATGTCGAGTGTTTGAAGGCCGCCCACGATTGTGCGGACGCGGGCCCGGAGTCGATGCCGAGTTGGCCCGATGGGACCGCGGCGGTGGACAAATTGCGCGCCTTCATCGGGATCATGGTCGGCCGGACGCACGCCCCGGCCCGCCCGACCGCGATGCAGCTCCTAATGCGGGAATTCGCCCACCCCTCGGCGGCGGGGCAGGAAGTCATTCTCCAGTACATCCGGCCGAAGGCATTCCGGCTCCGGGACATTCTTCACGAACTGCTGCCGGGGGCCGACCCCCGCCGACTGCTGATGACCGGGTTCAGCGTCATGGGGCAGATCCTCTTCTACCGCCAGAACCGGCCGGTCGCGGAACTGATCTTCGACAAGGAGGCGGTGGACGCCCTGGACGCCGCCGCGGTCGCCGACCACGTCACCCGGTTCACGCTCGCGGCCCTCGGGCTGGAACCGCCGTACCCGTTGGCGGCGGCGGGCGGGTCGAGGAAGGAAGAGGAACGAACCCCAGAGTCACAGAGCCCGGACGCACCGAGAAATCAAATATAAATTAATTATATAATTGTCTATGTTTGACTAACTTTCATATTTCGTACTCTCTGTTCTGGGCTCTGTGCCCTCTGTGACTCTGTGGTTCGTTCTCCTCCTTGTTCTTCCCGAGAAGAGCCATGAACTGGGTCGCGCTGAAGATGCTGACCGGGGACAAGGCGAAGTACTTCGGGATCGTATTCGGGGTCGGGTTCGCCGCCCTGCTGATGGCCCAGCAGAGTTCCATCTTCTGCGGGCTGATGCGGAACACGACGAGCCAGATCCGGGACGTCCAGGGGGCCGACCTTTGGGTGATGGACCGGAACGTCCAGTTCGTCGACGACGTCAAGCCGCTGTCGGAGAATGACCTGTACCGGGTCCGCGGGGTGCCGGGGGTGAAGTGGGCGGTCCGGCTCTACAAGGGCCAGGGCCGGGCCCGGCTGGCCGACGGCAATTTCCAGCAGATGCTCATCCTCGGGCTCGACAACGCGACCCTCGTCGGCGCCCCGGGGCCGGCCCGGATCGTCCACGGGAACATCGAGGACCTCCGCCAGCCGGACGCGGTCTTTATCGACGAGTTCGGGTGGCGGTACCTGTTCAAGGACGAGCCGTTCGTCCCCGGGCGGAAGACGCTGGAGCTGAACGACAAGCGGGCGGTGATCGTCGGGATGTGCAAGTGCAGCCCGACGTTCCAGACGTTCCCCATCCTGTACTGCACGTACTCCCAGGCGGTCCAGTTCATCCCCCAGGAGCGGAAGACGCTGTCCTTCGTCCTGGCCAAGGCGGACCCCGACGTCCCGCCGGCCGAGGTCTGCCGCCGGATCGACGTGCAGACCGGGTTCAAAGCCCTGACCGACGACGAGTTCTTCTGGACCACGATCCGGTACTACCTCCAGCGGACCGGCATCCCGATCAACTTCGGGATCACGGTCGCCCTCGGGTTCTTCGTCGGGTGCGCGATCGCCGGGCAGACCTTCTACCTGTTCACGATCGAGAACCTGAAACAGTTCGGCGCGCTGAAGGCGATGGGGGTCGGGAACCTCCGGCTCGTGCGGATGATCATGCTCCAGGCGCTGGTGGTGGGCGTGATCGGGTACGGGATCGGGGTCGGCGGGGCGGCGCTGTTCGGGTACGTGTTCGAGCGGGTGGTCAAGAGCGCCCCGCCGGCCTTCTACTTCCCCTGGCAGATCCTGGTCGTCACCGGCGGGGCCGTGGTGGTGATCGTCACCCTCGCGGCCCTGGTGAGCATGCGCCGGGTGCTGGTCCTCGAAGCCGGGGTGGTGTTCCGATAACGCGGGGGTCGGAGCGCGGACGGGAAGACAGACTCGGGGGAAGGACGAACATGCCGGCCGTGACTTTCTCAGACCCGGCTCTCCGCTCGCCGCACCCCCGCCTCGGGTCGGCCGTCAGCCTGACCGGGGTGGCCAAGGAGTACGGCACCGGGGAGGCCAAGGTCACCGCCCTTCGGAGCGTGGACCTGGACCTTCCCTACGGGGAACTGGTCCTGCTCGTCGGCCCGTCCGGGTGCGGGAAGACCACGCTGATCTCGATCGTGGCCGGGCTCCTCGACGCCTCCGAGGGCGAGGTCGAGGTCCTCGGGCAGAACCTGACCCGGATGGGCGGCGGGCGGAAGGTCCGGTTCCGGGGGGAGAATATCGGGTTCGTGTTCCAGCAGTACAACCTGCTGCCCTCGCTCACGGCGGCGGAGAACGCATCGGTCCCGCTCCTGGTCGCCGGGTGGGACCGAAAGAAGGCGGTCGCGAAGGCCGGGGAGTTGCTCACCGCCGTCGGCCTCGGCGACCGGCTGAAGTCGTTCCCGAACCAGCTCTCGGGCGGGCAGCAGCAGCGGGTCGCGATCGCCCGGGCCCTCGTCCACGACCCGCGACTGCTGGTGTGCGACGAGCCCACGGCCGCCCTGGACGCGGCCAGCGGGCGGACGGTGATGACCTTGATCCGGCAGGTGGCCGTGGAGGCCGACCGGGCGGTCATCGTGGTCACCCACGATAGCCGGGTCTACGACTTCGGCGACCGGATTGTGTTCATGTCCGACGGGCGGATCGAGAAGGTGGAAGCCCGCCAGCCAGCCCGGGACGTTGCCCCGAGCTGAGGGCTGTCACCAGTCGGGGGCGGGACCCGAAACAGCTCTCCGGAGATGCCCATGATTACCCGATACTTGTTACCCGCACTGGCGGTGGTGTCGTTCGGCTTCGCCGTCCTGCAGATGACCAAAGCCCAGCAGAAGCCGCCGCCGGTGAGCCCTCCGGTCGAACCCGCCCGGTCCCTATACCCGAACACGGTCGCCGGGGCCGGGATCGTCGAGCCGGAGACCGAGAACATCTCGATCGGCACACACCTGCCGGGGGTCGCCAAGGCGGTCCACGTCCGGGTGGCCGACCGGGTCACGGCCGGGGACCTGCTGTTCGAGCTGGACGACCGCCAGCTGGCCGCCGAATGGGACGTCCGGGCGGCTACCCTGGCGAGCGCGAAGGCCCAGGAGAGAAAGCTGCTCGACATGCCCCGGGCGGAAGAACTGCCGCCGCTCCGGGCGAAGGTGGCCGAGATGCGGGCGAACCTGGCGGACAAGACCAAGCTGTACGAGCGGTCGAAGAGGGGCGAGTTGTCGTCGTCCGTTTCGGAAGAGGAGCTGATCGGCCGGCAGATGGCCATGGAGGTCGCCGGCGCCCAGCTGACCAAGGCCCGGGCGGACCTCGCCCTGACCGAGGCCGGGGCGTGGGAGCCGGACCGGCTGGTCGCCGCGGCGGCGGTGAAGCAGGCCGAGGCCCAGCTCGCGCAAACGCGAACCGAACTCGACCGGTTGAAGGTGACGGCGCCGCGGGTCCGCCGCGCCGGCCCGACGCGGGAGGCGGGCCTGCCGCCGGACGCCGACCTGGTCGGGTTCAAGGTCTTGCAGGTGAACGTCCGCCCCGGGGAGTACGTGGCCACGACCCAGGGGCAGGCGCTGATCGTCCTCGGGTACGTCGGCAAGTTGCACGTCCGGGTGGACGTCGACGAGAACGACATCGGCCGGTTCCGGCCCGGCATTCCGGGGACCGCGAGCCCCCGGGGCAACCCGGGCCAGCAGTACCCGCTGAAGTTCGTCCGGGTCGAGCCGTACGTGATCCCGAAGCGGTCCCTCACCGGGGGAAACACCGAGCGGGTGGACACCCGCGTCCTCCAGGTGATCTACGCGATCGACGCTCCGGACCCCCCGCTCTACGTCGGCCAGCAACTCGACGTGTCGCTCGACGCCGGAAGGCAATAGAAAGAACCAGGGCGCCTGGCAGGATAACAGGACGAAAAGGATATGATGAAATCACGATAATCCTGTTGTCCTGGCGGCATTTCTGTCTTCTTTCCCCGGCGAGTCACTCATGACCGCGATCGCGCCGTCGATCCTATCCGCCGACTTCTCCCGGCTCGGCGAGCAGGTGCGGGAGGTCGAGGCCGCCGGGGCCGACCGGATCCACGTCGACGTGATGGACGGGCACTTCGTCCCGAACCTGAGCATGGGGGCGGTGGTGGTCAAGGGGTTGCGGCCGGTCACCCGGCTGCCGCTGGAAGTCCACCTGATGGTCGAGCACCCCGCGCGGTTCCTCGACGGGTTCGCGGCGGCCGGGGCGGACACCCTGATCGTCCACCTGGAAGTGCTCGACGACCCCCGGCCGATGCTCCGCCGCATCCGGGACAACCTCGGGAGGAAAGCCGGGCTGGCGTTCAACCCGGACGTCCCGGTCGGGAGCGTCGAGCCGTTCCTGGGAGACGCCGACCTCGCCCTGTGCATGACCGTCTTCCCCGGCTTCGGCGGGCAAGCGTACATCCCCGGGAGTACGGACCGGGTCCGGGCCCTTCGGCGGATGATCGACCGGTTCAACCCCGGGTGCGAGCTCGAGGTCGACGGCGGGATCGACCCGCGGACGATCCCGCTCGCGGCCGGGGCCGGGGCCGGGGTGTTCGTCTCGGGCACCGCCGTGTTCGGCGCGGCCAGCGGGCCGGCGGAGGCGGTACGCGAGTTGCACCGCCTGGCCGAGGCCGCTCGCTTCCCGTGACCGATCCGCCGTCCGCGCGAGGGGGCCGGGTGGACGGGACGTGTCCGGGTGTGCCGGCCGCCCGCCCTCCCCGTTCCCAAACTCCTGCCGGCAGTAGGTTGAAGGCCCTCACAGCCGGCTGTACAATCAGCACGATTGGGAATCCAGGTCGCCCTCTCCCACCCCATATGGTGGTCGCCCGCGCCCCGTAATCGGCACCGGCCGGCCGCCGGATACGAGGTTAAACCGGTGCAGGTGACAGTTTCCGCCCGACACGGGCATCTGGATGACGAGACCCTCAAGGCGCTGCAGGAGAAGGCTGAAGGGCTCCTGCGGTACTTCGACCGACTGAACTCGATCGGGGTGACCGTCGACCTGCACCGGGACCATGCCGACAAGCTCCGGGTCGAGATCCTGGCCAAGGCCGAGCACAAGCACGAGTTCGTGGCGACCGAGCAGGCCGTGGACGTCCCGGCCGCCTTCAACCTCGCCGCGGACAAGATCAAGCAGCAGATCAAGCATTACAAGGAGCGACTCCAGGACCACCGCCGGGACCCCTCGCACAACGACGTGGGCGAAAAGTGAGCCGCCGGCCGGCCCGACCGAGCGCCCGCCGCACCGGCCCTGGGGGGTACAGATGAACCCGGCGACGACCGACCTGCCGCGACGAGGAGCCCCCTGCATGCGTTTGACCAACTTCATCGTCCGGGATGCCATCGTTCCGGCCCTGGCCACCACCGCCGCCGACGTGAACCCGCGCGACTCGGCCGCGGTCACCGGGGTGAAGGAGCGGGTGATCCGGGAGATGGTCGGCGGGCTGAGCGCGGCCGGGTATTTCCGCGACGCCGACCTGGAAGACATCACCCGGGCGGTGTTGCGGCGGGAGCAGCTGGGCACCACCGGGATCGGCAAGAACATTGCCATCCCCCACTCCCGGCACCCGGCCGTCGACCGGCTGATCGGCACCCTCGCCCTGTCCAAGACCGGTCTGCCATTCGAAAGCCTCGACGGCGAGCCGGTGTACGTATTCGTCCTCCTGGTTTCGCCCCAGGACCGGCCGGGGGACCACCTCCGGGCACTGGAAGCGGTCGTCCGGACGATGCGGAACGACGAGTACGTCCGCCAGCTCCGTGCGTGTACGACGCGGGAGGAGATCTGGGCCCTGTTGGAGAACGCCCCCGGGTGGTGACCCGCACCCTCAAGGCGGCGGGCCGCGAGCCTTACCACGGGGTGGGAGTCATGACACAGGGGCGAGCCGGGAACGGGGCGGGTGCACAGGACGGGGCGGACCTGCCGGGCGGCCCGACGGGCCAGCCGGCCTGTGTGCCCGACCCGGCCGGGGAGGGACCGATCCGCCGGACCGTTCGGATCACCAACCCCCGCGGTCTTCATCCCCGGATCATCGCGCTGTTCACCAAAACGGCCATGGGATTCGCGTCCTCCGTGACGCTCTACAACGGGGACCTCCAGGCCGACGGCAAGAGTGTCTGGGACCTGATCACGCTGATGGCCGAGCAGGGGGCCGACGTCGTCCTGGAGGTTGCCGGGTCGGACGCGGCGGCCGCGGTCGACCCCCTGGCCGAGATCCTCGCCGCACCCGGCGGGGAGGACTACACGATCTGACCCCCGCGGACAAAACCGCCCCCACCCCGGACCCGCCCGGCCGGCCGTGGGCCACCCCGACCGCTCGGGCCCGGATACACCGGCGAAATGGAAATCAGGTACGGCATCGCTGTGTCCCCCGGCATCGCCATCGGCCCGGCCCTCGTGCTGGACACCGAGGGGGTCCGCATCCCGTACCGGACCGTCCCCCCGGAACAGATCCCGGCGGAGATCAACCGGCTCCGGCAGGCGCTCCGCGAGGCCGCCGCGGAAGCCGAGGAGACCCACAAGCGGATCAGCGCCCGGCTCGGCCAGGCGCTCGGGAACATCTTCGGCGCCCACGCCTCGGCGTTCGCCGACGACTCCTTCCGGAACGAGATCGAGAAACTGATCCGGACCCAGAACTTCTCCGCCGAGTACGCCGTAAGCCGGGGCATCCGGGAGTACGTCAAGAAGCTGGAGGAGGCCGGGGCGAAGCTCGGGGAGCACGCCGGGGTCGAGGTCCGCCGCCGGGCGGCCGAGATGATCGACCTGGAGAAGCAGGTCCTGGTCCTCCTGCTCGGCCACCGGGATGAACCGCTCCTGGCGGTCGGCAGCCCGGTCATCGTGGTGGCCAACGACCTGATGCCCTCGGACACCGCCGACTTCACCCCCCGGACCGTGTCCGCGTTCGCCACCGAGAGCGGCGGCCCGACCAGCCACACCGCCATCCTGGCCGGGGCCCTGGAGATCCCGGCGGTGGTCGGGGTCGGCCGGTTCCTGACCGACGTGTCCGGCGGGGACATAGTCATCGTGGACGGGGAGCGGGGACTGGTCGTCATCGACCCGGACGACCGGACGGTCGCCGAGTACGAGGAGCGGCGGGCCGTCCTCCTGACCCGGGTGGACCGGTACGACGCCCTCCGGGACAAGCCGGCGGTCACCCTCGACGCCGTCGCGATCCGCCTGCTCGGGAACATCGAACTGGCCCAGGAGGCGGCCCACTGCGCCGAGCGCGGGGCGGACGGGGTCGGGCTGTACCGGACCGAGTTCCTGTACCTGAACAAGACCGCCGACCCGACCGAGGCCGAGCACTACGAGGCGTACAAGTCGGTCCTCCAGACGATCGGCCCGGACCGGCCGGTGGTGATCCGGACCCTCGACCTCGGGGCCGACAAGTTCTCCAGCGTGTCGGGCCTGCTCAGCAACGAGAAGAACCCGTTCCTGGGGTTGCGGAGCGTCCGCCTCTGCCTGCGGAAGCTCGACCTGTTCAAGACCCAGCTCCGGGCCCTCCTCCGGGCCGGCCGGTACGGGGACGCCCGGATCATGTTCCCGATGATCAGCACGGTCGAAGAACTCCGGCAGTGCAAGACGCTCTTGAATGAAGTCCGGGAAGACCTTGAGGACGCCGGAATCCCCTTCAAATCGGACATCCCGGTTGGTACGATGATCGAAGTGCCGTCCGCCGCGCTCCTGGCCGACGTTCTGGCCAAGGAGGCCGACTTCTTCTCGATCGGGACGAACGACCTGGTCCAGTACACGCTGGCGGCGGACCGGAATAACGAGAACGTGGCCCACCTCTACAACCCGGCGGACCCGGCCGTGTTACGGCTGATCCGGATGGTGGTGGAGGCGGGCGCCCGGGAAGGGATCGACGTGAACGTGTGCGGGGAGATGAGCGGCGAGCCGCTCTACGTCCCCCTCCTCGTCGGCCTGGGGTTGCGGCAGCTCAGCGCCACCCCCCGGAAAATCCCCGAGATCAAGCGGGTGATTAGACAACTGAAGGTAGAAGAGGCGGAGCGGGTCGCGCAGCACGCGCTGCGGCTGGAGACCGCCCGCCAGGTGAGCAATTACTTACGCGACCAACTACGACGCATCCTCCCCGAGACGGTCGACTGAGGCCGGCCCGGTTCCCGACCGGTTGGGGCACCAAACCCCGGTGGGACGGCCCGGACCCAGTGGCCCGCGAGCGGGTTGAGACGACGAGGAACCCCGAACCACCGCCATGCCCAGTCCCCACGATACCGGGCACCGGAACGCCGGCCTCCGTCCGACCCTACCCTCGCCGGGGAGGGTCAGGAGGGGGTGACCCTTTGGGGAGTGAAAAATGTGAAGTGAAAAATGTAAAATGACAGACCCGGGCGTTGTCCGGTCTGCTGTTTTGCACTTTGCACTTTGCACTTTGTACTCCCGACGGGGTCCCCGGGCCCGATGCTCGGTGACAAACTCCGTTTCCGCTTCGCGAAGGCCGGTACGCTCCGGCTGTTGAGCCACCACGACCTCATGCGGTGTCTCGAGCGGATGCTCCGCCGCGCCGGTCTCCCGTACAAGTCGACCGCCGGGTTCCACCCCTCCCCCCGCGTCGTATTCGCCCTGTCCCTCCCGCTCGGCGTCGTCGGCCGGGACGAGGTCCTGGAACTCGAACTCACCCGCCCCTGCGACCCCTCCGAAGTGCTGGCCCTACTCGGCGAGCAGGCCCCGGCCGGGCTCTCGTTCACGACCGTGTCGGTCGTCCCCATGAGGACGACCGCGATCCCGCGGCGGGTAGTTTACCGCCTCCCCCTCCCGGGCGCGCGGGTGACAGACACGTGGGACGGATGCCATCAACTCGTTCAGGCCGACAAGGTCTGGGTGGACCGGTTGCGGCCGAGCCCGAAGCGGTTGAACATCCGCCCGTATCTCCGCACTCTCGAAGTCAAACTCCGGCCCCCAACCTCCGGAAGGGATAAGACGGATGCCTGCCCCCGTCCCTGTTCCGGGGAGGAGCTGGGAACGGGGGTTCTCGAACTCGATTTGTGGGTGACCCAGACGGGCACCGCCCGCGCGGACGAGGTGATCCGGTTGCTCGGCCTGGCCGACCTGCTCGACGAGGGGGCGGTGCTGAGCCGGGACGTTCTCGAACTCCGCGACGAGGTCACGAGCCCGGACCCGACCGACCACCCGCCGGACGGACCGGCGGAGACATTACCCCTGGACCCGGCCGCGCTTGCGGCCCCGGTCCGGGACACCGAAACCCAACCCGCCGAGGCCCACTGGGGGGCGTCCCCGAGTGGGCCGGTGGTGGAGTAGGAGACACGCCCTCCGCGCCGCGGGGGCGTCGCGTTTTTTTAGTCCATGGTCATTATTCCCCGGTCATCAGGCTTCGGTCTTTCGGCTTCCGTCTGCTACCCCCGCCCGACCCCCCAATTCCGGGGAAGACGGCCCGGCGGACGGCTTCTCCCGAAGGACGGCCGACTGATGACGGGGACGAACCCGCGAGAAATACGATGAAGAAAGAGATGCTGATCAACGTCCTCCAGCCGGAGGAGTGCCGGATTGCGATCGTCGAGGACGGCGTGCTCGAAGAGCTGTACGTCGAACGGTCGAGCCAGGAAAGTTACGTCGGGAACATCTACAAGGGCCGGATCGTCAACATCGAGCCGAGCATCCAGGCCGCGTTCGTCGATTTCGGGATCGGCCGGAACGGGTTCCTGCACGTCTCCGACGTGGACCCGGCCTACTACAAGCACCTGCTCTCGAAGGACGTGCTGGCCGAGTACGAGGCGGAGTTGGAGCGGGAGTACACCGGTGGGGGCGCGAGCGGCGGCGCGGGCGGCCGCGGGGATCGCGGGGGTCGGGGCC
>JAQGHQ010000063.1 GCA_028288765.1 Gemmataceae bacterium | reverse complement strand
GCGGTAGGGATTCCTGGGCCAGGCGCAGCGCCTCCCGGGCGACCGCCCGCGGGGACTTGGTCATCGGGGTTGTTGGCTTCATGTAACATTGGAGCCCATTACCCGCCCGAAGGATTCAACAGAGCACCTGGTCCAAAGAACGGCCTGCGGCATGGTGCCGCGCGCCGACCCACCCGACGCCTGCGTGAGCGTCGGGTAAGTGTGGCGAACGACCGCGTAGATGGCCACCGTTCCGGCGGCCCTGAACCTCGCCAGAGGTTTCAGGCCATGATGGTGACGACTTCGACCGAGTGGCGAGCCCTGCTGAAAGCGATCATTCAGAACCCGGACGAGGAAACCCCGCGGCTGGTCCTCGCCGACTGGCTGGTCGTTCTCGTCCAGCCCGAGCGGGCCGAGTTCATCCGTACGCAAGCCGAACTCGCCCGGGGCGGTTCGAACGACCGCCTGCTGGAGCGGCAGCGCGCCCTCCTGGCCCGCAACGGCCCGGCCTGGGTCGGCCCGCTGGGCTCTGCGGGGGCCGCGTGTGGGGACGGGATGGCGTGTTCGGACGGCGGTTGGGTGCAGTGGGGCAGCCGCTTCCTGTTCCGCCGGGGGTTCGTGGACGAGGTCGACATGTCGCCGGCCAAATTTGCACGCCTGGCCGGACGGCTGTTCGCCGCCAACCCGATCCGGGTGATGCACTTCCCGACCGGGCTCCAGCACCGCACCCAGAGGGGCTGGCTGCGACCGGCACTCGCCCGGCCGGAACTCGGGCCTGTCAGCGCGATCGACCTCTCGCACTCGTGGGTCGACGCGGGGAACCTGGCCGACCTCGTCTGGTGGCGGTCATACGGGCTCGGGACCACGGCCCATGGACCGGGCCGTCGGAGGTGCCCGGCACGTACGTCGCGTTCTTCCACCTCCCGGAGGCCGCGACGGGGTTGAAGATCGGCGACCTGGGCACGTTCGACTTCCCGGCGGGGTTCTACGCCTACGCCGCCAGCGCGACCGGGGGCGGCGGGGTGCGGAAGCGGACCAGTCGCCACCTCACCCGCCGGTCGGAGGGGCCGAAGTGGAACGTGGGCTACCTCAAGCCGCTCTGTATTCCCGTCGCGGTGTGGTGGACCTACGACCACATCAAGGTGGAGTTCGCCTGGGCCGCGCTCCTGGCCGCCCGGCCGGGGGCGGGCTTCCCGGTCAAGAAGTTCGGGGCCACCGACAACCGGAAGGAGAAGGCCCACCTCGTCCGGTTCGACCGGATGCCGTCGTTCGCCGGGTTCCGGCGGCGGATGATGGCGGCCATGAAGGGACACGCCCGGTGTACGAGAAGGAGGTCGAGAACTGGGCCGGAAATGGCTCCGCGACCGCGGGTCGCTCGTCGCGTACATGGTCGCCGTGGCGGTCGGTCTGTTCTTCGCGGCGGCGGTGGTCATGAACTTCGACCGCACGGGGGTCGGGTCGGACTTCGGCCGGGCCACGATTCTCGGCGTGATCAGCCTCGTCCGCCTCGGGTACGCGGCCGTCGACCGGTCCCGCCCGACGCCCCGCACGGCCCAGCCCGCGACCCCCGCCCCGGCCGGCGACTGGTACTTCGCCCGGAATGGCGGGAAGGTCGGCCCGTTCACCCTCGACCAGATGCAACAAATGGCCGCTTCCGGGGCACTGTCGGCGGACGACATGGTGCTCGACCCGTGGGGCGGGCGGTAGGTGTCGGCCGGGACTGTCGCCGGGCTGTTCCCGCCCGCGTCCGCAGACCTGTCCTCGCCGGACCCGGAAGGGGCCGAAGCTCGCTCGGCCGCCGGCCCGCCCCGCCACCGGGACGGCCGCCGGGTCGCACTCGGCGTGGCCGTTGTCGCCGTCGCGGTGGTCGGAGTGGTTCTCGCGGTGCGGGGTCACGGGACGGGGGACGGCCAGTCGGCCCAGCCCCCCACCGGCTGTGCCCGAGCCCCGTGGTTCGGTTCCTCCCGCGGCCCCGGCGGCGGAACCGGCGGCAGTCGCGCGAGAACGCCTGTCCGTCGGCCCCGGCCGGGAGATCCTGTACGCGGCGGGGTTCAAGCCGGCCGCGGAGCGGGTGGGCCGGGCTCTGGGCGAGGCCGGGTACACCGAGGGCAAATGGCCGGGACACGTGCATCTGGACCGCCGCGGTGACACCTGGGTGATCGGCCTGGGCATCAAGCCGGCCGCGTTCGACGACCCGACGACCCCGGCCGCCATGGAGCGATGGGTCAGGGTCCGGGTGGCCGCTCTGGCGTTCCCCGGGGACCGGATGGAGATGCGGCTGTGCGAGACCGGGGGGCGGGAGCGGGCGGTCTTCCGGGTCGAGGGGGCCGGCCGGAGCCCGATCGGCGGATCGGCCGCCGCGGTGTACTCGCTCGGCGGGGCGAAGACCGAGGGGGACCGGCTGGCGGACCTCCTGGCCCGGGGCGGGCTGGACACCCGGACGGGTGGGCGATCCTGCTCGCCCGCGAGCCGGCCGGGTGGGTGATCACCCCGCTCAACCTGCGGCCGGACGAGCTGATCCCGGGCGTTCGTCGGAAGTGGGCGGGCCTCGCCCGTGCCGCGACCCCGGTGCTCGACGCCCCCGCCCGGGTCGAGGTGCTGGACGACGACTACCGGCCGGCCGCGTCCCTGCCGCCCGGGGACGCTGCCGGCTCCGGCGATCCCTCCGGGTTGTGAGTTCACGCTCCGCGGGCACACGGCCCGGGTCTGGGGCCTCTGCTTCAGCCCGGACGGCCGGTGGCTGGCGAGCGGGTCGGATGACCGGACCGTCCGCCTGTGGGACGCGGTCACGGGTGCGGAGGGTCCGGTCCTCAAGGGGCACGAGGGCGGCGTCACCGGCGTCCGCTTCACCCCCCACGGTCGGCGGCCGGTCAGTAACAGCTACGACAAGACGATCAAGGGGCCGGCTTCTCCGCGGCGTCATCGAGGGGCCAAGTCGCGGCGTTGGGTGGTGAAGCGGACGCTGGCGTGGTTGTCGAAGTGCCGCGCCCTGTTGGTGCGGCACGACGTAAACGACGAGAACCACCTTTGGTTGATTAAACTGTCGTGTGAATTGCTATGTAATTATACGATTAATATACTAAAGAATATTATGTGATAATTTCTTAGGAGAGCGGCCGTGACGGCCGTGCTCCCAGGGGACCCTTGGCGCGTCGGGTTTTGAAGAACGATCCCCGGGCCCCGCCCACGACCCTACAATCTCTATCATGTCCCGGAACCTGAAGTGGCTGTGGCTCGCGCTCAAGACGGCCGCCGCGCTCGCCATCGTGTTCGGAGTGGTGCGCCACTTCGTCCTGATCCTTCAGAAACCGGAACTCGACCCGTACCCGTTCGCCTTTCGGCTCGGATACATCGTGCCGGCCGGGCTCCTGTACCTGACCGCACATTCGTGTTGGGGCTGGTTCTGGGTCCGCCTGTTGCGCAGCCAGGGGGTGCGGGTCAGCCTCTACGCCGGGCTCCGGGCCTATTTCGTTAGTCAATTCGGGAAATACATTCCGGGGAAAGTCGCCGTCATCGTCATCCGGATGGAAATGCTCCGACTGGTGGGCGCTCACCGGCTTCCGGTCGCGGTGACGGCCACCTACGAAACACTCAGCAGTATGGGTGCGGGGGCCATGGTCGCGGCGGTCCTGCTCCCGTGGATCGCGGTCCTTCCCGAGGAGGTGTCCCGGAATATCGCCGT
The DNA here is from genome assembly GCA_028288765.1 of Gemmataceae bacterium. Lineage (GTDB taxonomy): Bacteria > Planctomycetota > Planctomycetia > Gemmatales > Gemmataceae > Urbifossiella. The sequence goes on along the minus strand of JAQGHQ010000063.1, from coordinate 68,062 downwards.
CGTCGTCGCGATCGCCGGGTTGCCCCTCGGCCTCGGAATCCTGAACAACCTGGTCGCCCGCCGGGTTGCGAAGGTCCGGGGTCCGGATGCCCGGCCTCTGCCGAGCCCGCCGTTGTCGCTGCTGGGTCAGGGGCTCTTGCAAGGAGCCGTGGGCTGGTGTCTGCTGGGATTGAGCCTGGCCTTGACCGTCGAGGCGGTGGCCCCGGACCCGCCGGCGTGGCATCCCGACACCTGCCTGACCGATCTCGGGGCGGTGGCCCTGTCCTACGTCGCCGGCTTCGTGGTCCTGGTCGCCCCGGGCGGGATCGGGGTCCGCGAACTGGTGTTGGAATACGCCCTCCGGCCCCAATTCCTCGCCACCTCCGGTCCGACCCTGGCCGGAGCACAGGCGGCGGTCGTCGCACTCATCCTTCGGCTAACATGGACGGTAGCGGAGATCTGTCTCGCCCTTGCCCTGTACGCATGGCGACCGGGTCCGGGCGAAGAGGCCGAACCTGCCGCCGGAGTGAAGCCGTCAGATGTCTGAGCCGCTGTCCCCTCCCGGTCTCGCTGGCCATCATGCCGATGGGCCGAACGGCCGTCAGGTTCGAGAGCCTGCGAACGGGCCGCCGGGCGCACCCGCCGTTCCGGCCGATGCGGGTCTCATCACCCTCGTCATCCCGGTGATGAACGAGCGGGAAAGCTTGAGCCCGCTGTTCGCCGAGATCGCCGAGGTGGTGGCGGCCAATCGGAACCGGGTCGAAGTCCTGTTTGTGGACGACGGCAGCACGGACGGCTCGTGGGATGAGATCGCCAGGCTCGCCGCGGCCGACCCCCGGGTACACGGCATTCGGTTCCGCCGGAACTTCGGAAAGGCAGCTGCGCTCGCGGCGGGGTTCCGCGCGGCACGCGGCGGGTCGATCATCACCCTCGACGCCGATCTTCAGGACGACCCGCACGAAATTCCCCATTTCCTCGCCGCCCTTGGGGGAGGGCTGGACGTGGTCAGCGGGTGGAAGAAGGTGCGGTTCGACCCGTGGCACAAGGTCTGGCCGAGCATGGTCTTCAACACGATGGTCAGCAGACTCACCGGGGTCAGGCTGCACGACCACAACTGCGGGATGAAGGCGTACCGGGCCGAAGTATTCCAGGAAGTCCGTCTGTATGGCGAGCTGCACCGGTTCATCCCGGTACTCGCGGACGCCCGCGGCTTCAAGGTCGGGGAGCTGGTCATCCACCACCGGCCGCGCAAGTTCGGCCGGTCCAAGTTCGGGGTCCGGCGATTCGCCAAGGGATTTCTCGACCTCATCACGGTCAAGTTCCTCACCGGGTTCGGTCACCGGCCCCAACACCTGCTCGGGAACCTGGGCCTGATTCCCATCGGGTTCGGCTTTCTCGGGCTCCTCACACTTGCCGTCAACGCCGTGGTCCGCTGGATGTCTGACAGCACGATCGGGGCGAGCTCGTTGACCCAGATCGTGCTCGCGATCCTCTCGGTCGGGCTGCTCCTCTTCGGCACCCAGCTGGCGATCGCCGGCTTGATCGCCGAGCTGATCGTCGACCGGGGGCCGGAAGATCTCGAACCGTACTGCGTCGCCGAGCGGACGCCGGCCCCCGCCACTCCCTTGACGGAACCCAGCTGATGGCCGCCGATGCCAGTGATTTTCGCCGCTCGGCGTTCCTCCTGCTGACGACGGCAGCGGTGGCGATCGCCGCGGCCAGGGTGGTCGGTGCGGAAAACGTACTGGAGCCGAGTCGGTACACGCCGCCGACCAAGGACGGGTACAGCACGGTCCGACCCGATCCCGAGCGGCCGTGGCCGCCGGTCCGGCCTGACCCGACGCCGATGTTCAGCTCGAACGACAAGTCTCGCTGGGCGACGGTCCGGGCGCTCGTCGACGACGGCACTTACGTCATCGGCAAGCGCACGTACCCCGACGGCGGGAACCCGAAGGTGTTCAAGGACGAGGGGATTGTCACCGAGGGGCAGTACAAGAGCCTCGACATCGTCCTCAGACCGCTCGACCCGGCGGACGCCGGCAAACCGGTCACCAAGGAGTTCTATTCCAGCAAGCCGCCACTGTTCGCGACCCTCCTGGCCGGGGAGTACTGGCTCCTCAAGAAGCTGCAGGGGTGGTCCATCGTGACCGACCGCTGGCTCGTCATCCCGGCGATCCTGGTCACTGTGAACGTGATCCCGTTCGCGGTCTATCTCGTCCTTCTCGGTCGGCTAATCGAGGCAACGGGGAAGACCGATTTCGGCCGCCTGCTCGCGTTTACCGCCGCGTGTTTCGGAACATTCCTGACTACCTTTTCGGGCACTCTGAACAACCATCTCCCAGCTGCTTTCTGCGTGCTGTTCGCCGCTTACCCGCTTCTGATGGCGATGGCCGAAGGCCGCGACATGGCTCCCGGCGGGTACGCCTGTTGCGGGTTCTTCGCCGCACTCGCGGCCACGTTCGACCTTCCCGCCGCGGCGTTTCTGGTCGGTGTGGGTGTGCCGCTCCTGATCGCCCGCCCGCGGCAGGCGGTCCTGTTCTTCGTACCGGCCGCAGTGGTCCCCGTTGCCGGCCTGTTTTTCTGCAACTACCTCGCTCTGGGCACTGTACTGCCGGCGTACAGTGAGTTCGGCGGGCCGTGGTACAACTTCGAGGGGAGCCACTGGTCGAAGCACGGCACGCCGCTTGCAAAGGGAATTGATTTCGCCCACGAATCGAAGGACGTCTACGCATTCCACTTACTGTTCGGGCATCACGGCTGGTTCAGTCTCACCCCCGTCTGGCTCCTTGCGGTGGTCGGACTGGTGGGCGTCGGCGTCCGGGCTGTGCCGGACCTCAGGAAGTTGGTCGCCGGTGGGAAGGGGTCGGCGTGGACCCCGGCGTTGTTCGCCGGGATGACGGTGGCCGTTTCGGCCGTCGTGATCGCGTTCTACATCTACAAGACGAACAATTACGGAGGCTTCACGAGCGGTCCGCGGTGGCTGTTCTGGCTCACCCCGTTGTGGGTGTTGGCAATCCCGGTCGCCGCCGATCGCCTGGCCGGTGCGCGGGCGGGCCGGGTACTCGGGGCGGTGTTGCTCGGGTTCTCGGTGCTGTCGGTCTTCTATCCGGCGTGGAACCCCTGGCGGGCACCGTGGCTGCTGCAGTTGATGGAGTTCAAGGGATGGGTACGGTACTAACGAGTAGGATGTGTAATGGCTGAACCGAGCCCGACGCCCGAACCCCCGCTCGTGGTCCGAGTCGAGGAAGAGCTGCCCCTGGTTCTTCCGGTCGCGTCGCCCGCGCCAAAACTCCCTCGGCCGGGGTTCGTCGAGGCGTGCATCCTGACCCTCGGGTTCGGGGCCGTGTTGTTCGGGACGGTCTTCGCCGTTGTCGGCCTGGCGGTGCTCTACGTGCTCGCGGTCGGCGGCATGGACGCGTTGAAGACTCAGCCTGGTGCGGAACCGGGAAGCGTGCCGGCCGTCCCGCAGGTGCTCCGGGCGGCGGTGGCGTGGTCGTTCCCCGCCGGGTACGCGGCCGGGCTCGTGTACGCGGTGGTGGTGTTCCGGCTTGTCGCCGGCCCCGGGTGGACACGAGAGGTCGGGCTGCGGCGGCTGCCCCCCGTCCACCTGGGCCTCGGTCTCCTCGCCCTCCCGGCGTTCGTGATCCTGAGTGACACACTCGCGCAAGCACTGGCCGAGTGGGTCGACCCATTTGTGTACCGTCTGACCGGGCTCGGCGGCCTGGGTGATCCCGGGCGGGCGTTACAGGATACGTTTAGCGGGTTTCACTGGTCGTTCGCGGTCTTCGCGATCGGAGTCGGACCGGGGATCGTGGAAGAGGTGTGGTGCCGCGGCTTTCTCGGGCGGGGCCTGGTGGGACGGTACGGGTGGACGGTGGGGGTGGCCCTCACCTCCCTGTTCTTCGGCGTCCTTCACCTCTGGCCGCCGTCGTACGTCCTGACCACGGCCGTGATGGGAGCCTGTCTCCATTACACGTACGCGGTTTCCAGGTCGCTCTGGGTTCCGATCGCGATCCATCTGGTGAACAATAGCGTCGCGGCTCTGGCCGCCATGAAGGCGTTCCCGACGGAAGGGATGGAACGGGCAGGGGCCGAGCACCCGTTCCTGGTCGTCGCCCTCGCGGCATACCTGTTGCTGTTTGTGGGCGCGGCCATGTGGACGTACCGGTGTCGGCTCGTGCCGCCGGGTGAAGCGAATGCCGCGCCCATCCGGCGTGGAGTGATGGTTCCCCCTGCCGGGCATGGGGTTGCGTTCGAAAAGCACACCTGCGGAGCGGGTCGAGGGTGGCTGGGCGGGATGTGCTTGGCGTCTGCAGGCGGATCCGCCGGTGTGTTGCTTTGGCTGTTCTTCGGATAACAGACGACTCGGCTTCCCCGGCCGTAGTCGCCGCCCTATCGTGGAATAAATGGCCACCAATCCGAGCGCATTTCTCGTTGTCCGTCGGGACGACGGGTTCGGCGATGTGTACCCGCTCCAGGACGGGATGCGGTACACCCTCGGCCGCACGCCGACGAACCGGATTGTTCTGCGGGACGACCTGTGCAGCCGGGAACACGCCGAGGTGTTCCCGGCCGAGGGCGGGTGGTTCATCCGCGACCTCGGCAGCCTGAACGGGACCCACGTCAACGGGGACCAGCTCCGCACGGACCGCCGCCTCGCGCCGCAGGACGACGTCCGGGTCGGGCGAGTCCAGCTCGTCTTCATCGAAGACCTCACCCAGCTCCCGGACCTGCCGCAGGCCCGATCGGCGCGGGCGACCGAGAAGGGCGACGGGCTTGAGATCAAGAAGCGGCTCGGGAACACCCGCTACCTGCCGCCGATCGCCCCGCCCCCCGGGGCCACCCCGCCCGCCGAACCGGTCCGGCAGGACACACGGGTCGCCCCGGCTCAGGCCCTGGCGGCCCTGTACCGGCTCGCCCTCGATATGGCCGACGCCACGACGCCGGCCGAACTCGGGGAGCTGGTCGTCGACGCGGTATTCCGGGCGACCCCGGCCCAGGTGGGCGCCGTCCTCGCCCTCAAGGAGGGGCGGGAACTGGAGCCGGTGGTCTACCGGCACCGCGGGCCGGAACACCAGACCTACCACAAGGTGTCGAACTTCGTCAGCCACGAAGTGCTGTCGAGCAAGCAAGCGGTACTGGCAGAGAACGTGGCCCTGGAGCGCCACCTCAAAGACCGCGACAGCATCGCCGAGTTGCGCGTCGCGAGCCTGATCTGCGCCCCGGTTCTCTGGGAGGACCAGATCCTCGGGCTGTTGCACCTGTACCGAACCAGTCTGCACGCCCCACTCAACCCGGACGACCTGGAATTCACCCTCGCCGTCGCCCGGCAGCTCGGTACCGTCTGGCACCGCCTCCGCAAACAGGCGACGCTGTCGGTGGAGGTGAGGAGTCTGAAAGATCAGCTGCGCCTGGAAAGCCAGTTGGTCGGTGACAGCTCCGCCCTCAACCACATCGAGACGCAGATCGGGCGGGTGGCGGAGACGAAGGCGACCGTGCTGATCCGCGGCGAGAGCGGGGTGGGTAAGGAACTCGTCGCCCGGGCCATCCACGATTCGAGCCCGCGGCGGGAGCAACCGTTCGTCTGCCTGAACTGTGCCGCGCTCACGGAAACACTGCTGGAGAGCGAACTGTTCGGGCACGAGAAGGGGGCCTTCACCGGGGCCACCGAGCGGATGATCGGGAAGTTCGAATCGGCCGACGCCGGGACGATCTTCCTCGACGAAATCGGCGAGATGGCCCTGTCCACACAGGCGAAGTTCCTCCGGGTATTGGAGGGTCACCCGTTCGAGCGGGTCGGCGGGAACACCCCGATCAAGGTGGACGTGCGGGTCGTCGCCGCGACGAACCGGACGCTGGAAGAGGCGGTGCGAGCCGGGACGTTCCGCCGCGACCTGTTCTTCCGCCTCCAGGTGGTTCAGCTCGACGTCCCCCCGCTCCGCGACCGGCTCGACGACGTGCCCCAGATCGCCGACCACTTCCTGAAGCGGTTCGTCCGGGAGACCGGGCGGAAGATGCGCGGGTTCACCGACCCGGCGATCCAGAAGCTCAAGGCGTACCGCTGGCCGGGGAACGTCCGGGAGCTGCGGAACGTGGTGGAACGGGCGGTCGCCCTGGGGTCGGGGCCGGTGATCGACGCCTCCGACATCTGGCTCTCGGAGCTGGACCTGGGCCCGCTGGCGGGCGGCGGGAGCAACGCATTCCACTACAAGCCCGAGTCGCTGGAAGAAGTGGAAAAGCGGCACATCCTGGAGACGCTCCGCCACACCGACTGGAACAAATCGCAGGCGGCGGCGATCCTCGGGATCGAACGCTCGACCCTGGACCGGAAGATCAAGGGGTACGGGCTGACGAGGTAGGGGACGTTGGGTATCGTCGGGTCGAGGGGGACGAATTCAGGACGGTCACTTATCCCGTCTTGCACCCGACACGAAGTGAGTACACTCCAACAATCAGAAAAGCCAAGACGGTGCCGCGTGCTTTGTAGGGCATGCACTGCGTGCCGTCGGCGCACGAGAAGACGGCACGCAGTGCGTGCCCTACGACCCACTCTTCCGCAAGGACTCCACGAACTTCTGCAAGTCTCCCGGCAGGGGCATCGACCAGTGGAGGTGTTCGCCGGTCGCGGGGTGTTCGAACCCCAGTTCCGTGGCGTGCAGGGCGAGCCGGGGGGCGTTGCTCTTGTCCTCGAACACCTCCCCGGTCGGCTTCTTCACGTACACCTTGTCGCCGCACACCGGGTGACCCGCCTCGGACAGGTGAATACGGATCTGGTGGGTCCGTCCGGTTTCGAGCCGGCAGGACAGGATCGTGTACCGGGGCAACCGCTCCTCGACGGCAATGTGCGTGGTTGCTTCCTTCCCCACGTCGGGTAACCGCGTGCTCCCACGGCGGCCGTCCCCACGGTCGGGAATGAGATTCGACGTGATCGTCCGCGCGGGTAAGTAACCGGGAACGACCGCCAGATACCGCCGCACGACGGTGTGTTTGCGGAACTGCATCCCGAGCACCCGCTCGGCGACCGCGGACCGGGCGAACACGACCAGTCCGCTCGTCTCCTTGTCGAGACGGTGGACGATCCGCAGCCGGGGAAGCTCTTTCGGCGGGCGGTCGAGGCGGTGGGCGATTGCCCACTGGGTCAGGTCTTCGAGCGTCGGGTCGAGCTGGCGGCGGTGCTCCGACCACTCCAGCTCCGCCGGGTGCCGTACGGTGTTCACGCCCGCCGGCTTCTCGACCACGACGACGTGGTCGTCGAGGTGCCTTACGACGAGCCGTTCCGGGTGCGCGACGCGCGGCAGCGGCTTCGGCTGCTCCAGTAGGACGACGACCTCGTTCTCCTTGAGCCGGCGGGCGTCGTCGGAGCAGACCGAATCGCCGACCTTGACCCGCCGGGCGGCGATCAGCTTGCGCACGTCGGTCCACGACGGGCCGTTCAGCCGGGACCGGAGCACCTTGGCAAGCGTGTGCCCGACCTCGGCCGGGGCGACGACGAACTGGATTGGTTCGATCAGCATGCGGTTCGTCCGGCACCTATTTGTCCTGCGATTCCGTCTCGGGTTCTTCCCCCGAGAAGTCGATGTCGCCCCAGTCGTCCTCGGGGTCGGGCACATCCATGTAACTGTCGCAGTGCGGGCAGATCTGGGTGGTGCCCATCTCCGTGGCCGGCCAGTCTGACGGCTTCCCGCAGTCCTCGCACACCGCCGTCACCGTCCCCGTCCGATCGGCCCGCTTCCGCTTCAGCACCTGAATCACTAGCGCTTCGAGGGCTTCCTTCTGCTCGGCGATCTTGGTCCGCGCGGGCCCGACGTGCTCCGGGTCCGCCACCCGGATTTCCAGGGCGGTGAAGGTTTCTTCCGACAACCCGAGCGAGTCGCCCGGGGTTGCGACCGGCCCGGGGGTCACGACCTCGGCCGGGAACCCCTTGTCGGTGAGCCACTCGGCAAGGGCACGGGCGGTCGTCATCTCCGGGGCGACCAGGACGCACTGCGGGTGACGGTCGTCGGCCATTGTGATTACCTCCGGGAGTGCCGGAACTACTGGACTGGCCCCTTCGGCCCGCGGCCGGGTTTCTGGCGGCGGACCTTGGTTTTTCGGCCGGGGCGGTATTCCGTGTTCTTCGTCAGCGCCGGGGTCGTCCGCTTACCTGCCGATTCGCCTTCCGCCGGGTTCGCGACCGCGTGGTAGTGGTCGGCCCGCGGTCTTGACCGGCTTCTTCGTGAACGGGTCGATCCCCGTGTAGTACGCGCACGTCGCGGTGTCACGGGCCCTCCGCATGAAGCAATTCTATCGTTTCGAGATCCCCATCGGCCGTTACCAATCGGTCCGCGGGCAATCCCAGCGAGTCCGCGATCGTACGCGTCGCGCCGGCAATGTTGCTTGTCCGATCGCGGTCGCGCCGCTCGACGGAGGGGTCTGGGTCGCGTTTCGTCAGGGAGTTCGACGTCGTTCGCACCTATTCTTCGGCATACTGCGGCGGAGACTTGCCCACCCGCTTGATGACTCGCGGGTAGGTCACGGTCGGAATGGCTTGCCCGATCCGCTCCACCTGGACCTGATGAAACCATTCGTCGCCGAAGTCGAACAGGTAACCGAAGACGCGATTCGGCTTAAGATCGAGGGCGTCCAGTGTCGTCTCGCGCGCGTCTCCGTGCCCCTTCTTGCTTTTCTGCAGATCGGGAACGCCGTAGTTGGGTCCGTCGGGATCGAACGGACGCTTGCCGAACTGGAATTCATAAAGGTGCTCATCAGACCGGTCGAACGCCTCGAAGATGGCCTGGTGCAGTTGTTCGAGCGTCTGGTCGCCACGGATTTCAATGTCGCGGCGAATCTCCTTGTTGGCGAACTTCTCACTGACAGGCCCGGCCGTCAGGAAGACCGATAAGACGTACAGGTTCGCCGGAGGTGCCGCCGGAGTCGCGGCAACGCGCCTCGGTTGGTTACCGGGACGCACGGGACTCTTCGCCGACCTGCGCTGATTCCACGCCGGAATCTCGTCTTCCGGGACCAGGATTTGGAGCGAGCGGGGCTGTCCCGGATGGCGGAGAATCAGTCCTTTCTTTTCCAACATCTTCACTATCTGATTCACCGACGGCGGCGAAACGCACATGGCCGTAGCGATTTCGGATTCGGCGGGTGGGTAGCCATGCCGATCGATGTAGGCGTGGATAAACGCCAGATATCGGCCTTGGGTCGGAGTGAAGTCTGCCATCACACTGGCTCTCCTCACCCTGGGGCAGGTGCGGCCCGCCCATGATCACGCCACTGATCCGCCGTCCTTCTTTTTCCCTGCCGCCTCCCCACCGACTTCCGCCCGGAACGATAACCCTTTGCCGGCTCGACCCGGCGCACACCGGGTTTCTCCCCCTTCGCCGGATTCACCACCGTGTGGTAGTGGTCCTCCTGGACCGTCTGGTTGGCCTGCCGCCGCCGGGCCTCGATCGCCTCCCGCGGCGGGTTCGCGGGGATGAGCCCGTCGCAGCCCCCGATCAGGTCCGCCCGGCCGGCCCGGACCAGGGCCTCCCGCACCTCGAAGTAGTTCTCCGGCTTGAAGAACTGCATCAGCGCCCGCTGCAGTTTCCGGTCGCGCAAGCTCCTCGCGGTCTTGACCGGCTTCTTCGTGAACGGGTCGATCCCCGTGTAGTACATGCACGTCGCGATGTCAGGGTCAGCACGCATGAAGGGCAGACCTCGCGGTCAGAGCCGAAGCCTGGGCAGCCACTGAACGCCATCCACACATTCTACACCCCAGTCAGTCAACAGGTAGCGGTTCTCCGCTCGCCCCCAGCGCGAGAATACTTCGGCGTGTCGGACCGACGCACGCAACGGAGGCGCTCGGAGTGTCATGACGTAGGGGCCGGAAAGAAGTCCTGATCGTCCAAATGACAGAGAAATGTTATGACGCACAATGGCGTCGGAATTCTCCAGTGTAGGTCGCTACATGAACAGCCGGTAGTCGTAGGACGCCTCGGTGAATCGGTCGAGGAGCGAGCCGATCCGGGCGATCTCGTTCGATGTGGCAACGGTAGCGGGGAGTTTCGTGTACATGTCGAACGTGTTCCAGTTCATCTTCGTGAGCCCCAGAATCTCGTCGGCGACAGTGGCGAGCGGCGTCTCGCCCAGGTGCCGACTGACGACGAGCGGTGCCGGTATCCGCCGCTTGCCCTGATAGTACGTCTTCCGTCCGTCCAGGGCCGGCGTAGAGCCGTGGGACCACAAGAGCGCCGAGTGCCCGGCGAGTTGCACGACGGTGCCGCGGCGGACAGGGAACCCGTCCTGGCGTACCGGAGCCCCTCACCCCGCGCGCTGTAGATATGGCTACCCGAACGGGATGTCGTCGAGCGATATTCAAGACGTAAGGCAGACAGCGGGAGATGAACTACCAGGCAGAAAGGTCGCCACCCGGGTAATTCCAAGAAATTGGACGGGGTCGGTTGGTAGATTATACCGCACTGCCTCCCTAAGCTCCGGGGCCACCGGAAGATGGTCAAGGCGTTCACCGCGGGGATCGAGAAGTGGCCGAAGTGGCGTCGGGTGAAACCGCGGTGCCCGGGCCGGGGTCTTCCCGACCCTTTTCCTTTCTATTTCTATCCGGCCGTGCCGAACCGCTGGCCGCGGACATATAGAGGTCACAGGGGAGGGCCGATGAGCCAGTTGCTGCGATACATCCGCGCGACTGCTTCCGAGGCAGCGCCGGATCGTGAGTTGCTGGACCGCTACGCCAGCGACCGGGACGAGGAGGCGTTCGCGGCCATCGTCCGGAGGTACGGCGGCGGGGTAATGGCTGCCTGCCGGCGGCTCGCGGGTCGAGACGCCGAGGACGTGTTCCAGGCCGTGTTCCTCACCCTCGCCCGCAAGGCCGGGTCGGTTCGGGCTTCCCTCCCGGCGTGGCTGCACGAGGTCGCGCGGCGTGTCGCGGCCAACGCCCGCCGCGGCGGGCGTCGCCGGGCCGCGGTCGAGGCATCGTCCGCCCGCCCCGCCGAAACCCCGGCGGACGACGTGACGCTCCGCGAGGGGCTGGCGACGCTCGACGAGGAACTGGCCCGGTTGCCGGAGCGATACCGGGCGGTGCTGATCGTGTGCTGCCTCGAAGGACGGTCGCGGGACGAGGCCGCCGCACAACTGGGGTGGTCGGAGGGGCAGGTGAAGGGGTGCCTGGAGCGTGCCCGCGAGACGCTGCGATCGCGGCTGGGCCGCAGGGGGATCGAACTCGGCGGGGTTCTGCTCGCGGCCACCGTCGCGAACCAAACCCCGGCAGCCCTGCTTGCCGCGGGGAGGGCCGCCACCCCGGCCGCCCTCTCCCTTTCCAACGGAGTGGTCCACGCCATGACGATTCAGAAGTTCAAGGTGGTCGCCGCCGTTCTACTGTTGGCGTCGGCGGTGTCGGCGCGGTGACTTACCGCACCGCGATGGGCGGGATCGGAGACGACCCGCAGGCCAGCGCCGCGGCGTCAGCGAAACCACAGGAGCCGCCGGTGAAGACCGAACCGAAGCCGAAGGACGCGGACGCGAAGGCCGACGCCGGCGCTCCGAGCGAGGCGCTGCCGCCGTCCGCGGTCGCCCGGCTCGGCAGCGTCCGCCTGCGAACCGCCGGGTCCGTGATGCGCCTGGCGTTCTCGCCGGACGGGACGAGGCTCGCGTCGTACAGCGGGGACTCTTACGACGACGAACTCACCGTCTGGGACACCAAGACCGGCCGCGCGCTGCGCCGCGTCGAGCGGCCGGGGGTGGTCAGGCCGCTCGCGTGGCTGCCCGACGGCCGGGGTATCGCGCTGACGAGTTCGGGCGAAGGCCGCGCCCCACTCGTCTGGGAGTTCACCGACGAGAAGGCCGAGAAACCGCAAGGGCCGCGGCCGCAACCCCAGAAAGGCATCAAGGTGGGTTCCGTTCCCGCCGACCCGCCGGTACAGGACAACGAGTACGACGCGTGCTTCGCCGTCAGCCCGGACGGAAAGATCCTGGCCGTCGGCAGGGCGGGGCAGTTGGACGGGGACCGTCCGGTGCAGTTCTGGGAGTTCAAGACCGGCGTCCGGTCGGACACGCTCAAGCCGCTCAAGGGCGGCGTCATCCACCCCGGCAACTGCGGGGAGGTCCGCTTCACCCCGGACGCGAAGACCCTCGTCGTCATCACCCCGGCGAAGTACCTGGGCGACGACAAGTGGGAGGGCGAGCAACTCGTGACCGTGTGGGACGTGCGGACCAGCCGGGAGAGGGTCCGGTTCAAGACCCCGCGGCCGGCGGCCAACGGGGCGCGGCCGGCGGTCGCCGTCTCGGACACGACCCTGGCGATCGGGCTGGAGGGCGGCGACACGAGCCTGTGGGATCTGGCGACCGGCAAGGAGCGGAAGCTCGCCACCGGGCACGTCAGCAAGAAACCGAACGGGGGCCACGGGACGTACGCCGTCGCCTTCGGTCCCGGCGGCAAGACGCTGGCGACCGGCGGGTGGGACAACACCGCCAAGCTGTGGGACGTGGCGACCGGGAAGCTGCTCCACACGTTCGCGTCCCACGACTGGGTGGAAGCGCTCGCCGTGTCGCCGGACGGGAAGCTGGTCGCCTCGGCGGGGCAGGACGGGCAGATCCGGCTGTGGGACGCGGCGACCGGGGCCGACGCCTGCCCGCTGCCCGGCCACAAGTACATCGTCGGGAACGTCGCCCTCACCCCGGACGGCAAGCAAGCCGTCACTTCGGGGTGGGACAACACCATCCGCTGGTGGGACGTGGCGACGGGCGAGGAGCGCCGCTCGGTCGCGGTGCCGGGCGGCGTCCGCGGGATGGCGCTCAGCCCGGACGGAAAGGTCGTGCTGGCGGCGACCGACGACGGCGGGTTGCGGACGTGGGACTTCGCCACCGGCCGCGAGACGACGCCCGCGAACCTGCCGGCCGACGCGAAGTGCGAGACCCTGTCCTTCACCCCGGACGGGAAGCACATCGTCGCCGCGGCCGGGCCGAAGGTGACGATCTGGGAGTGGCCCGCCCTGAAGGTCGCCCGCACCATCGACCTGCCGAAGCCGGGCACGAAAGCGGCACCGAACCCGGAGGAGGGCGAGAACCACTGCCAGGCCGCCGCGGTCTCGCCCGACGGCAAGTGGCTGGTGACCGTCGCCAACCGCTCCTGGTACAAGGAACGCGACGGCCTGCGGTACGGCTACCGTGCGGAGGGCGTCGTGGACGTGTGGGAGTTCGCGACCGGCAAGCGGGTGCGTCGGCTGGCCGAGTCCTCGGGCACGTTCCGCTCCGGCACGTTCACCGCGGACGGGCGCTTCGTACTGATCGGTGGGGGTGGGACGATCATCCAGCCGGACGGGAACGAGGGGGAGACGTTCGAGGGCCAGATGAACCTGCTCGACCCTGCGGCGGGCAAGGTCGTCCGCGGCTTCGACACGCCGCGAGAACCGGGAGCCGTTTCTTATCGCTACACCGGCGCGTCGGCGGTGTCGCCGGACGGCCGCACGCTGTGGGTGTCGTACAACACGGGTGAGATCGTCGGGTTCGAGGTGGCGACCGGCCGCCAGGCCCGCACGCTGGTCGGACACCGGGGGTACGTCGGCGGGCTGGCGTTCACCACCGACGGCCGGCGACTGATCTCCGGAAGCCAAGACGGGACGGCGCTCGTTTGGGACATGACACCCGCGGGTCCGCCGACGCCGCGCGACAAGCCGTAACTGCGTGCGGGTCTGATTCAACCCGCCCGGAGAGGTGGTCCGGGCGGAGTCGGCTGGCGCGAGCGCGGGCAGTGCCGGCAGTCACGGCGTCTGTCCTTGATCGGGCTGCACCGCTGCCATGTCCGGCCATGACATCAGAGCAGTAGCGGTCCGTGAACTCCCGAGGATGATGCCCGGCGGTCCTAGATGAGCAGGACACGGTCTGCGGCGGTACGGGCGGTCAGAAGCCGAAAGATGCCCGCCCGTCCCCCCCGCCCACCCGGCAGGCAGCTCAACATAGAAAGTTCCAGAAACTGCAGTCTGAGTGTGCGTCGGTCACATCGACCACTTTGGCGTAGAGTATTGGCGGAGCCTCATGGGTAGGGACAAGCCCGACGTGGATGCCGGAGCGGTTGAATACCGGCTATGGTCGCGGTGTTGAACCGCCGCCTTTCTTCTTGCCCTGCTGCCGCCGCGCCGACTTCCGCCCCGGGCGGTAGCCCTTGTTCTTCGGTGGCTCCGCTCCCCGTTCGCCGGGCTCCTCACCCTTCGCCGGATTGGCGACGGTGTGGTAGTGGTCGCCCCTGAGGGCTTCATTCGCCTGCCTGCGTTTGGCCTCCAGGGCTTCCTTCGGCGGGTTAGCGGGGATGAGCCCCTCGCACCCACCGATCAGGTCTGACCGCCCAGCCTCGATCAGTGCTTCGCGGACGGTGAACCAGTTCTCGGGCTTAAAAAACTGCATCAAGGCGCGCTGCATCTTCCTGTCCCGCATGCCCTTGGCAGCCTTGACCGGCTTCTTCGTGAACGGGTCGATCCCCGTGTAGTACATGCACGTCGCGATGTCGAACGGGGCCGGGATGAAGTCCTGGACCTGGTCCGGGCGGTAGCCGTTCCGCTTCAGGTAAAGGGCGAGATCGATCATTTCGGCCAGGTCGGACCCCGGGTGGCTGGCGATGAAGTACGGGATGATCTGCTGTTTCGGGCGCCCGGCGGCGGCCGACGCCTGGTGGAACTGGGTCGCGAACCGACCGAAGTTGTCGATCGGGGGCTTCTTCATCAGCTCCAACACTTGCGGGCTGGTGTGCTCCGGGGCGACCTTCAGCCGCCCGCCGGTGTGGTGTTCGGCGAGGTCGCGGACGTACTCCGGGGAGAGCTGGGCCAGGTCCATCCGGATGCCGCTCGAAACCACCACCTTCCGCACGCCGTCCTGTGCCCGGACTTCTTTCATCAGCGCGACCAGGGGGCCGTGGTCGGTGCCGAGCAGCTTGCAAATGCCCGGGTGGACGCACGAGAGCCGCTTGCACTTCGCCTCCACCTCCGGCCGCGTACACCGCATCCGGTACATGTTCGCCGTCGCCCCGCCGATGTCGCTGATCACCCCCTTGAACTCCGGGTCCGCGGTCAGTTTCCGGACCTCGCTGAGCACCGATTCCTCCGACCGGCTCTGGATAATCCGCCCCTGGTGCGCCGTGATCGAGCAGAACGTACAGCCGCCGAAGCAGCCGCGCATGATCGTGACGGAGTCCTTGATCATTTCGTGGGCGGGGACCGGCTCCGTGTAGGACGGATGCGGCCGGCGGGTGAAGGGCAGGTCGTACACCTCATCCATCTCCGGCCCGGTGAGCGGCAGCGGGGGCGGGTTCTGGACCACCGCCTGCCGGTCGTGGTACTGGACGAGGACGGCCGCGTTGAAGGGGTTGGTGTGCGAATGGATGAGCCGGGTCGCTTCCGCGAACGCCATCTTGTCCGTCTTGACCTCCTCGAAGGACGGGATGATCTCGGTCTTCTCGAACGCGGACGGTCGGCCGCTTGCGGCCCACTCGTCGGATTCGGCAGCTCCCAGCGCAAACGTCACACCCCGCAAATCCCGCAAATCCTTCACCGTTTTCCCGGCCGCCAAACGCCGGGCGACTTCCACAATCGTCTTTTCCCCCATACCGTACACGACGACGTCGGCCTTCGAGTCGAGCACGATCGACCGGCGGACGGTATCGCTCCAGTAGTCGTAGTGGGCGAGCCGGCGGAGTGACGCCTCGACCCCGCCGGCGATCACGGGAACGCCCGGGAACGCCTCCCGCGCCCGCTGGCAATAGGCCAGCGTGGCCCGGTCCGGGCGCAGGCCGATCCGCCCCCCGGGCGAATACGCGTCGTCGTTGCGGACCTTCTTGTTCGCCGTGTAGTGGTTGATGAGTGAGTCCATGTTCCCCGCACTGATTGCGAAGAACAGGCGGGGGCGACCGAACTGCCGCCAGGCGGTACACGACCGCCAGGCGGGCTGGCTCAGGATGGCAACCCGGAACCCGGCTTGCTCCAGGATCCGGTGCAAGATCGCCATCGCGAAGCTGGGGTGATCGACGTATGCGTCCCCGGTCACGAACACGACGTCGACCGCATCCCAGCCGCGTTCGGTCATCTCGGCGGCCGTCGTCGGCGCGAACGGGGCCGCGAACCGCTCGTGCCAGAGCGGCAAGGAGAGACGGCTACCCGGTTGAGGGGGGCGGTGCTGGTTCGATGAAGGCGACGGCATCCGGAGTTGATCTCGGGTGGTAGTCCGCACAAGTCCTGGGCATTATAGCAGGAAAGCGGACCGACTCGGACCGCCGTGTGCAAGGAGGGGACGCCGGAAGGAGTAAGTTCCAGGACCCCCAACCCCGATAAATGTTGCCGACTCTTTACAGAAGCGACAACAGTTCAGCTGGGATGGAAACGACGACAGGATATTTGAGGTTCTACAGGGTTTCGGGCTTTTATTTTCCGCCGCTGAGAGCTAACTTCTACCACTAAAACGGGTCCGACCCCGCTCCGGGTCCGTTGTGCGAAGCTCTCGCGCCCCTCAGCGGGAGGACAGGCCATGATCCACCTCACTCGCTTGACCCGCGGATCTACCCCGGCCGGCCGGCTCCTCGCCGTCCTGATCCTGGGGTTCATCGTCGTCACACCTGCCGCCAGTCAGGAGCGCCGGTCGGAGGTGACCGCGACCTACACCGGTCTCAACCTCCCGCCCACCGACCTACAAGGCGCCGCCGCGAAGAACACCTTCAGGTACAAGTACACCGACCGGAACAAGTGGCTCGAACGGGTCGGGCGGGCGATCGTCGGCAACGACATCGACTCGCCGGCCGTCGGCATGCTCAACTGGGAAGTCCCGCCCAGCGAGTTCGGGACCGCCGGGATGGACCGGACGTTCCGGACCTACTGCGCCGAAGCTCCTGTCCGCGTCGCCGCCGGCAACACGTATCGGTTCGAGATCCAGTCGCCGGCCATCCCGGAAGCGTACGGCCTGCCGAACACCGACGCGGGCAAGGCCGAGGCGTTCCGCCGGGCGGCTTACGTCCGTGAACTGTTCGGGATGTACTACATCCCGTCCCTCAGCGATGCCAAGGCCGCGAAGGCGTTCCAGATCGCCCTCTGGGAGATCATTCACGAGGCCTCCTGGCCCGAAGGCCAACCCGCCCCGCTGAACCTGTCCGCTGGTTCCTTCCAGGCGGCCGAACAGCAGGACGATCCGGCCTCGGTCGCCCTCGCCCGGGACTACCTGAAATCACTGACCGGCAACGACAACGTCTTCTACGAAAACCCGGATCTCGCCGGACGTGAGCTCGTCCGGATGACGGGTCTCGCCAGCCCGCTCGCCGCGAACGTGGTCCCGCAGTCCCAGTTTGCTCTCCGGTACGTCCGGGGTGGGGCGAGTGCCCCCGGGGCGGCCGCGCCGCTGCTCGGAGGGGTCGGTGGCGGTGGGATTGGCGGAATCGGTGGTGGCGGTGGCGGTTTTGGTGGCTTGGGCGGCTTCGGTGGAGCGCCCCTGGCCGGGGTCGGTGCCGGCGGGGGGGGAGGTTCTGCTCCCGGGACGACCACCACGACCACCCCAACAAGCACCCCCCCGAGTACCACAACCACTCCCCCGACGACCACGACCAACACGCCGCCGAACTCGCCGCCGACGATCCCCCGGCCGCCGGTGAACGGTCCTCCGACCGACACCACCCCGGTCCCGGCGCCCGCGGGCCTTGTGCTGGGCCTGATTGCGGTCGGGGCTTTCGCGAGCCGCCGGGCCTTCCTCCGTGCGACTACGGACAAGTAACCCAGTCCTCGGGACTACCCGCGGGCGGCCGGCATGATAAGATGCCGGCCGCCCGCTCGTTTCTCCACACCCTCCACCCGCAAACGAAAGGATCGGTCGGATGGCCAAGTCCTCCAAATCGTCCCTCGCGATCACCCGCGCGCAGTTCCGGACCGCCGCCAAGCCGATCGCCGTCGTCATCAACGGGAAAGAGTTGACTGCGGCGGCGAAGGAGTTTTCCACCGGGTCGCTCGGGTGGAACATCAACGACAAACTCCAGGTCGAGGTCGCCGGCCAGGTCGTCACTGTTCAGGTCGGGCTGAACCTCACCATCATCGGGAGTAAGGACCTGCCCCAGGACCACGTCCCAGATCCCACCCCCGGGGTGCCGCCGCCGACGGCCGCCGGTGGGACCAGCTCCGCGGGTCAGGCCGATTTCTGAGATCGAACCGTCCGGAGGGGTGGAACGTGGATGTCGTCGAGTATCGTGGGTGGAAAAACAACCTTCGCCTCGGCAACGGGGACGTCGAGCTGATCGTCACGCTCGACGTCGGCCCCCGGGTGATCACCTACCGGTTGCCGGGCGGGTTCAACGTGCTGAAGAACTACGCCGATCACATGGGCGGGACCGGCGAACCGGAGTGGCAGCTCCGCGGCGGTCACCGGTTCTGGCTCGCGCCGGAAGACCTCACCCGGACGTACTTCCCGGACAACCGCCCCGTGACGTACGAGGCGATCGGGGCTGAGGCCGCGCGGATTGTCGCACCGCCCGAAGAAGAGTACGGCGTTCAGAAGACGATGGAGCTCCGGCTCGCGGGGAAGGGGACCCGGGTCGACGTGACCCTGACGGTGACGAACACGGGAACCGGACCGACCGAGCTCGCCCCGTGGGGCCCGACCGTGATGGCCCCGGGCGGGGTCGAGATCATTCCGCTCCCGCCGAAGGCCCCGCACCCCGGTCACCCGAAGAACGCGAAGTCGCCCGCCGACTTCGGCCCGAACCAGGAGCTCGTCCTCTGGCCGTATTTCGACTTCGCCGACCGCCGGTGGACCTTCGGCCGGCGCTACATCTTCCTCCGCCAGGACGTGAACAAGGGGCCGACAAAGATCGGCCTCGCCCACCGGATGGGGTGGGTCGGCTACCTGAACTCCGGGGTGCTGTTCGTGAAGCGGTTCGACTACCGGGAAGGGGCCGTCTACCCGGACCGCGGCACCCGGTATCAGACGTTCTCGTATCAGGAAATGCTGGAGATGGAGACGGTCGGCGAACTGGTCACCCTCCGGCCCGGTCAGTCGGCGGAGCTGGTCGAGTCGTGGGAACTGTACGGCAACGTCCCGCCGGTCGAAACCGAGGACGACGTGGACCGGGTGATTCTACCCCTGATCAATCGCGGGTGAGGGCGGGCCGCGGCCCGGGTCATCCCACCGCGATGTGGTCCGGGTGATTCACGCGAAAGACCCGGCGGAGGATGTCCCGCAGCCCCGGCTCCTCGACCCGGTCGATGGCCTCGTCGGCCGTCACCCACGCCCGCTGGCGGAAGGACCGTTCCGGCCAATCGTCGCGGGCCTCGGTGACCGTCATCCGGTAGACGAGGACGTGGTGCTCGCGGGCGAGTTTCTCGTACACGTAGCTCCCGACCGGTTCCGGGTCGAGCACCCCGACCAGCCCCGCCTCCTCCCACCCTTCGACCAGCGCCGCCTCGCCCGGGGTGTGCCCCGGATCGATCTGGCCCTTCGGGAACACCCACCGCCGCCCGCTCCGCGACGTCACCATCCAGACCCGTCCGTCGTGTACCGGAATGACCGCCGTCTGCCGGACCGGTGGAAGCATGTCGGGTTCTCCGTGGGACTGTCGACCCTATCTATTGTTCTTCAGGATCGGCCGCGCCGGTCAAGGCGGTTGCCGATCTTCACCGAAATCACGCGGCCCCTTCTTCGGTTCTCTATACCATCCCTCGGGACCAACCCGATCCACACGTCCGGCCGCGGGCCGGCCACCGAGCTGATGTCTCCGACGTACCCGGTCGTAACCGCCCGCGACGTGATGCAGCCCGACCCGGTCACGGTCGACCCCGGCTGCCCGCTCGACGTGGTCGTCGGGCTCATGAACCTCCACCGGATCGGCGGGGTGATCGTGGTCCGCGGGGACCGCTCGGCGGCCGGGATTTTCACCGAGCGGGACCTGCTCCGGCGGGTCGGGGTCGCGCCGCCCGGGTGGCAGTCCCTTCCGGTATCGACCTGGATGACCGCCGCCCCCCACACGATCGGGCCCGAGGCGGACTGGTTCGACGCGATCGCGATGATGGACCGGCTGAAGATACGGCACCTACCGGTCGTCGAGGCCGGGCAGGTGGTGGGGGTGATCTCTTCCCGGCTGCTCGTCACCCGCCGGGCCGAGTACCTGAATCGGGTGGTCGAACGTCGGACCAGGGAGCTCCAACAATCGCACGACGAGCTGTTGGCCCGGGACGCGGAGCTGATGCACAACCTGCGGGCCGCCGGGCGGTTGCAAACCCAGCTCCTTCTCCCCCGCACGCCGCCGGAGAGTCTGGATCTCCGGTGGGGCGTTCATTACGCCCCGCTCAACCACCTCGGCGGGGACTATTACGACATCGTCCAGCCGGGCCCCGACCACCTCGGCATTTTGATCGCCGACGCGAGCGGGCACAGTATCGCGGCGGGGATGGTGGCGATCATGTCGCGGATCGCGTTCGCGGAGGTCGCCGGCCGGACGGTCCGACCCGGGGAAGTGCTGGCCGAAATGAACCGCCGGCTCCAGGGGCTGGCGGACGAGCGGTTCGTGACGGCGTTCTACGGGGTGTTGGACCGGCGGTCCCGGCGGCTGACGTACGCCAACGCCGGGCACCCGTACCCGCTGAGGTATTCGCCCCGGACCGGGACGGTTCAACCGCTCCCCGCCCAGGGGTTCCTGCTCGGCATCATGCCCGGTGAGGTGTACCGCGAGCGCGAGGTCGAGCTCGAACCCGGCGACCGGCTGTGCTTCTACACGGACGGACTGGTCGAAGCCCGGAACGAGATCGGTGAGGCGTTCGGGACCGACCGGCTTTGCGACTGCCTGTCGACCCATGGGCGCGAACCCGCGGCCCGGCTGGCCGAAGGCGTCCTGGCGTGCCAGCGGGACTTCCGCGGCCCCCACCCTCCCACGGACGATGTGACGCTGGTAGTAGGGGAGCTGCGGGCGGAATGAGACGGGCCGCCGTTCGTGACGGCCCGCCCGGGGGCGTCTTACGACCGGACCGGTATCGGCTCCGGTACGGCCGCCGTTCCCGGGGAGAATGTTTCCAGCTCCGGCGCGCGCTCGGCCCGTTTGATCCGCAGGACGACCAGGTGCAACCAGCCGAGTGAGCCGACGGTGAGGACGAGCAAGGCGACGAACGCCGACTGCGGGCTTCCCGTCCACCGCCCGATCGCCCCGAACACCGGCGGGAGGAAGAACCCGCCGAGCGCGCCGAGCGCGCCGACCAGCCCGCCGACCGCCCCCACGTCCTTCGGGTAATAGTTCGGCACGTATTTGAACACCGACGCCTTCCCGATCCCCATCCCCGCCCCGACCACCACCATCAGCACCGTGAACCACTCGACGCCGAGGTGCAGCACGCGCGACGGCAGGCAGAGGGGGACGAGGGCGAGGGTCATCACGACGAACACACCGTACGTCACCACCCGCGGGCCGAACCGGTCGGCCAGGTAGCCCCCGAGGGGGCGGAGCAGGCTCGCCGGGAAGATGTACAGGGCGGTGAGCAGGGCGGCCGTCCGGAGGTCCACGCCGAACGTGTTCCGGTAATAGTTCGGGAGCCAGGCCGACAGGGCGACGTACGCCCCGAACACGACTACGTAGTACAGACTGAACCGCCAAACGCGGAGGTATCTGAGGGGCGCCATCATGTCGCCCAGCGACCGGCCCCGGCCGGGGGTACGATCCGCCTTCGGGCAGACGAGGTAAATCGCCGCGGCCGTGGCGAGGAGCATGACGGAGTACGCGACCGGGACGAACCTCCACCCGCCCGGCACCAGGCCGCCGTAGTACCCGGCCGCCGGGACCAGCGTGAGTACGGTCGGCACGAGTACGACCAGCAATTTCGTCCCGGACGCCCCGACGTTGCCGGCCCCGAATACCCCGATCGCCGTCCCTTTCAACCGGTCCGGGAACCAGGCCGAGTTCCACGAGACGCCGATGGTGAAGGCGTTGCCCGCGAACCCGTACAGGGCGGCACAGCCGAGCAGCTCCCAGTAAGTGGCGACGTGGCTGACCGCGTACGTCGGGACCGCACAGGCCACGAGCAGAAGGATCATCACCTTCCGCCCGCCGTACTTGTCGGCCCAGATCCCGAAGGTCAGCCGGGGGAGTGAGCCGGCGAGGATGGCGACCGCGAGGAGCCACTCGAACCGGGATTCGACCGCGGTCTTGACCTGCGCCGGCGACATCGCCGTCGCGGCGTCGGGGCCGAGCATCAGGGCGGTGTCCTTCTTGATCTCCAGGCCGAGGACGCCGAGCATCAGCCAGACGGCGAACAGGGCGGTGAACGCCCACGCGGACAGCCACATCACCCACAGCCGCGGGCCGGCTGGTTCGAACTCGAGCGGGTCGTGAGGGGGCATCGGCGCCATCGGGTGCCTTTCTGATAGTGACCAGGCCCGATGATTCACCGCGGAGACCGCGGAGACCGCGGAGGAAAAGTGGGTCAGAAGTCGGACGAACGAGTGGTCACCGAGAGGCCCGGTCCGCGACCGGAAGCGCCGGGCGCCGGATGCCATTCGGTCGCGTTCCGATCTTGGTCCTGGCCCTATCCCTCTGCGATCTCGGCGTCCTCTGCGGTGAATCATCCGGGTACCAGTGGGGTCGACTCAGCCGTACCGCCCGGTGCCGGTCACCGCGGCGTCGGCCGTCCGGGGAGAGTGTTGGAGGATGAGCTTCGCGATCGCCCCGCGGCACGACCCGCACCCGGTCCCGGCCGTGGTCGCGGCCGAGAGCTGGGGCAGGGTGGTGCAGCCGTCGCGGATCGCGCCGACCAGGGTGCCGTGTGTCACGTGGTGGCAGTTGCAGATTTCCGGGTCCGCCGCCGCGGCCAAAACGTCGGGCGAGCAGAACACGTCGAGCCGGTTCGGCGGCAGCGGGTCGGCCCGGTCGAACCACCGGGCGAGGGCGGGGGCGGAGTCGGTTTCGCCGACCAGCACGGCGCCCGCGAGCTTGCCGTCGCGGACGATCAGCTTGCGGTAGATCCCCCGGCGGTCCTCGATCACCTGGATCACCTCGTCCGCGTCGGTGGTCGGCTCGACCACCCCCATGCTCGCCACCTCGACCCCGGCCACCTTGAGCCGCGTGTACAGCTTCGACCCCCGGTACCGGGCCTGCGGGTTCGCCCCGGTCAGGATGTCGGCAAGCACCTCGCACTGGGCCCAGATCGGGGGGACCACCCCGTACACCTTGCCGTCGTGTTCGGCGCACTCGCCGACGGCGAATACACCCGGGACGGAGGTCGCCAGGAGGTCGTTCACCACGATCCCGGTCCGCACCGGCACCCCCGACGCTTCCGCCGCGTCCACCCGCGGGCGGATTCCGCAAGCCAGTACGAACATGTCGGCCGGGAGGATCTCGCCCGTCGTCAGAACGACGCCGGTGATCCGGTCCTCGCCGCGGACCCCGACGGCCCCGGTGCCGGTGCGGACGAAGATCCCGGCCCGTTCGACGGCCGCCCGGAGGAACCGGCCGCCGAGGGCGTCGACCTGCACGTTCATCAGCGTGTCGGCCCGCTGGACGACGGTGACGTGGAGGCCGAGGTCGCACAGCGCCTTGGCGGCTTCTAGCCCGAGCAGCCCGCCCCCGAGGACCACCGCGCTGCCCGCCGGCCGCGCGGCCCGGCGGATCTGTTCGGAGTCCTCGACCGTGCGATAAACGAACGCCCCGGCTTTCGGCTTTCCGTCGCCGGTCGTGAGCCCGTCGAGCGGGGGAACGATCGGCTTCGACCCGGTCGCGAAGACGGCGACGTCGAACGGGTGTTGTTCCCCGTCGCGGGTGTGGGCGACTCGGGCGGTGGCGTCGAGGCGGGTGACCAGTTTCCCCGGGTGGAACACGACCCCCCGGTCGGCGTACCACGCCCGCGGCTTCAGAGTAATTTCGTCCGCCGTCGCGCCGCCGATGATCCGCCCGAGGAGGATCCGGTTGTACGACCCGTGGACTTCCTCGCCGAACACGGCGATGTCGAAAAGGGCTGTCGCGGTCCGGCGGACCAGCTCGTCGAGCAACCGGCCGGCGGCCATCCCGTTCCCCACGATCGCGAGTCGTTTGCGGGTCATCAGGGGGTCTCCACCGGGGTGCCGACGGCGACGATCCGGACCGCGGCCAGCTTGAACTCCGGCATCAAGCTGGTCGGGTCGAGGGCGGGGTTGATGAGCTGATTCGCGGCCTCGCTCCCGCCCCAGTGGAACGGGGCGAACAGCGTATCGGGGCGGATCGCCGGCGTCACCTCCGCGCGGAACTCGGCCCGGCCGCGGCGGCTCTCCAGGGTGACGACGCTGCCGCCGCCGACGCGGTGTCGGGTCGCCGCGGCCGGGTGAATCTGGAGGAGTGGGTGCGGGCGGGCCTTCGTCAGCGCCCCGACCAGCCGGGTCTGGGCCCCCGAGTTGTAGTGCTCCCGGTACCGGCCCGTCGTGAAGTAGAACGGGTAGTGCGCGTCCGGTTCGTCCCCGGCCGGGCGGTGCTCGACCGCGAAGAAGCGGGCCTTCCCGTCCGGGTGGGCGAACCGGTCGGCGAACAGCCGTGGGGTCCCGGGATGGTCCTCGGACGGGCACGGCCAGCACACGCCGTCCTCGCGGTCGATCCGCTCGTAGGTGATCCCGCTGTAATCCGCGGTCCCGCCCGCCGTCGCCCGGCGGAGTTCCTCGAACACGTCGCGGGCGGAGTGAAACGCGAACTTGTCCCCGCTCCCGAGCCGGTCCGCGAGCTCACGAAGAATGTCGATATCGCCCCGTACCCCGGTCGGCGGCCGGGCCACCCGCCGGCGGTGGATCACCCGGCCCTCCAGGTTGGTCATCGTCCCCTCTTCCTCGGCCCACTGGTACGCCGGGAGGATGACGTGGGCGTGGGCGGCCGTCTCGTTCAGGAAGGCGTCACACACGGTCAGGTGGTCGAGTGCCGCGAGCCGGCATCCGATCCGGGTCAGGTCCGGCGACGCGACCGCGACGTTCGATCCCATCACGAGGAGCGAGCGGATCCCGCCTTCCGGGCCGAGCGCGTCCAGCAGCTCGAACGCACTCTTCCCCTTCCGCGGGAGGGACGCCGGGTCGACCCCCCAGACCTTCGCCACGGCCTCGCGGTGGGGGTCCACCTCGATGAGCCGATAGCCGGGGAGCTGGTCGGCCTTCTGCCCGTGCTCGCGGCCGCCCTGGCCGTTCCCCTGGCCGGTGAGAGTTCCCCACCCGCTCGCCGGTTTGCCCGGCAACCCGAGCGCGAGGGCGAGGTTGATGAACGCGTTCGCGGTGTCCACGCCCTTGCTCTGCTGCTCCGGGCCGCGGCCGCTCAGGATCATGGCCGACCGGGCCGAACCGAGCCACCGGACCAGCTTCCGCATCGTCGCCTCGGCGACCCCGGTCAGCCGTTCGACGTGGGCGGGGTGGTAAGTCAGGACGGCCCGGCGGACGGCGTCGAACCCGGTCGTCCGCGATTCGATGAACTTCCGGGCGATCAGGTTCTCCTCGACGGCGAGGTAGAGTAACCCGTTCGCGAGCGCGAGGTCCGACCCGGGGGTGACCGGCAGGAATAGGTCCGCCGCCCGGGCGGTCGCCGTCTTCCGCGGGTCGATCACCGCCAGCCGGCCGCCGGCCCGCCGCTGCCGGTCGAACCACTGCATGATCGGGGGCAGCGTGTCCGCCGCGTTCGACCCGACCAGGAGGACCACCTCCGCCTTCTCGATGTCCGAGACCGGGAACGGGAGGCCGCGGTCGATCCCGAACGCCCGGTTCCCGGCCGCGGCGGCGCTCGACATGCAGTAGCGGCCGTTGTAATCGATGTTCGCCGTACCCACCGCGACCCGGGCGAATTTCCCGAGCAGGTAGGCTTTCTCGTTGGTCAGCGCCCCGGACCCGAAGACCCCGACCGCGTCCGGCCCGTACCGCTCTTTCGTCGCGCGGATCGCCTCGGCCGTCGCGTCGAGGGCAGCGTCCCACGTCGCCGGGCGGAGCTCGCCACGTACCCGGACGAGCGGGGAAGTCAGCCGGTCCGGGTGGCGGAGCAGGGTGGTCGACGTCCACCCCTTGATGCACAGCTCCCCGTTATTCACCGGGAAGTGCGGGTCGCCCTGGACGGTACCGGGGGCGTCGGCCGTCCCGTCCCCGATTAGCATCCCGCACTGGTACGCGCAGTACGGGCAGTGCGTGCGGACCGAGAGGGCTTCGGGGGGTACAAGCGGCAGGCTGGTCATGGTCACGCTTGTGGGCTCAGGCCGAGGGCACAATGACGTACACGGTGTCCCCGGTGACCTCGACCGGGTAGGCGGCGATCCCGCACACCCCCGGCTGGTCGCAGGTCCCGGTCCGGGCTTCGAACCGGAATGCGTGGAGCGGGCAGACGACCTGGTGCCCGACGACCATCCCGTCGGCGAGCGGGCCGCCCTTGTGAGGGCAGGTGCCGGCCACCGCGAACACCAACCCGTCGCGGGCCTTGAACACGCCGATCAGCCGGCCGGCCACCTCGAACGACCGGCCGAGCCCGAGTGGGATGTCCCACTGGCGACAGACCGCGACGCGCTGGCCGACGGCGGCCGGGGTCGTGGGCATCACGTTGAGCGGGGTCATGGTCTTTCTCCTGGGGAGCACGGACTGCCTATCGGGTCGGGCATGCCACCCGGCCACTTCGCGTGGGGCTACGACAGCACCGGCAGGGGGATCGCCCGGGTGTCCTCGAACTGGCCCGGATACGCGGGCTTCTCGCGTTCCAGCCACGGGTCGACGTACGCCGCGATGGTGGCCTCGACCTCGTGGTCGAAGTAGCCGCACAGCCCGAGCTCGTCGTCGAGAAGGATCTTCTTGAGCCGGTCCATCCCGACCCGGGGGACGAAGTCGTAGGTCCGCTCCAGCCACTTCGCGGTGTCGCGGTAGTAGATGAGGAACCGGCCGATGACCTGGAGGGCTTCCTCCTGCGTCCGCACCCGGCACAGCACGTCAGATTTGCGGACGCTCGCGCCCGCGGCCCCGCCGACGGAGACCTCCCACTCGCCGCCCTCGGTCGCGATCACCCCCACGTCCTTCACCGTGGATTCGGCACAGTTACGCGGGCACCCGCTCACCGCCATCTTCACCTTGGCCGGGAACTCGAACCCCTGGAACCGCTTCTCGATCGCAATTCCGAGGGCCGTCGAGTCGTTCGTCCCGTACCGGCAGAACTCGCTCCCGACGCACGTCTTGCAGGTCCGGAACGCCTTGGTGTACGCATACCCGCTCGGCATCCCGAGGTCGGCCCACACCTTCGGCAGGTCGTCCTTCTTCACCCCGAGCAGGTCGATCCGCTGCCCGCCGGTCACCTTGACCATCGGGACGGCGTACTTCTTCGCGACCTCGCCGATGCGGATCAGGTCGTCCGCCGAGGTGACCCCGCCGTAGATCCGCGGGACGACCGAGAACGTGCCGTCCTTCTGGATGTTGGCGTGGACCCGGTCGTTGATGAACCGGGCGTCCCGCTCGTCGACGTACTCGTCGTGCCAGATGCTCTTGAGCAGCGACGCGAGGCCCATCTTGCTCTTCTCGTCCTCGCCCCGGCCGAGCTCGCGGAGCACCGCCGACACGCTCTTCAGCCCGCGCCGGCGGACCTCGGCGACGAGCGCCGGCTTGTCCATCGGTATGGCCGGGACGTACCAGGACTCGGACGGGTCGGCCTTCACGGCGCCGGCGACCGCCTCGATCAGCCCCTTCACCAGCGTCTTACAGCTGCCGCACCCGGTCCCCGCCCGGGTCGCCTTGCCGACCGCCGGGACGGTACACTTGCCGGCCCGGATCGCGTCGCAGATCCGGCCCTTGCTGACGCCGTTGCAGTCGCAGATCTGGTGCGAGTCCGGCAGGTCGGCGAGAGACACGTCCTTCCTCGCCGATTGCGGGGTGAAGAAGATCTCCATCCGCCGCTCGGGCACCGGGGCGTCGGCCTTGAAG
This sequence comes from Gemmataceae bacterium, assembly GCA_028288765.1. Lineage (GTDB taxonomy): Bacteria > Planctomycetota > Planctomycetia > Gemmatales > Gemmataceae > Urbifossiella. The sequence goes on along the minus strand of JAQGHQ010000063.1, from coordinate 40,225 downwards.
AGCCCCATCAGGTTGTCGGCCGGGCCGAGGTCGCCGAGCAGGCACGCGGCCGACAGCTTTCCCCCGCGGACGATCGCCTTCCAGTAAATCTGGCGGGCCGGCTCGCTGTACTGGACGACCTCATCAGTGTCCTTGAGGTCGCCGATCCGGCCCATACTCGCCAGCTCGACGCCCATCACCTTCAGCTTGGTCGCGATCTTCGACCCGGTGTAGGTCCGGTCCGTGTCGTGCCCGGTGAGGACGGCGGCCAGGGCTTTCGTCTGTTCCCACAGGGGAGCGACCAGGCCGTACACCATCCCCCGGTGCTGGACACACTCGCCGACCCCGAACACGTTCGGGTCGCTGGTCCGCATCTGGTCGTCGACGACGATCGCCCGCTCGCAGGCGATCCCGCACTCCTTCGCGAGGTCCACGTTCGGCCGGATGCCGGCCGAGATCACCACCATGTCGGCCGGGACCTCGGTCCCGTCGCCGAACTTCACCCCGGTCACCCGGGTGGGGCCGACCAGCTCTTTCGTGCTCGCCCCGGTCAGGGCCCGGATGCCCATGGCCTCGATCGTCTGGCGGAGGACCTTTCCGCCGGCCTCGTCGAGCTGAACGCTCATCAGCCACGGGGCCATCTCGACCACAGTGACCTCGACGTTGTGGGTCATCAGCCCCTTGGCCGCTTCCAGCCCCAGGAGCCCGCCGCCGATCACCACGGCGGTCTTGCAGTCCTTCGCGTACCCGGCGATGTTGCGGCAGTCGTCGATCGTCCGGAAGACGAACACCCCGTGCAGGGAAGTCCCGGGGATCGGGGGGACGAACGGCTTCGACCCGGTCGCGACCACGAGAACGTCGTACGGCTCCTCGACGCCGTCCGCGGACACCACCCGGCGGTCGCGGTCGATCCTCGTCACCCGCTTGCCGGCGTGGAGGGTGACGCCGTTCTCCTCGTACCACGCGAGCGGGTTGAGGAAGATCTCCTTCGCCTCCTGCGACCCGTTGAGCACGTTCGACAGCAGGATGCGGTTGTAATTCCCGTAGGGTTCGTCCCCGAACATCACGACCTCGAACTGGTCGCGGTCCAGGGCGAGTACGTCTTCCACCAATCTGGCCCCGGCCATGCCGTTCCCGATCACGACGAGTCGCTTCCGGGCAACCGGGGCGTTCCGAATGTCGTTGGGGATGATCACTCGAAAGCTCCTTGTGATTCGGGAAGGAGGGAGGCCGACGGAGCCGACCCGAGAAGCTTCGGCCGGTACCCGACCGCTTCACCAATCACGATCACGGCCGGCGCCCGGACCCCGGCCGCGTGGGTCGCGGCCGCGAGCCGGTCCAGTGGGCTGTCGACGACGACCTGGCTGGGCAGAGTGGCGTTCGCGATTACCGCCGCCGGGGTGTCCGGGGACAGACCGGCGGCGATCAGCCGATCGGCCAGTCTTTCGATGTGGCGGAGGCCCATGTACACGACGATGCTGCTCATCCGGGCGAGTGCGGCCCAGTCGAGCGTGCATTCTCGTGAATCCGGATCGAAGTGGCCCGTGACGAGGGCGATCGACTGGCCGGCGGCGCGGTGGGTCAGCGGGATCGAGGCCGCAGCACACGCCCCGACCGCGGTGGTGATCCCCGGCACGATCTCGAAGGGGACGCCGTGCCCGGCGAGGTACTCGGCCTCCTCACCACCACGGCCGAAGACGCACGGGTCACCGCCCTTCAGGCGGACCACACGGAGTCCCTGCCGGGCGCGACTGACCAGCACGTCGTTGATCGTCTCTTGAAGCGTTGACCCGACGCAGTAACCCCGCTTCCCGGCGTAGACGTGCTCGGCCCCGGGGCGTGTCTCGGCGATCAGGCCGGGATGCACGAGGGCGTCGTACACCACCACGTCCGCCCGGCGAAGCAGGGCCAGGCCACGGACCGTAATGAGGTCCGGGGAGCCGGGGCCGGCACCGACGAGGGAGACTATCCCGATCTGTGGATCGAACTCGGGCACGGGCGTACTTCCTCCGGGCCGGCCGCGCTTCGGTCTCGCGGTCGGGGTGCGGGATTTCTTGCCGCAGGGCAAAAGGTGATTCGAGAACGGAAGGGAGCCTTAGCAAGTCACGCGCCAGAGGTCGGATCATGCGTGGTTTGCCACGCATCGAGACGAGTAATACGTGGTAAACCACGTGGTATTGCCGGAGTTCGTGGCGATGTGCTTTTCTGAGTTTTCCCCGGCGCGCTCTTGGTGATCCGCGTCCAGGCCTGAGCCGGGTGCCCGAGAGGTTGGCATCCCGGGCAAGGAGAGTGAGCAGAAATGATGCTTGGAGATGCGTTCGACTATAGCCCGGTGCCCTGGCGGTCGGCGAGCATCTGGATCAGCTCGGCGACCGACCGGCACTGGACCTTTTTCATCAGACGGGCCCGGCGGTCTTCGACCGCCCGAAGACTCAGACCGAGTTCTTCCGCGATCTCCTTGTTCGTTTTCCCGGTGGCCACCGCTTCGAGGACTTCACGCTCTTTTGGTGTGAGAACGGCGAGACGGGAATCGGTTTCGGCCTGTCGAACCGCCCGCGCCCGATCCGCCGCGTCCAGTTCGAGCGCCGCGCGGAGGTGTGTCAGGAGCTCGTCGAGCCGAAACGGTTTTTCGAGCAGGGTCACCGCCCCGCGGGTCATCACCTCCACCGCGATCCGCACGTCCGCGTGACCGCTCACCACCACGATCGGGATCGTGAGTCCTTTGTCGGCCAGCTCCTGCTGGAGTTCCAGCCCGGTCATCCCGGGCATTTTGATGTCCAGGACGAGGCACCCGGGCTGGGCGGGGTCGTAGGCCGTGAGGAATTCGGCGGCGGACGCGAACGACCGGACCGGACGGCCGAGCACCTTCCCGGCCCCGGCGATCGCCCGGAGAACCGCCGCGTCATCGTCCACGACAAAGACCGTGGGCTCCGGTTCCACCTCTGTTACCCCTTTCCGGCCGGCAGAGTGAAGGTGAATACCGCACCCCGGTCCGGGGCCGCGTTTGCCCAGACCTGCCCGCCGTGGGCTTCGACGATCGATCGGCTGATCGCCAGGCCCATCCCCATTCCGTTCGGCTTGGTCGTGAAGAATCGCTCGAACAGACGGTGTTCGTCCCCGGGCGGCAAACCCGCTCCTGTGTCACGGAAGCGGACTGTCACCCGGTCCGGTCCGTCCGAGCTCGTCGCGACGGTCACGACCCGGGGGTCGGTTGTAATGCCTGACACAGCCTCGACCGCGTTCTGAAGCAGGTTCAACACCACCTGTTCGAGCTGGACCCGGTCGCCGCGGACCGGCGGGACAGGAGCCAGTTCGAGACGAACGTCGACTCCCGCCCGGCGCGTCTGGGTGTCGATCAGGCGGCAGACGGCACGGACGACCTCGTTTACGTCGACCTGGGTCGGGGCGGGTTCGTCCTGGCGGAGCATCCGCCGCAGCCCCCGGACAATGTCGGCGGCCCGGTGAGACTGCTCGGCAATCTCCCGGAGGGTGGGCAACAGGTCTGGCACTTGCGCACCACCCTCCGCGAGCCGGGTGGCGGTCTCGGCCTGGAGGCAGACCGCGGTAAGCGGCTGGTTCAGCTCGTGGGCCAGCCCGGTAGCCAGCTGACCGGCAGTGTGCAACCGTCCCATTCGGGCGAGGGTCGCGAGGTGTTCCCGGGCTTTTTCCTCGGCCTCGGCCCGCTCGGTCTCAGCCTGCCGCCGACGGACTCCGAGAAAGGTAGTCATCCCGATGGCGAACAGCGCGAGGCCCCGATTGACGAGGATTTTCCAGTACTCCGTGGTCCCCCGTTCGGGAACCAGTCCCATTTTAGCGACGGTCAGCACCCAGCAGAGCGCCGCCAGGGCTGGTGCAAACCACCTGGCGCGGGCCTTGAGCGCGAGCAGAACGGCGAACGTGTAGGGGACCGCCGCGGCCACCCCGAGCGGAAGGGACAGGTCGATCGCGAAGACAATCCCGGTCAGGGCAAGAGACCATACCGCCGGGCGGTCGGACAGGAGGTAGGAGGATCGGTGCCTGGCGGTCATGGGTCCCTGCGGGTCGCCCAGTCAACCACCACATCGTACCGAACCGTGCCGAAGAAGCCCAGACCACCACGGGTTCGTCTTTTCAGCATAGATGCGTGGCAGGCATTGGCAGGATTTGGAAGCAACGAACTGGCAACCCGAGAATGATCGCCCGTAACAGCGTCCCGATCATTCACATCGCGGGGCCAGAAATCCGGCCCCGCGAGGAGATGAGGCGCTACTACGGGTGCTGGGTCATGTCCGCATCGAGGATCTTGTACACCGGCAGGTCGGCGGGGTGAATGCCCCGCGGGTCGAGGCCGCGCTTGCGGGCCTCGCCGAATGCCTTGACCGCGTCATCCTTCTGCGGCGGCGATTGGGACATCCGCAGCACCGCGATATGGAACCACCGGAGGGCGGTTGATTCCTGGTTGAGGGCCTCCGCCGAATCCTGCTGGGCGTTAACGAACTGCTTGAGCGTGATCCGGACGCGGGCCCGGGTGTCGAGCAGTTCCCCGGTCAGCCCGGCCTCCCGGATCGCACGATCGATCAATTCGTGTGCCCGCTGCGCGGTGCGCGGGTCGGCGGCCAGAAGCCACGAGAGATTGTTCAAGGCGACGACGTTCCGCGGGTCCCGACGGAGGATTGCGGTGTATACCTCCTCGGCCTTCGAAGCCTCCTGCCGCAGGGCGAGAAGCTCGGCCTCGTTCAGCCGAACCGGGATCGCGTCGGGCTCCTCTGCGACCGCCTCGGCGATCCAGGTCCCGACGGTCGTGAACTGACGCTCGGTCGCCCCGCCCGACCGGACGGCGGCGAGCCCGGCGAGCGCCCGCACCCGGACGGGAAGGTATCGGGCGTATTGATCGATCTTCGCGAATGCGTCGGGGACACGCCCCTCGGCGGCCAGGAGCCCCACGATTGCGACCACCGCCTCCGGGCGGGACGGGACCAGGGCCGCGTACCGCTCGACCGCGGCCGCGGCCATCTGCCCCCCGACCGCCGTGCCGCGGACGCCCGGGTAGCGGGCGAGTTCGTCGAGCAGCTCCGCCACCCGGGCCGACCGGGTCAGGTAGTCCCCGGCCCCGGCGTCGGCCGCGCTCGCGTAGCCTTCGGCGAGCGCGAGTGCCCGGTCCGCCCGGCCGGTCTTGCACTCGTACCGGGCCACCGCCGCGACCGCCCGGAACTCGCCCTGGTGGTGCGCCCAGAGGAACTTGGCGAACGTCTCGCCCGCCGGGAACTCGCGTGCCTCGGTCACCTCTTCGAGTGCGGCGATCAGGTAGTAAATGTTCTTCGGGTCGGAATTCAGGAGCTGTTGGAGGCACTTCCGGCTCTCGACCCGGTTCCCGGCGACACGGTAAAGCTGCGACAGGTTGTACAGGTCGCGCGGCGACTCATTCTTCTTGTGGACGACCTGGAGGGCGGCGGCCGCCAGGGCGAGGACGGCCTTCCGGTCGTCCCCGTCGAGGTATCGGGCCAGGGTACTGAGGACGCTCGCCGTCGCCCGGAGGTCCTCGGGGGTCGTCTCGCCGTCCTTGGAGTTGTCGAGCAGCTCCATCGCCTGTCGGCGGTCGTCCGCGGAGCCCGTAATCGCGCAGAGCATGGCAAGGTTGCGCCGCGCCCAGGCGATGTCGGCGCGGCGGACGTCGGCCCCGGCCAGGAACTGATCGAGCACCTTCCTCGCCTCGCCGGAGTCCGGGCGCGACAGCTTGACCGCCAGCTGCGCCTGGGCAAAGGCCCGCTTCTCGGCGGGGTCGGTGAGGGCGGGTGTCCACTCTTTGCCCCCGGGCGTTTCGCAGAACGTGGCGGCGAGCGCGAAGAAGGGCATGGGGGGGAGTGCCCGGCGCGCGGCCGTGACGACTTCGACCGCGGCGTCTCGCCGGCCCCCCGCGGCATGGTGGAGGGCGAGCCGTAACCAGTCGTCGCCGGTCGCGGACGGGGCCTTCGTCGCGGCAACCAGGGCGGCCTCAACGTCCGACGGCTTCCCGACCGCGGTGTACCGTCCCGCGAGCCACCCGAGCCCTCCCGGGTCGCGCTCGACGAGCGGCTTACACCAGCTCGCGACGGTCGCCCCGTCGGCGGGAGGAACCCGGTCGATCACTCCGGCGATCATCCGGCGGAACGGCTCGCCTGCCCACCGCGGGTCGGCGGCGAGCTGGGCCACGACTTTCGCCCCCTGGTCCCCGGCCCCGGTCCGGCAGAGCAGGGCGACCCACGCCCGCGCGGTCTCGTACCGGGTGGGTTCGAGCAGGAACGCCCGCCGGGTCAGCCGCACGGCCTCGGCGGAATCCCCACCGGCGGCCTTCACCTTTGCGAGAACGAGGCAGGCGTCCGCGCGGTTGGGGGACGTGCCGAACGCCGTTAGCAGGCGGTCCGTGACCCGCGGATCGGTACTGGTCCCCGCGTCGCAGAGCACGACCGACGGGCCGCCCTCGCCCTCGATCTTCACGAGCGCGGCCCGGGCCTCGGCGGCGGCCGCCGCGTCCCCGGCGTCAGTCGCGCGTTCGTGTAGTCTCAGCCAGACCCCGAGGTCCGTTGGGCGGTTGGCCGCGATCCGTCTCAACATCTGCACCACCTTCGCCCGCTCGCCCGTCTGATCATACACCTCGACCAGGCCGTACAGCAGGCGGAGCTGGTCGGCGTCGGACCAGGTGTCGATCCGGTCGGCGAGCGGGCCGATCGGCCGCACCCGGCCGGGCTCGCGGGCGTAAAGCACGGCCCGGGCCAGGCGGATGTCCGGCCCGTCCCCGGCGACGGCCTGGGCCTCGTCGAGGACGGTCAGCCCCGCGGCGGTCCCGGACGCCAGGGCGGCCGTTTCGACGATGACCGCCCACAGCCGGGTGTCCCCGGGCCGGCGGGTGACGTCCGTGCGAAGCAGCTGGAGGGCCTCGGCGTACTTCCCCTGGGCCGTGGCCGTGTCGGCCCGCAGGATGACCGGCTCGGAAGACACCAGCCCGAACTTCGCGACCGCGCCGGCCGCGGCCTGTTCGAGCTTCCGCCACTCGTCGGCCGACCCGCCGCGCGTCCGGAGCCGGCGGGCCTGGAGCCGGACCCACTGGGCGAGGATCCCGCCCGGGGCGTAGGGCGACTGGGCCGCCGATTCGTACTCCCGCGCCGCGTCGTCGAACCGCCCCTGGTTCAGGTAGAGGGTCGCGAGCCCGACCCGGGCGGGCACGTTCCCGGGATCGGCCCCGGTCACCCGTTTGAGCGCCTTCTCCTGGGGGTCGGAGTCCGCCGTCTTCTCGAAACACGCCGCAAGCAGGAGGTGCAGCTGGGCTTCCAGCCCGGGCAGGTTCAGGGCTTCGGTGCGGAGCGCTTCGAGGAGCCCGACCGCCTCCGCCCACTTCTCGTTCCGCATCGCGAGCCGGGCCTTCAGGTACTTCACCTGGATCGACGGGGCCCGCCGGGCTTCGAGCTGCTTGAGGATGTCGGCCGACCGGGTCGAATCCCCCTGCTGGACGAGCAGGTCGGCGAGGGGGACGAGGAGGTCGAACCCGTCCGGGGAATGCTTCAGCCCGTCCTCGAGCACGGCCATCGCGGCGGGGACGTTCCCGCGGACGAGTTCGAGCCACGACAGGCTACGAATCAGCCGGAGGTCGCGCGGGTAGAGGCTCGCGGCGTCCCGCAGGATGGCGTGGGCGGCGGGGATGTCGCGGCCTTTTTGAAGGATTTCGGCCAGCAGGAGCGAGGCGTCCGCGTTCTCCGGGTCGAGTTCGAGCACCCGGCGGAGGTCGCGTACGGCCGCGTCCGTGTTCGTGGTCTGACCTTTCGAGAACCCTTCCTCGGCGAGGTACGAATCGAACCGGGCGCGGGCGTAATACGCCTGAGGCTCCTGGGGCATCGCCGCGACCATCTGGTCGAGGACCTTTTTGGCCTCGGCCGGCTTGTTCATGTTCTTCCAGACGAGCTGGGCGAGTTGCTGGTAGCCGAGCATCTCACCGGGAGCGTAGGTGATCGCGTTCTCGTAGGACTTCCGGGCCTCGGTGAGCTGATTCAGGCCCGTGTGGGCGGCCCCGAGCTGCTGCCAGAGAGCGGCTTCGGCGGGGAACGCGACGAGGAGTGCGTCGGCGTGCGTGACCGCGTCCGAGTACCGGGCCATCCTCAGGCACGCCGTCAGCGCCTCCCGGCGGGCGGGGTGGCGGTCCGGGTCGAGTCGAAGGATCTTGTCGGTAAGGAGAATGAGCTCGGTGTACCCGCGGGTCGACGGGTCACGAACGCGGAGGAGGCCGACGAGCTGATCGAGGGCTTCCACATCGTCGGGCTCGAACTCGAGGTACTGCCTGAGGTAGTGAACGGCGGAGTCGGTCTTGCCGGCATCGGCCGCGCGATCGGCCTGGCGTTTGAGGGCGTCCGGAATGCGGCGGGCCTGGAGCGTATGGCCTCCCATCAGGAGGCCGGCCAGGGCGGCCACGACGATGAGGACCTTCAGGAGGAAGGGCTTGTTGATGGTCGGCATGGTGTCCCGCGTCCCTGCGAGTACCGGTGCGGCAGGGCGGCGTGGGCATCGCCCCGTGTCCCCTGTTCTTGTCCGCGAGCCCCGGCAGGCCGGGTATGGTAAACCGCGTGACCCGAGAGGGTCAAGGCGAAGCCGTTTGGAATGTGCCACCGGCCCGCCCGAGCTACGAACGGGCGCCGCCCCGCGGCTTTCGACCTCTCCGCCTCGGGATGAGGTGGTCGTTCTTAGACCGGGGCGGAAGTCCTGGGAGGGATTGTGGAATTCGAAACGCAACACGGGCGGGGAAAGCCCCGCCCGTGTCAACCCGGACCTCGCGTCGGTTTCCGGCCCGTCATTTCTTGTCGTCGGTTTCCTTCATCGCTTTCACCTTCTTGACCGAAAGGGGAGGGAACTTCCCGGACTTCATGTCGGTGAGGAGCGGACGGATCGTTTCGCTGGGGAGGACCCACGTCTCCACCCGGCCGGCCCGGGCGATGCTGATCCCCAGGACCTTGCCGTCGAGATCGACCACCGGTCCGCCGCAGTTCTTCGGGTCGAGGACCATGTCCGTCTGGAGGACGGTCGGGAACCCGGTCCGCCGGCCGGACAGCTCGCCGCCCATGTTGTTCTGGATGTCACTCCGACTCTTGATGGACGGCCTGGTGAGGGTAGCCTTCAGCTCCAGCGTCTCGCCCTTCCGGCGGATCTTGACGGTCACCTTCTCGCCCGGCCGGTAGTTTTCGAGCAGCTCCCGCAGCGCGGCCTGGCCGACCACCTCCGACCCGTTGACCTGGTAGATCACATCGCCCTTTTTGAGCCCGGCTTTCACGGCGGCCCCGTCGGGGGAGAGGTCTTCGACCATCGCCCCGCCGTCCGTATCGTCTTCCCGGGCCAGCATGACACCCAGGTATCCGCGGTTGTTGTTCAGTGTCACCGTGGCGTCTTCCCCGCTCAGGTTCCGGGTCATCACGCTGACGATCCCGACCGCCGTCGGGGTCGTGCTCGTCCCGGCGGCGGCCAGCCAGTTGCCGATCGGCACCTTCTTGCTGTCCGAGAAGGTAACCGCCTGGAGTCCCTTCATGTCGATCTTGAGCAGGGCGAGGTCCGTCGGCTTGTGGACGGACACAATGTCGGCGTCCTGAACGCTCCCGTCTCCGAGTTTGACGGTGAGGGCCCCGCGGAGTTCACTCGCCTTCGTCAGAATAAAGCCGTCGGCGAACACAACGGTCCCCAGGGCGGCGTCCTTCTCGTCACACTGGACGCGGACGGTGGACGAATTCGCCTTGGCCACAATGGCCTGGAATGGGGCGAGGAGCTGCTTGGCCCCGCTCCGCTCGGAAAGCGGCTGGGCGGAAGCCGGGGCGGCAAGGACGGCGAGCAGCAGGGCGGCGGTGAGTTGTCGGGCGGTCATCGGTCGCGACTCCGGGGGTCTGGTGGTCACGTGAGGACTGATGGGGGTCCTTCCGGCCCCGGGCAAGAAAGGCGAACAGCGGGAGAGGGCGGACCGAACGTCAGGGCCCGCGCTTGCCGAGGGTGATCGTCTTGGTGAGCGTCTTCGTGCCGCGTTTCACCACGACCTCCACTTCGTCGTCGGGCTTGTGCTTTCGGAGGCTGGCGCGGACGTCTTCGGCGGTGGCCACCTCGACCCCGTCGAACTCGGTGATCACGTCACCCTTCATGAGCCCGGCCTTCGCCGCGGGGCTGTCTTCGGTGACCTCATCCAGCACGGCTTCCTCTGCCTTGGCGTCGAACACGACCCCGAGGCTGGCGGTGGCCGGCTTGGCGGGCTTCCCGACCTGCTCCCCTTTGGTCAGGCGGTCCCATTCGGTTTTGAACACGTCGGCCGGGACGTGGATGTTCGAGGCAAGGGTGTACCCGATCCGGCTATGGATACCGACGACATTGCCGTCCAAATCAAACAGCGGGCCGCCGGAGTCGCCCCCGACGAGGGTACAGTTCGAGCGGATCAGGTCCTTGGCCGTGTCCTGTACCTGGCCGAGCCGGGCGACCGGGGGCCGGTCCTTCTTCCACCCGCCCGGGTGGCCGAGGGAGACGAGCCACTGCCCTTTCTTGAGCTCGGCGGATTTGCCGACGGGCAGGTACGGCCACTTGCCGTCGTTCGGCCCCTTGTCGGTGATCCGGATCATCCCGCTGTCGAGTTTGTCGTTCGTGCCGAGCGTCTTCCCCTTGACCCGTTTGCCGTCGGGAAGGACCAGGGTGCATTCCTTACCCGGTTCACCGGACACGTGGGCGGCGGTCAACACGAGTCCGTCGTCGCTCACAATGACCCCGCTGCCGGCGCCCATCCCGATGAGGATGCCGACCGTACACGGGCTGCACCGGTCGACCACCTTTTTGACGGTCGACTGAAGCGATTTTAACTCGTCCAGGTTCTCGGGCGGCGTCGTCCGGGCCGTGTCCCATTTAGGGTCCACGGCGATGACGGGATCGGCGGCGGTCCCGCGACCGCCCCCGGTGAGGATGATCGACACCACCCAGACGGGGGTGGTAGACCGCAACAACCGACGCAGCGTCATGAGGCACTCCGGCACGAACGCGCGGTTACCCGCTGTTAGTGTACGATGGCCCGCGTTTTCAAAGGGTTCGGCCGCTCTCCCACAGGCTCTCCACTTTCTCTGAACCCCGGCGGCGGTGCAAGGTGCTGTTCGGAATGTTGGTGCGCCAGGGACGATCGTGAGGGACGCGCGGGAAACGAAACGGCCGGAAGCGGCGTGGCTCCGGCCGGGAGAGGGCGTTACCGGAAGGTAGCTGGCAGGGCCACTACCGGATTATACATCAGAACAGCCGGAGTGTTATGGCCGAAAGTGAATTCGGTGAATGGTCGATGGGGACGGGATTCCGGTCGGGTGGTGGGCGACCAGAACCCTCGGCTCGCAAGTGAATTCGGGCGGCCAACCTTCTGACGTCACACCAATGATTCGAGCAGGTACTTCAGTTTGCGGACTTCGGACTCCACGGGGATCTGGGTCTCCGGGACGTCGCGGACGTCCACCGTCAGTGCCCGGTCGTAGCGGTAGCGGCCGAGGTGCGTGATGATCCGCCCGTACTCCACTTCCCCCTGCCCGACCCGGACCTGGAACTCGTTCGGGCGCGTGCCCGTGTCTCGTAACCGGACGTGCCGGACGAAGGGGAACAGGGGGTCGTAGTTGACGACCCCGTGCGGGCCGGCGAGGTAGTGGCTCGGGTCGAGTGTGACTCCCAGACCGGGTACCCGGCGGCACAGTTCGGCCGCCCCGAGCGGGTCGGCGGTGATCGTCTCGAAGTTCGTTTCGACGGTCAGCATTACCCCTTCCGAGGCGGCGACCTTTACCCATTCCCGCAGGCGAGAGGCTTCGGCGTCGAAGTCGGCCCCGAGGGGGGCCGGGGTGACGGTCAGAAGGGGGACGGTCGATACCCGCGCGAGACGGCACACTGCACGCAACTGCCTCCGGGCCTCGTCCGGGTCCGGGCAGGTGATGCCGACGTGGAACGCGGCGAGGGGGAGGTTGGCGGCCTTCAGCCGCTGGGCCGCCCGGCCGACGTCGGCCGTCACTTCCGACGGGGTCAGGTGCGGGCCGGATTCGTGGATCGCGAGGTCCGCCTTCGGGAATTGCATTTCCCGGATGGTCCGTAGCGATTCTTCCAGCGACAACTTGCTGAAGCAGAGTGTCGAGCAGGCGACGTACATGGTGTGGCCTCCCCCGGCCGCGCACGGCGGCGTGCGCACCCCAACGGGTCCCGACCGCCCCGCGGTGAGAGCGGAGCCGGGTCGAAACCTTCCCCCAGGTCGGGGGGGGTGATAGCCGGAAGGGATCGCCGACGCAAGTAAAAAGTTGACGAAAACCGCCTTCCCCATCCCCCGATTCGGTGGTAGAAGCCCGCGCACTTTACCGGGACCGCCGGAACCAGGGGTGTCCATGACGCCGCTCCCGATCGCCGACTGGCGGGCCGCGCTCGCCGGGATGGAAACCGCCCTCGCCGCGACTCTCGCCGGCCTCGATCGGTACCAAACCGGGTGGGAGGGTCTCCTCGGGCAGCCCGCCCCGGCGGGGGAAGAGGTCGAGTCGCCGCTCACCCGCCTACAGGACCGGCTCACTGCATGGGACGACAGACTGACCGCCGCGGGCGAGCTGGCCGCGGCCGTGGAACATCAGCTGGCCTCGGCCGAGACGGCGGTGGGGCGGTGGCAGGAGAGGTTCACCGGCTGGCGGGAAATGGTACAACAGGGGGTAGTAGCGGCTGAAACCCCGGGATAGTAGGTCGCTCGCCCGGTGAGTCATCGATTCTTCGGCTCCCAACTCGGCCACTCGCCCGGCGAACCGGCTGCTTTCCCGGAATCACAGGGGAATGGGGGCGGGCTATGCCGACGGTCGCCGTTATCATCCCGGCTGCGGGAAAGTCGTCCCGGTTCGGCGGGAAGGACAAGAAGCCGTTCGTGTCGCTCGACGGCCGACCGGTCTGGCAACGGGCCGCGGAGATGTTCTGGACCCGCGACGACGTGAGCAAGGTTTATCTCGTCCTCTCGCCCGACGACCGCGAGGAGTTTCGCCGCCGGTTCGGCCACCTGATTGCGTTCAACAATGTCGAGGTCGTGGACGGCGGGGCGGAGCGGTTCGACTCGGTGGCAAACGCCCTGGGACGGATTCCCGACTCGGTCGAGCTCGTGGCCGTTCACGACGCCGTCCGCCCGCTCGGGTCTTCCCAGCTCGTCGACACGGTATTCGCCGCGGCCGCCCGGCATGGGGCGGCAATGCCGGCCGTTCCGGTCGCGGATACGCTCAAGCGGGTCGACCCGATCTCGAACCGGATCACGGAGACGATCCCGCGGGCCGGACTGTGGCAGGCCCAGACGCCGCAGGTATTCCGCCGGGACTGGCTGGTAGAGGCGTACGCCAGGCGGGGCGAGCTGAGCGCCGCCATCACCGACGACGCGCAGCTGGTCGAGGCGATGGGGCATCCGGTCGCCGTCGTGCCCGGGTCGCCGGCCAACTTCAAAATCACGACCAAAGACGATCTGGAACTCGCCGAAACGGTGCTGAAGGCCCGGCAGTCGAAGCCGGCGGAAAAGCCGTCTCTCGGCTTCGGAGACGAGGCGAAGTGGTAAGGCGCAGGGGCAGGAAAAGACCACCCCCCTTGATCCCCCCCAACCGGGGGAGACCAGACCCGAGCGTCGGTGGAGATCCGCCTCCCTCCCCGGTTGCGGGGAGGGTCGGGTCGCATTCCTCCCGCCGCTCATATAACCCGGGGCATCAGCCCTTCACGAGTTCCTCCCACAGCGTCTTGTACTTCTTCAAAAACTCGGTGCCGGTGGCCACGTCGTAGGACTTACCGACCTCGCAGAGGGTATACCGGTCGTACCCAATCCCTCCGAGCAGCCGGAATAGCTCGCGGTACGGGTAGGTGCCCTTTTTGTCGTTCTCCAGGTCGTTGATGTGACACGACCGGATGAACGGCTTGAGGAGGTCGAATGCCGCGGCGACGGATTTCTTCTCGTCGAGGTCGGTGCCGTTCGAGTTCCACGTTACCCCGACCGACGGGTGCCCGCAGGCGTCCATGATCGCCCGCATGTTCTGCGGAACCTGGGTGACCGGGCCGTGAACCTCGACCCAGATCTCCAGGTTCGCGTCCTTCGCAGCCTGTCCGCAGTCGACGAGCGCCTTCCCGATTTGGTCGAACATTTTCTTCGGGTCGACGCCCTTCGGGACCCCGTTCGGCCGAACCTTCACGCCTTTCCCGCCGATATCCTTGACGAGGTCGACGAACCGCTTGCAGTCCTCGACGTTCTTCTTCACGACCACCGGGTCGGGGGAATGAAACTCGCAGACACTACCGCAACCCCAGAACGAGACGCCCGAGTCCACGAACTGCTTCTTCACGTCCTTCCGCTGATCGGCGGTCAGGGTCGGTTCGACGCCGTGCTTGTGGGTCGTGCGGCACTCGACCGCGGCGATCCCGACTTCTTTGCACACCTTGAGGATGGTCGGAAGGTCCCAGGTCGCCGGGACGTTGTAGGTGACGAGACCCAGCTTGAACTTCGGGCTCGATTCGGCGGCCGAGGCGATGGACGGGAATCCGCCGGAGATTGTCGCGGCCGATGCGGCAAGGAATGAACGGCGCGTCAGGGTGGACATGGATTCGGTCCCGGTGAAATCTGGGAAGTCGGGGCGGGCCGAACTCATGATGGGGTTTCGGGATCGGGACGCAAGGAAAAAAAGTTTGGGCCGGAACCAATAACCCGCCCGGCCCGCGCATCGAAGTGTGTGAGAGGATGGCAGCCCTCTCGTGTGGGAGCGACTCAGTCGGGCCGGTTCGGCGAGGGGTTGGCAGCGTCCCCGAACCGGCCGGCCCGACAGTCCATTTTAGGGCTTCTTCATTTCACTCATTTCCTTCCGCAACTCCTGCAACTCCTTATAAAACCTGATTCAGCTTCGCGTCTGTGCCGGTGAGAGCGGGTGCGGTGGTTGAACCCGACGGTGGGCCCGGCAGGGCCAGTTTCAGCTGGATTGCCTCGTCCTTTATCTTCGCAAGTGTCTCCCGCAGACGGGTGAGTTCGTGGTTGATGGCAACGAGCCTGGGATGTTCGGACCCGAACTTTTCGATTGGTTGGTGAAGTCTAGCCGTCTCGGCGTAATGCTTCCGCACGAACTGCTCGTATTCTGACTTGACTTTGGTTAGTTCCCTCGTCAAGGCCTCCTTAACGAGTTCTTCCTTCCTGATCTCTGTCCCTTCTCCGCCTTTCCTCTTCTGGTCGAACAGGTTGTCTTCCACGTCCCCGATCCGAACCGCGAGACGCTGGATGTTCGACTTCAAAATATCCTTGTCGATGGCGAAGAGTTCATCCGCGATGTGAAGCTTGGCACGGAGGTCGGGAAGGTCCTGCATGAGCTTCTCCCGGAGGTCGAGAAGCATCTCCTCGCGTTGCCGAATCTCCTTGGTGAGCTGGTCCGCGGCCTCTTCAAGTTGGCGTAGCCGAAGCTGGGTCAGCGGGTCAGCCTCGGGTGGTGGAGGCTGAGCCGTGGGATTCTTGTTCGGTGGGGCACTCGGCTGTGGGGTGCTGGCGGCGGGTTTCTCCGGCTGAGCTGCGGTACCGGCCGTGCCCAACGCGGTGGGGGCATCACCTCTCTCCTGGGCGCCGACCCAGGCGAATCCCCACACCAGCCCGGCCGCAAGGACGACGGACGCCGACGTCACGAGAGTTTTACCGAGTCGCATGGCTTGTAACGCTCCTTCCGCGAGTAACAACGAGGTCGGAACCGCACTCCTGCCAGTACCGGCGTCTAGTGCGACGAATGCGTGCACAACCCGGACGGTCGCCGGCACCAACCCGGCCATTGCGGACGTCTTCTGTGCGCCGCCCACGACCAGCCCGATGCCCGCGGGCAGGACAACCCCACGGCGCGTGAGCCGGGCGACGAGTCGGCCCCGGGCGGTCGTCAGGCGCGACAGGACCGTCCCCCGTGGGCAACCGAGAATCCGGGCCGCCTCGGTGGTCGAGCGGTCGCCCAGGTAGCAGAGCAAGACCGGCAGCCGCAACCGCTCCGGGAGGGCGTGAATTTCTTAGTCGAGAATGGCGAGCAGTTCCCGACTCTCGAATGGCGGTCGAGCCGGTTCCTGGACGGGTTCGGCGGTCAACGGCGTCTCTCGTCTGGACCACGTCATGGTCTGGCAGCGGGCCCGGTGTGCGACCCGACGGGCGACGCGGTACAGCCATCCGGCGAGGTTGCCTCCCCGGACCGACCCGGCTTTGCGGGCGAGGACGAGGAACGCCGCCTGGAAGGCGTCCTCGGCCAGGTGTTCGTCGGGGATGATCCGACGGCACACGCCCGCCACCATGACCGCGTGCCGCCACACGAGCAGTTCGAATGCGGATTGATCCCCGGTCCGCACGTACCGGGCGAGTAACTCCGTGTCCGACACGGATTCGCCCGGTTCGGCGGGCTGAGCGCGGAGCAATCGCCCGATCAGGCTCCATCCCATCCGTGATCTCCCCCGGACAATTGTCACTCCTGACAGAGACGTGGACCGGGTGCGCGATTCATTTTTTCTCGCCGGCTACTTCGACGTGTGGTCGTGGGTGACCTTCCACCCATCGGCGAGCTTGCGGACCACGAGCGTGAACCAGCCGCCGACGGTCTCCTTCGACATGGTCACCTCCCACTTGCCCCGCACGAGCGCGACCCCCGGGCCGAGGGTCTCGACGTTCAGTTCGGCGAATTTCAGTTTGCCCATCTCCTTGCCCTCGCCCTGGTACGCCTTCTGGTACCGCTCCTTGAGCGCCTTCCAGCCCTGGACCGACTTCGCCCCCGAGATGTAGAACAGCCCGTCGTCGTTCCAGTACCCGGCCATGAACCCGTCGAGATCGCCCTTGTTCCACGCCGCGACCTGGGCGTCGAGGACGCCCCGGACGGCTTTCTCGTCGTCGCCGGGGGCGGCGGCGGCTCGCCCGCCGCGGGACATCCCGGCCAGGAGTACCAGCCCCGGCAGGAGCAGGGCGACGAGCGCGACTCGGGGGCGGCGGAGGCCGCCGCGGGATAATGGGTCAGATGGCATGTGCGGGTGTGGGTGTAGGGCATGGGGATGCCGGCCGCGGACCGTCCGCGGCCGGCCCCACGAGTATACCGCACCGGGTTTCCCACAGGGGGCTGACCGACTAGAGTGAAGTCACCACCGGCGCGAGGGAGGGGGACCGATGCAAGAGGCTCTGAACTGGCTGACGCTGAACCACGAGCAGATCGTCCACGGGCTGGCGGACCTGGTGGCCATCCCGAGTATCAGCACCGACGGCGAACATCTCGCCGAAATCGACCGCACCGCCGCCCTCACCGCCGCCCAGATGAGAGACGCCGGGCTCCACAACGTGGACGTGCTCCGGGTCGGCCACTCGCTGCCGTATGCCTACGGGGAATGGCTGGAGGCCCCGGGCAAGCCGACGGTGTTCCTGTACGCCCACCACGACGTCCAGCCGATCAACTTCGTCGAGCAGTGGCGGTCCGACCCGTGGAAGCTGACCCGCCGGGACGGCCGCCTGTTCGCCCGCGGGGCCGCCGACGACAAGGGGGCGATCAGCGCCCTCCTCGGGGCGGTCGCCGCCTACCGCAAGACCACGAACCAGCTCCCGGTGAACATCAAGGTGCTGGTGGAGGGCGAGGAGGAGATCGGGTCGAAGAACCTGCTGAAGTTCTTCGAAGTCCACCGCGAGCGCATCAAGTCGGACGTGATCGTGGTGTGCGACACCGAGAACATCGAGGTCGGCACCCCGAGCATCACGTACTCCCTCCGCGGGATCGTGGCGGTCCACGTGGAGGTCACGAGCGCGAAGATCCCGGTCCACAGCGGGATGGGCGGGGGCGGGCTGCCGGACGCGGCCGTCGCCCTGAACGCCATCCTCGGCCGGCTGTACTGGGACAACGGCCCTCTGCCGATCCCCGGCCTGTACGACCAGGTCCGGGTGCTCACCGACAAGGAGAGGCAGGCGTTCCGGAAGCTGCCGTTCGACGAGGCGAAGTTCCGGCAGGAAATCGGCATGGTCCCGTCGGCCCGGTTCGCGACCGAGCGGGGGCTAACCGAGTACGAGCAGACGTGGCGGCGGCCGGCGGTGACGGTGATCGCCCAGGAGGCCAGCTCGATCAAGGGGGCATCGAATCAGGTGCTGCCGAAAGCATCCGCCCTCGTGAGCTGTCGGATCGTCCCGGACCAGGAGCCGGAGGCGGTCCTGGCGCAGCTGACGGCGTTCCTGACGACCGACCCGCCCTGGGGGGTCGAGGTGAAGGTAACCCCGTACGGCCCGCCGGTGAAGTGGTGGATGACCGACCCGAACGGCCCGGCGTTCGAGGCCGCTCTGGCCGGTATGCGGACGGGGTTCGACCGGGACCCGGTGGCAATCGGGTGCGGCGGGAGTATCGGGTTCGTCGGCCCACTGTCGGAGTTGTTCGGCGGGGCGCCGGCCCTCCTCATGGGGATCGAGGACCCGGCGAGCAACGCCCACGCCCCGAACGAGAGCCTGCACGAGGGCGACTTCAAGAAGCTGATGTCGTCCCTGGTCCGGCTGTTCGACAACCTCGGTAAACTCACCCCGGCCCGGGTGAAGTAGGGAGAAAAAGCGGATTAACCACAGAGTCACAGAGAGCACAGAGAGCACAGAGAGGGGAAAAAAGAGGTCGAAGAAGTGACTTCATTCTTGCAACTTTCTTGGCTTTTCCTCTGTGTCCTCTGTGACTCTGTGGTTAATTCTTCTTTTCGCCCTCGCCCCGCTTCGTCGGCACCTTCTTCGCGACGAGCCAGTCGGGCGCCCACTTCGCCAGCTTCATCAGTACCGCCAGGGGCCACGGGAACGAAAACACCCCCGGCCTCCGGCGGAGTGCCCGCAGAATGCGCCGGGCCGCCTCGTCCGGCTCCATGAGGAACGGCATGGCGGGGTTGTTGGCGACAATCGGCGTGTTCACGAACCCGGGGCATACGGTCGTGACGGCCACGCCCTTCGAGCGGAGTTCGATCCGCAGCCCTTCCAGGTAGGCGTTCAGCGCCGCCTTGCTCGCACAGTACGCCGCCGCCCCGGGGAACCCCTTGAACGCCGCCAGGCTCGACATCCCGACCACGTGCCCGTGGCCCCGCTCGATCATTCCCGGGAGCACGGCCTCGACCGCGTAGACCACCCCGAGAAAATTCACCCGCATAATCTCCTCCACCCGCGGGACGTTCATCTCCGCCGCCCCGGTGTGGTAGCTCATGCCGGCGTTCGCGATCAGCAGATCGGCCGGGCCGAGCCTGGCTTCGAGGGTCCGCACCGCGGCGAGCAGGGCGGGGCGGTCGGCCACGTCGGCGGGGGCGGTCTCCACGGTCCCGCCGGTCGCCCGGATTTCGCGGGCCAGGTCGGCGAGACGGTCCGCCCGCCGGGCGGTCACCCCGACCCGCGCCCCCCGCGCGGCCAGAGCCACCGCCAGGGCCCGCCCGATCCCACTCGACGCGCCCGTGATCACAGTCGTTCGGCCCGTGAAAGTCATTCGCCGTTCGCCCCCCGTCACGACCCGCCCGCCGCGCGGTGAAATCCCCACTCCCGGGTCTGCCGCCTGCCCGGTCGCGCCGGCCGGGAAGGCATATTTCCCCTGGTAGGGTTGGCAAGGTCTTCCCGACACGTAACGATGACGAAGGGGTTCGTCCCCCGCGCCCGTCTCAGGTGAAGGTTCATGATCACCAATCGACCGCTTGCCCGCGGGGCGTGCGTCCTGCTGGCGCTGTTCGCCGCCCCGTCGCTCGCCCCGGCACAAGTCAAGTACCCGCCGCTCCCCGAGAAGGTGGACGTCCAGATCCGCTACCGCATCCGGGCCGACCGCGACGAGCGGGTGCGGCAGTTCCGGGGGCTGGAAGCTCATCTCAAAAAGCTCGGGTTCGAGCGGAAGCGGCAACCCGACGACGACCTGGACATCCTCGACCCGGCCGCCGAGCGGTTCGAGGGCACGATCCCGTCGAAGAACGTCTTCGCGATCCTCGAAGACCCGCGGGTCCAGACGGTCCTCTTCAAACCGACCGATCTGCAATATCCGGACGACCCCGCGAAGCCGGTTTCCGTCCGGCTCCGGATCGCGACCGGGTATCTGCCCGCCGAGCAGCAGCGGCTCCACCGGCAGGTCGTCGCCCGCCTCGCCAGGCTCGGGTTCCGCGAGGCGATCGGGTACGACACGGACCGCTACACCCTCGTCCGCGGCGATCTCCCCTACTTCAACCTGTTCCGGTTGCTCAAGGACCTCCGGACCGAGCCGGCGGGCTGGTTCCTCCCCGATGTTCCCGCGGCCGAGCTCCCGTCCCCCCTCCGGGACACCCTGCCGGTCCGGGTCGTCGAAGTGCTCGCCAACGCCGACCTGGACCTGCTGAACCCGCCGCCGGTCCCCCCTAACCGGATCAAATACACGCCCGACCTGCGGGCCGTGCTGGACGACGCGGCCGCGCTCTCCAGGCCGATCCGGGTGGAGGCGGTGATGGACCACCCGGTCGACGGGACGGAACTCGACCTGATCCGCAACCGCCTCCGGTCGGCCTACACCCGACTGATGGTGAACCCAGCCACCCAGGACCGGGAACTGACGATTGCCACTCTCGAAGGCGGGGTAGGAAACATCGTCACGATCGAATTCCCGCAGGCGGCGGATGTGGAGCGGTTCGCGTCCGAGCCCGGCGTTGCGGTCGTACGGCTACCCCGGGCCGGGGTCCAGACGGTCGCCCCGATCCCGGCTGGCGGTCCAGCCCCGGTCTCCCCCGCGCAGGTCCTCTCCGATACCCGCGCGGCCGCGTTCCATCAGCTCGGGTACCGCGGGCAGGGGACCCGGGTCGTGGTGGTCGCGACCGAGTTCCCGGACCTGGCCACGGGAATGGGGTTTCGGTTCCTCGACAAGAGCCTCCGCACCCCGGTGGTTTTCATCGACCTGACGGCCGAGCTCTCCCGCGAGCTGCTCCCGACGCCTCCCGCCGCTAACCCGACCAACTCCGGGACGGTCGTGGCCCGCGCCGCCCACCTCGCCGCCCCGGATGCCGGTATCATTCTCGTCCGGGTGGACCCCGCCGCTTTCTTCCAGGTGTACACGGTCGCCCGGTTCGTGCGCGGCGGGGTGTCGTTCTCGGAGGCGATGCAGTCGCGGGTCGCTGAATTGACGCAGCGGACCGACGACCTCCGGCGGCGGGACGCCGAAGCGGTCGAGGAGTACCGACGGGCGTTCCAGAACCTGAGCGACGAGCTGCGGCCGATGGAGCGCCGGGAGCAAGCCAAGAAGGCCCTCGACCTCCTCATCCTCGAAGAAACGAAGCACGCGGCGGCGATCGGGCGGGCGACTCTCCTGCAGAATTCGATGCAGGCGCTCGCCGGGGCCGACGTGGTGGTCAACACGCTCGTGTGGGAGACGGGCTTCCCGCTCGACGGCCTGAGCGAGTTGAGTCAGGTGATCGACACGTCGTTCGCGAGCGAAGCACTCGCGGCCCCGCTGACCCGCTCGGCGACGCGGCCGCGGCCGGCCCCCCGGCCGCTCTGGGTGCAGGCCGCGAGCCCCTCGGTCGGGTCGGTCTGGGGCGGGCCGTTCGTCGACCCGGAGCAGAACGGGGTGATGGAGTTTGCCGGGCCGGCGATTCAAATTCCCGCCGGCGAGTGGTCCCGGGAACTCAACTTCCTGGCCGTCCGCGGCCCGGACGCCTCGATCACTCCTACTCTTCCCACCGGCACGAAGGTCCGGCTGACGGTCCAGTGGCGGGAGACCCACGACCCGGCGACCGACGGCGGGTCGGACTCGATCTTCCCGCTCACCCTCCGGGTCTTCCACCAACTCGACCCGGAGGGAAAGGTGCGTGCGTCGGACGAGTTGAAAGAGATCGCCCGGTCGGTCGGCAACCCGTACCGGGTGGTCGTGGAACCGACCTACGGGGTCTACGAACAGATCGTGGAGTTCACCGTCCCGGCCGACGGCCGGTACTGCCTGATGATCGAGGGACAGACCGTCTACGACCCGCGGTTGCCGGCCCTCCAGCGGCAGATCGAAGTCCGCCCGCGGGTGTTCTCCGAGTTCGTGACCACGACTCAGGAAAAGGGCCGGCCGGTGTTCGCCTCGTTCGTTACGAAGGCCGCCGGGGTCGGCATCCCGGGTGACGCACGGTCGGGAATCGCCGTCGCGCCGGACACTGATGGGCTGACCGGCGGGGGAACGGGGGTCGAACTGCTGACCAAACCCGACCTGACGGCACCGGGGGCGATCGCGCTCGGCACGGCGAAGGTCGGCGGGGCCGGGGTGTCCGCGGGGTTCGCGGGGGGCATACTCGCCGCCCTGGTCGGCTCGGGGGCCCCGCCGTCGGACGTCATCCGGGCGACGGGATTACAACGCGGCGGACCGGCCGTGATCTCGGAGGGATGGTTGCGGGTGGTGCCTGTGAGGTCGGGATCGAAGCGATGACCGCCACTCATCCGGACACCCCTAGTTGCCTTGATCTTGGGCCGGCTGCTGTGCCGTCAGCTTCCTCTTCCGATCAAGATCTCGCCACGCCCGCCGTGGAGCAGGTCGCCACGGTAACAACTGACGGGACCGCCGACGGAGGGATCCGGGACGGCGGCCATGACCGCCTTCAACGGCCTGAGGTAGAGAGGAAGGAACGTCGGCCGGTACTCGCACGAATAGCGGAACGAGGGAGGTAACTCGTCGACCCCGCCCGCGAAGATGGTGCCCCGCTTCATCCCCGCCCCGAGTCGGTCGCCAGTCTTGCCGAACACGAAGATACTGCCGGCGATCATCGACGCCCCGGCGAACTCCCCGCACCCCTGTTCCACGACGATCAACCCGCCCCGCATCAGCAAGCCGGCTTCACCGCCAGCTGCTCCCCGGCACAGGATGACTCCGCCGGTCATCCCTTTCCGTGACCCCCGGTATGCGGCGCCGACCTGATTCCCGGCATCACCGCGGACTTCGATAAACCCGCCCCCCATCTCTGCCCCGAGCCAGTCACCGGTGCCGCCGTCGACGATCAGGTGCCCGCCGGTCATCCCCGCCCCGGCGTGCGGACCGGCGTGGCCCTCGACGGACACGGTGCCCGACGTCATCCCCGCGCCGATCGACTTGACATTCGTGGTGTCACCGGCGAACTGAATCCAGCCCTGAGACGGGTCCCCGGTGACGTCGAAAAACTGGCCGATCTCTTCTTTCCGGTTGCCGTGAAAAACGGGCAACTTCGCGACGCCGAGGGGCGTGAGACTCGAGACGCGGTCCGGCGTCACCCCGTCGAGTTCGAGAGGGATCGGAGATGCGTCTCGGAGCGTGAGGGTCAGGCGGTCGGAGCGCGTAAGGGTCATCGGGCACGTCCCGGCTGAACGTACTTCATCACGCCGGGGTGGCCTCGGCCGGATCCAGACGAGGGGGTGCGGGTCATGGGAACCCCGGGATCGGCTCTTCGGCGTTCAGCCCGCGGTCGGCGGGGTTGTAGAACTTGATTGTCTTCACCCGGTACTGCCCGTCCGGGTCCTTGACGAAGCGGGCTCTCGCGTACCGCATCACCATCCCGCCGCCGGCGGCTTCCGCCTTGGCGTAGAACCCGATCTCGATCTCGGTCTCGCTGATCCGGTCGTAAGCGTCCTGCCCGAACCCCCAGACCGCGATCCGGGCGGTGTGTGCCCGGATCAGGCTCCAGGCCGGAGACGCCTTGAGCCTGTCCCGGTTCGCCCCATTCGTCTCGAACGTCGGTGACACGGACTCGATGAAGCGGATCGGGTCAGCGGCGGTGGCCGCGTCCGCCATCGCCTGTACCTTCCGGGTCGCTTCTTCCCGCGGGCTCTCGAACAGCCGGTCGATCAGAAAGACCAGGAACAGTACGCCGGCCGCGAACCCGAACCGGGCCAGGCTCCGGCGGTCCTGGTTCCGCGCGGCGAGCGTGCCGGTGGCCACCACGACGGCGATCAGGACGAGGTACAGCCACGGCGGCGGGTCGCTCAGGAAGGTCGGCATATGGGGTTCGGGGTAGCAGGGTGGCGAGGGCGTGAGATTAAGGGGGTGGTGGGTCGGCGGATACCTGCCCGTCACGACCTCACCACCCCACCCCCCGGCCACCCCGTTAACGGCGCATCTCTACCCCATAGACGGCGGCCGACCCGAGCTGTTCCTCGATCCGGAGCAGCTGGTTGTATTTCGCGATCCGGTCGGTCCGGCTCGCGGAGCCGGTCTTGATCTGTCCGCAGTTGGTGGCGACGGCGAGGTCGGCGATCGTCGTGTCTTCCGTCTCCCCGCTCCGGTGGCTGAGGATCGCGGTGAACTTGTTCCGCTTCGCCATCTCGACGGCCTCGAGCGTCTCGGTCAGGGTCCCGATCTGGTTCACCTTGACCAGGATGCTATTCCCACACCCTTCGGCGATTCCCCGCTTGAGCCGCTCGGTGTTCGTCACGAACAGGTCGTCGCCGACGAGCTGAACCTTCGCGCCGAGCCTGGCGGTCAGCTTCTTCCACCCAGCCCAGTCGTCCTCGGCCAGGCCGTCTTCGATCGACCGGATCGGGTACTTGTCGCACAGCTTCGCCCAGGTGTCGATCATCTCGTCGGAGGAGATGATCTTGTCCGGCGCGCTTTTGAAGAAGCAGTAGCCGTCCTTCCCCTTGTGCTTCGCCTCCTCGTACAGCTCGGTGCAGGCAGCATCAAGGGCGAACGCGACCTGCTCGCCGACCTTGTAGCCGGCCTTTTCGATCGCCGTGGAGATGGTGGCGAGGGCCTCGTCGGCCGAGGCGATGTTCGGGGCGAACCCGCCCTCGTCGCCGACCGCCGTGTTCAGGTTTTTCGCGTGCAGAACCTTCTTGAGGCTGTGGAACACCTCCGCCCCCATCCGCAGCCCTTCGCGGTACGTCGGGGCCCCCACCGGCACGATCATGAACTCCTGGAAGTCCACGGTGTTGTCCGCGTGCTTCCCGCCGTTGAGGATGTTCATGAGCGGGACCGGCAGGACGGTGGCGTTCGTCCCGCCGACGTACCGGTAGAGCGGCAGGCCGAGGGAGTTGGCGGCGGCGTGGGCGGCGGCCATCGAGACGCCGAGGATCGCGTTCGCCCCGAGCCGGCTCTTGTTCGGCGTGCCGTCGAGCTCGAGCATCCGCCGGTCGACCCGCACCTGATCGAGCGCACAAACGCCCTTGAGGGCCGGCGCGATCGCGTCGTGGACGTTTCGGACGGCGGTGAGCGTGCCCTTCCCGAGGTAGCGGTTCTTGTCCCCGTCGCGGAGCTCGACTGCCTCGTGGGCGCCGGTGCTGGCCCCGCTCGGGACCGCCGCCCGGCCGGTGACCCCGTTCTCCAGGTGGACCTCGACCTCGACCGTCGGGTTGCCCCGGCTGTCGAGAATCTCACGGGCCTTCAGCGCGCGGATGGTGGCAGTGCTCATCGTGGTGTGGTGGGGTCCGGATGTAGGGTGCCCGTCGTGAGCCGGCCGGGCTTGATGGGGTGCAGGTCGTGCACCCGACGCGGTCGCCGGCCGGGGAGGCGGGCCGAGAACCGAAGATGGGATACGGGGAAGGGAAGGGGGGTTCAAGTGTGAGAAAAAGTCCGGTCGGCTCCGGCGGTCAGGCCGAGCCGACTGCCGGGGGGAGCCCGGCGGGCGGATCGGCCTGGCGCGGGTCGGAACCGGAGCCGGCTGGGTCGGCCGTGGGAAGGTCCGGGACCGGGCGGCGTCGGGGGCCGCCCGCCCGATCGACCGGACCGGTCGCGGGGTCCGGGGTGGCGACCGTTCGGCCGCATGACCACGCCCCGCCGACCTTCTTCCCGCCGGCCGGTTCGCCGCCCGCCGGGGTGGGTTCCGGTCAGGCGGTCGAAGCTCTGTGACTGGTACACGCCTATGATCGGCGGGAGAATGCCCGGGGCTTGAAAGGGTTCTGGGCGAATGTCGCCAGACCCGCGCGGGCGGGCCGGGACCCGAGAGAGCAGTCAGTCCCGGCCGGCCGCGGGAGCGGGCGGGCCGGCGGCCAGGATCTCGCGGAGCGTGCCGAGGTTGACGGGGTCCATCTCGGTCCCGTCGGCATCCTCTTTCGGCGTTTCGAGGATCATCGGCCGGGCCCGGAACCGGGCGTCGGTGACGAGCCGGCGGAAGGCGTCGAGGCCGATCGCGCCCCGGCCCAGGGCCGCGTGCCGATCCACCCGGCTTCCGAGCGGTTTTTCGCTGTCGTTGATGTGGAAGAGTTTCAGCCGGGACAGGCCGATCCGGTCGTCGAACTGCTCGAACGTGGCCGCGTAATCCGGCTGGCGGGTGATGGCGTAGCCGGCGGCAAAGACGTGGCAGGTGTCGAGACACACCCCGAGCCGGGCGGGATCCTTCACCCGGTCGAGGACCGCGGCGATTTCCTCGAACTTTGCGCCGAGGCACGTTCCCTGGCCGGCCGTGGTTTCGACCAACACGCGCACCTGGAACCCGGAACAGCGGGCGTGAACCTGGTCGAGCGCGGCGACCACGCGGGCGATCCCGGCATCGACCCCGCTCCCGGTGTGCGCCCCCGGGTGCGTGACGAGGTAACTCAGCCCGAGCGCTTCCGCCCGTTCGAGCTCGTGCGCGAACGCGTCGATCGACTTGCGGTACAGGGCGTCGTCGGGGGTCGCCAGGTTAATCAGGTAGGAGTCGTGGGCGGTCGGGTATTTCAGCTTGGCCTCCTTGATCGCCTTCCGGAACGTCCGGATCTCGTCTTCGGCCAGCGGTTTTCCCGCCCACTGGTTGGCGTTTTTGGTGAAGATCTGCACGGTCCCGCAGCCCAGCGACGCCGAGGCCGCGACCGCCTTGTGTAACCCTCCTGCGACCGACATGTGTGCGCCGAACAGGGGCATGGTGCCTCCGGAAAACTGAGGTCGGGTACTATTCTGCCAACGACCTGTGCTTTCGACACCATCAGTCGGGTTGAGGTCCCGAAACAGTCCGGGAAGCACATTCCGCTCTTTTTTTGCTTGAAATGGGCAATGCCTCGCGGCCAAATCTGTTGGTCCGGTGTGAACGGCGGTCCGTTCGTACCGGGCTTGTCACACACATTCCCCGAGGGCTACTGATGCTGCGTCTACCGACGCTCGCTCTGATGAGCGCGCTACTCGTCCTTTCAGGTGGACTGAACGGGCAGGAGGCCAAGAAGGACGACCCCAAGACGACCAAGAAGGATGAAAAGAAGGAAGACCCCAAGACGGCCAAGAAGGACGACCCGCCCGCGAAGGTGAAAGGAACCCTCCCCCGGGATTGGGGTAAAATCGGCCTGGGAGATGACCAGAAGCAGGACATTTATAAGATACAAAGTAAGTACAATTCTGACATCGACAGGCTCGAGGCCAAGATCAAGGAACTGAAAGGTGCTCGCGACAAGGAGATGAGGGGGGTCCTCTCGGCAGACCAGAAGAAACGACTGGAAGAAATCGTGATCGGGAAGGACAAAGACAAGTAACCGGCCGTGCCGCCCGCCCGGACCGTCCGTGGTCCGGGCGGGCGGCCCTCACCTGCTTTCCCGGAGCACCGACGATGGGCCTCGACCGCGCGATCCGCTTCCCGACCGGTCAGACGCCCACCTGGGAGGCCGTCCGCACTCACCTTCGACAGGTCGGGGAAGAGGCCCCCTTACGCATGATCGACGGCCTGCCGGCGTTCCCCGACGAAGCGCCCGATGACGTGTGGAAGGAGCTGCGGGTCGGGATGACGGCCGGGATGGTAACCGTCCGACGGGGTGTCGATTCGCTCACCTGCATCGTCTGGGGAAACTCCGAGACGGATTTGAAGACCGCCTGGGATAAACTGTGCTGGGCCTGCGCGGCGGCGGGCGGCGGCGTGGTCGACACGCCCGGCGGACCGCTCCCGGCCGACGCCTTCGCCCGCTCCGCCGGCATATCACCGTCATAACCCCTCCGGCCGGCACCATTTCCCTCGTCCCGCCCCGGTTCTCCCTGTCACCGCACTCACCGCCCGGCCGATACTCTCGAAAACGGGCAACCCCCGCCGGCCCGCCCGCCGGTTGCACTTGCCCGCGTCGCTCGGATCCGCTACTTTCCGCCGCCCCCGAGATACCGGGGCACTGCGGCTCGCACGGAAGAAGGGGCCCATCGTGACCGTCACCGTCCGTCAGTTGGCGGAGTGGGTGCGGGGCGAAGTCCTCGGGGACGCCGACCTGCCCATCTCGAACGCCCGTACCCTCGCCGAGGCCCAGCCCGGCGACATCACCTTCGTCGAAGGCGACCGGCATCTCGGGGCCTGGCACGCGAGCAAGGCATCGGCCGCCGTCGTCTTCACCTCGGTCCCGGTGAACGGCCGCCCGATCATCCGCGTCGCCGACCCGCTCATGGCCTTCGCCCGGATCGTCGAAACCCTCCGCGGCCGGCCCCCGGCCGCTCCCCCCTCGGTCGACCCGAACGCCCACGTCCACCCGACCGCCAAGCTCGCCCCGGGCGTGAGCGTGGGCCCGTTCGCGGTCGTCGGGGTGGAGGCCGAGGTGGGGCCGAACACCAGCCTGCACGCGGGCGTGGTCGTCGGCCGGGGCTGCCGGATCGGCGGCGACGTCGTCCTGCACCCGCGGGTCGTCCTGTACGACGACTGCGTGGTCGGCGACCGGGTCGTCATTCACGCGAACGCGGTCATCGGGGCCGACGGGTTCGGGTACCGGTTCCAGAACGGCCGGCACGTCAAGGTTCCCCAACTCGGCTGGGTCGAGATCGAGGACGACGTCGAGGTCGGGGCCGGGACCACGATCGACCGCGGGACGTTCGGCCCGACCCGGATCGGGGCCGGGACCAAGATCGACAACATGGTGATGGTGGGGCATAACTGCCGGATCGGTCGGCACAACGTGCTCGCGGCCCAGGTCGGGATCGCCGGGTCCTCCTCGACCGGGGATTTCGTCATAATCGGCGGGCAGGCCGGGGTCGCGGACCACGTCCACATCGGGGACCGGGCGGTCATCGCCGCCCAGACCGGGGTGAGCAAGGACACGCCGGCCGATGCCAAGCTGATGGGGTTCCCGGCCCGGCCGACCGGGACCGCGAAACGGCTCTACGTCGTCATGGACCAGCTGCCCGAGCTGCGCAAAGACGTGTTGCGGATCAAGGAGCACCTCGGGCTCGGGGATGAGTGAGACGCCCGCCCCGACCGTCCTGCCCACGCCCGCCCTCGGGGCCGCGGGCTTCGACACCCGGGAGCCGGTCGGGCTGCTCGCGTGCGCCGGCCGGTTCCCGATCGTGTTCGCCGAGAAGGCCCGGGAGTGCGGGATTCCGGTCGTGTGCGTCGGCGTGGCCGGGATGGCCGACCCGGCCCTGCGGTCGATCTGCCACGAGTTTCACCCCTTGCGCCGGGCGTCCCTCGGGTTTACGATCCGGGCGTTCCGGCGCGGCGGGGTCCGGCGGTGGACGATGGCCGGGAAGTTCCACAAACACCTCGCCTTCCGCCCGTGGCGGTTGCTCCATTTCCTGCCCGACTGGCGGATGGCCCGGTTCTTTTTCTTCCGCCGCCGGACGGCCAACAACGACGACTCACTCCTGCTCGGCCTGATCGCCGAGTTCCGGGCGCACGGCCTGGACTGCGTCTCGGCCCTGGACCTCTGCCCGGAGTTGCTCGTGCGCGAAGGCGTGCTCACCCGCCGCCGCCCGACGGCGGCGGAAGACAAGGACATCGCTTACGGCTGGGGGCTCGCCCGCGAAATGGGCCGGCTCGACGTCGGGCAAAGTGTGATGGTGCGGGAGCGGGCGATCCTCGCGGTCGAGGCGATCGAGGGCACGGACCGGGCGATCCTCCGGGCGGGGGAGCTGTGCGGCCGGGCCGGGTTCGTCGTCGTGAAGGTGGCCAAGCCCGAACAGGATATGCGGTTCGACGTGCCGACCGTGGGGAAGCAAACGATCGAGTCGATGCGGGCGGCCGGGGCCCGGGTCCTGGCGATCGAGGCCGGGCGGACGATTCTGCTCGACGAGGCCGAGACCGTCGCTCTCGCCGACCAGTACGGGATCGCCATCACCGCCTGGCGCGATCCCACCGCGGCGTGACCACGGCCGACGGCGTTGCTTCAAAATTCGAACCTCGAACCCCGAAACAGATTTCAAACCGGGAATACCGAAACACAACCCGGCGAAGGAATTGTTTCGTCATTCGGATCTCGGGATTCGGG
Organism: Gemmataceae bacterium; assembly: GCA_028288765.1. Lineage (GTDB taxonomy): Bacteria > Planctomycetota > Planctomycetia > Gemmatales > Gemmataceae > Urbifossiella. Next base: position 10,212 of record JAQGHQ010000063.1, on the reverse strand, counting down.
CTTGTTCCGGACTTCGGGTTTCGGATCGAAGGTCAAAACTCCCGGCCGGAACATCCACCCGTGACGTGCGACCGCGAGCGTTTTCCCCTTTCCCCCGGCCTCGCGCCACGGAATAATCCAGCATCTCTGCCCCGATGCGCTCTCGGCGGTGGTCCCGGTTATGGGGTCGATGACGTTCCTGCTCCCGAACCCCATCCCGCCGGCGGCGGAAGCGCTGCTCCGGCAAGCGTGCTTCGCGGGTGGGTACGACCAGACGCCGGTCCCGACCACGGCCGCGGTCGTGGACGGCCGGCTGGTGGTCTCCCGCGGGCCGAACGAGAGTGGGTATCTGTTCTTGCCCTGGCCGGTCGGCCCGGTCGGCGCGATGGTCACCACCACCTCGACCCTCCGCGAGCGGCCCGAGCCGTACAACCTGCTGCTCGAACTGGCCCGGGGGAAGTTGAACCAGATCCGCGGGCAGACGGCGGACTGGCGGGAGATCGGACTCCAGACCACGCCGGAGTTCGACCGGGAGGTTGAAGAGGTCACCCGACTCTTCGGGACCGCCGTCCTGAATCAGCCGTCGGGCGAGGCAGACGCCGCGGCGACCCGCGTCCTCGAGCGGAGCTACCGGCTGGCGGATCAGCTAGTCCGGCTCTATGTCGGCCAGATGTTCGCCACCCGGCACGACGAAGAGGGAAAGCTCGACACCCGCCTCGCCGCCCGGGTCGCGGCCCCGCCGGCGGGAGGCCACGCCGGCGACTACCACCGGGCGTTCAACGCCGCCCGGATCGGGTTCCGGTGGCGGGACGTGGAGCCGGGTGAAGCCCAGTACAACTGGTCCGCGGTCGACCAGGCGATGGCCGCCGCCCGGGCCGCCGGGCTCCCGCCGACCTTCGGCCCGGTGATCGACTTGTCGCCGGGCATGCTCCCCGTCTGGGCGGCGGGGTGGGCCGGGGACCTGGCGACCCTCGCCGCGTTCATGTGCGACTACCTGGAGACGCTCATCGGGCGATACCGGGCCCAGGTCCGGCGGTGGGTGGTGTGTGCCGGGTTCAACCACGCCGACGGGCTCGGGCTCGCGGACGACGAGCGGTTCCGGCTGGTCCAGCGGCTGTTCGAGGCCGCCCTCCAGCTCGACCCGGAGCTCGACCTCGTCCTGGGGATCGCCCAGCCGTGGGGCGACTACCTCGTCCACGACGACCAGACCATCTCCCCGCTCTCCTTTGCCGACGACCTGATCCGGACCGGGTTGCGGGTGTCGGCGGTCGAACTGGATCTTCGGACTGGGACCAAGCCCCGCGGGAGCCTCCCGCGGGACCTACTCGACGCATCGCGGGTCCTCGACCTGTTCGCCCACCTCGGCCTCCCCCTGGAAGTGGTGCTGGGCCACCCGGCCTCCGGCAAGCCGGACCCGGCGGCCCAGGAGCACAACGAGAGTGTCTGGTCGCCCGGGTGGCGAGGGGCGCCGACGCCGGAAGGGCAGGCGGAGTGGGGGGCGTCCTTCGCCGCTCTGGCCCTGTGCAAGCCCCAGGTCCGGGCAGTCACCTGGGACCACTGGACCGACCTCGACCCGCACCTGACCCCGGCCGGCGGGTTGATCAACGCCGCCGGCCGGCCCAACCCTTTATTGGCTCGGCTTCAGGCCCTTCGGACGGCCCACCTCGTTTGACGCCCGTCCGGCAATCCGTTGGGCCTGCCTACCCGGTCGTCACCCACAGCGGCGTAGGAGCGGCCCTTAATTCCTTCGACGAACGGAATTTTAGTGCCCTGTCCGCCGTCTGATTCATCAGGGTAGCCGCTTGCAGGTGCCGGCCGGACCGGGTACGATACGCACTGTTTGCCACCGACTCGCTATAACTCAACCAGAACTGGTAGGTTACCCCGCCGGCGCGAGGACGCCCGGTCCGCCCCGGTCACGCGAATGGAGGTTCTGTCGATGCCGGGACCCGAAGACGCTCTCCGTATCGGAGACAGCGACCGGCCCGACCAGCCGGGAGATCGCCCCGGGGAGCTACGCGCCGTCGGCGGGTATCGGCTTCTCCGCCAGGTCGGGGAAGGGGGGATGAGCACCGTCTATCTCAGCTACGACGTGCCGGGCCGGCGGGCCGTCGCGGTGAAGCTCCTGGCCGACCACCTCGCCGGCCAACGGGAGTTCGTGAACCGGTTTTACCGGGAAGCCCGGCTCAGCCACATTCTCCACCACTCGAACATCGTACAGGGGCACGCGGTCGGGTACGACCAGGAGACGAACAAGCACTACATCGTCCTCGAGTTCGTCGACGGGCCGAGCGCCCACACCGCGCTCACCCGGCTCGGCCGGGTTCCCGTCGGGATCGGGGTCCGGATCGGGATCGATATCGCCCGTGCCCTCCAGTTCTTACACACCCGGAACTACGTCCACCGGGACGTCAAACCGGACAACATCCTCCTCCACCCGTCCGGGGTGGCCAAGCTCGCCGACCTGGGGCTGACGAAGCGGTTGACCGACGACTCGCACCTCACGTCGGTCAACCAGGGCGTCGGGACCTCCTACTACATGCCGTACGAGCAGGCCCTGAACGCGGCCCTGGTCGACGGCCGGAGCGACATCTTCGCCCTCGGGGCGACCCTCTACCACCTTCTGACCGGTCAGGTGCCGTTCCGCGGGGCCACCCACGAGGAGATCCTCCGGGAGAAGGAGCACGACGCCTTCGTCCCGATCCGCCACCTGAACCCGGACGTCCCGGACGAGCTCGCCGACATCATCGCCAAGGCCCTGTCCCGCGACCCCCGGGCCCGGTACCAGCAGGCGGCCGACCTGGCGGAATCGCTGGAAGCCACCCGGCTCGCGACCCGGATCCCTCCGTTCGCCATTGGCGATGCCCCGGACACGCAACCACCCCTCAACCCGTCCGGGCCCGAGGCCCCGACCCGGGCCGACCTCCCGCTCCGCGAGGCCGGGCAGGGAACCGACCCTTCCGGCCGGATCGGGTTCATGGCGTCTCCGACCCCGCTCCCGACCGGTCTGCGGGAGAACCGCTTCGTGGCCGGTGAAGATCAACCGGCTTCCGCCCCCCGGGTGGTCCCGGCGATCGTGACCGGGACTCTGCTCCTCGTCGGGCTCCTCGGGTTCATGTCCCGGTCGGGGCCGTCGTCCGCGTCCGCGCCCGCCGGGCACCGCGACACGGTGGTCCGCGACCAGCCCGACTCGCCGCCGGGCGGCCTGTCGCCCGGCGCTCGCCAGTGATTCCCCCTTCCCGAACCGTGCTCCTACCCCACGTCCCACCCGCCATGAACCGCTGCAGGCGGTGAGTTTTCCATGTCCGCAGCGGCCCCCTCCGTCGCCCAGGCACGGGTCTGCCTCGTCCTGGCGGCCGGCCTGTGGAGTCTCGGCAGTCTGTTCATGCGGCTCCTCCGGGAACCGACCGCCTTCGCCCTGAACGACCCGCCCCTGTCCCCTCTCCAGATTGCGTTCTACCGCGGCCTGTTCGGCGGGCTGGTCCTCCTCGTGTGGGTCCGCCGGCCGGAGGTCCGGTATCGGCCGCTCATGCTCGGGATGGTGGCCGCGTTCGCGGTGATGTGTGCCCTGTACCTCTCCGCCCTCGGCCTCGGCCCGGCGGCGAACGCGATCTTTCTCCAGAACACGGCCCCGATCTGGGTCTATCTGTTCGCCGTCTTCCTGCTCGGGGAACCGGCCGACCGCCGCGGCTGGCAAGCGGTCCTCCTCGCGGGGATCGGGGCGGTGGTGATCGTGGCCGGGAACTGGCCCCGCGGGCTCGGACCGGACGAGTCCCGGTCACAGGTGTTGATCCTGTTCATGGGCGCCGGCAGCGGGGTGGTCTACGCCGGGGTGATGATCTTCTTGCGAGTCCTCCGGGCGGAATCGCCGGCGTGGCTGGTGACCCTGAACCTGACCGGCTCCGCGGCGGCGCTGGGGCTCTTCGTTCTGGTCGCGGACGGGCCGGCCGAGTTTTGGCGCTGGGTGAGCGCCCCGACACCCGGCCAGCTCGCCGTCCTCGTCGTGTTCGGGGCGGTCCAGATGGCCCTCCCGTACTGGCTGTTCGCCCGCGGCTTGCGCACCGTCTCTCCCCAGGAGGCGGGGATCATCACGTTGCTCGAACCGCTCCTGAACCCGGTCTGGGCGTACCTCGTCACCCCGGAAAAGGACACGCCGACCGGGCCGATGGTCGCGGGCGGGGCGATCATCCTCGCCGCCCTTGCCTGGCGGTACGTCCCGCAGTCGGCTCCGGCGGGTGATTGCACCCCGTCCTGAGATGTGATTCACTATTGCCATCCTTCCCGCTTGGACCCCTTCATGCCGGCCCTCCATCTCGCGACGTTCGCCTGCGACGTAACCCCGCCCGCCGGCCACCCACTCTGCGGGGGGTGGATCGAGCCCGTCCGCGGCGTCGACGACCCTCTCAAGGCCCTCGGGGTGGTCCTCCTCGGCGCGGGCAAGCCGGTCGTCCTCTGCGTGGTCGACTGGTGCGGGATCCGGAACGAGGCGTTCCGGGTGTGGCGGCACGCGCTCGCGGCCGCCGCCCACACGACGCCGGAACACGTCTCGCTCCACTGCGTCCACCCGCACAACGCCCCGTTCGCGGACGTCGAGGCCGAGAAGCTGATCGCCGCCGCCGGCGCGGCGACGTCTCTCGACCTGAAATACTTCGACGAGTGTGTGAAGCGGTCGGCCGAGGCGCTGCGGGCCGCGCTCCCCAAAGCCCGGAAGTTCACCCACGTCGGGACCGGGGCCGCAAAGGTCGACCGGGTTGCCTCGAACAGGCGGATCGTGGCGGACGGGAAGGTGAAGTTCACCCGCACCAGCGCGACCAAGGCGAAGGAAATCCGCGACGAGCCCGAGGGCCTGATCGACCCGGTCGTGAAAACGCTGAGCTTCTGGGACGGCGACACGCCGCTCGCCGCCCTGCACGCCTACGCCTGCCACCCGATGAGCTACTACGGCGACGGGCGCGTGAGCGCGGACTTCTGCGGCCTGGCCCGCCAGAAGCGCCAGGACGAAGACCCCGGCGTGTTCCAGGTGTACTTCAACGGGTGCGGCGGCAACGTGACGGCGGGGAAGTACAACGACGGGGCGAAGGAAAATCGGCCCGTCCTCCGCGACCGGGTCTATGCGGCAATGGTCGCGGCGTGGAAGGACACGAAGCGGGCCGCGGTGGACGGCTGGGAGTGGCGCGTCGAGCCGGTCAAGTTCCTGCCGCGGAAGGAACCCTTCTTCGGCGAGGAGATGAGCCGGAAGGCCCTCGACGACCCGAAGGCTCCCACCGCCCGGCGGAACAACGGCGCCTTCCAGATCGCCTGGCTCAAACGGATCGACACGCCGATCGAGCTGAACTGCCTTGATTTCGGCGGCAAGGTACTTGCTTTGTTCCTCCCGGCCGAGGCCTTCGTCGAGTACCAACTCGCCGCCCAGGCCATGCGGCCCGACGCCGCGGTCCATGTTGCCGCTTACGGGGACGACGGGCCCGGGTACATCCCGACCGCCCGCGCGTACCTCGAAGGCGGATACGAGCCCACGGTTGCCCTCTCCAGCCCGGACTCGGAAGAACTGATGTTGCAGGCCATCCGGAAGCTGCTCAAGGCCCGGGTGGAGAAACGGGAGGAGAAATGAAGCGCGGTTTCGCCGTTGTCGTTTTCGTCCTGGCGTCCTCGCACGCCCCGGCCGCCGGTCCGAGCCCGGGTCCGCTCTCCCCGAAGGACGAGCTGGCCACGATCCGAATCGCCAAGGGGTTCCAGGTCTCACTCGCCGCCTCCGAGCCGGACGTGGTCGACCCCGTGGCGATGTGCTTTGACGAGAAGGGCCGGCTGTTCGTCTGCGAGATGCGCGGTTACCCGAACGGCGGGGTGGGAACCGGAAGGGAAACCCGGGGCCGGATCAGGTGCCTGACCGACACCGACGGCGACGGGGTGTTCGAGACGGCCCACACGTTCGCCGAAGGCCTGCGGTTCCCGATGGGGATTCAGGCGTGGAAGGGTGGGCTCATCGTCGCGGTGGCACCCGACATCCTCTACCTCGAAGACACTGACGGCGACGGTAAGGCGGACAAGACTACGGTCCTTTACACCGGCTTCAACCTGGCCAACATCCAGCAGATGGTGAACGGCCTCCAGTGGGGGCTGGATAACTGGGTGTACGGCTGTGCCGGCAACGACGGCGGGACGGTCACCTCGGGGGAGAGGCCGGGGGCCCCGCCGGTCAACCTGCGCGGCCGCGGGCTCCGGTTCCGGCCCTGGCTCCCCGCGAGCCTCGAACCGACCAGCAGCGGCGGCCAGTACGGGCTCACGGCCGACGACTACCAGCGCTGGTTCACGGCTACGAATAGCGAGCACCTCAAGCAGATCGTCCTTCCGGATCACTATCTCAAACGGAACCCATTCCTTCCGGTGTCGGCCGTGACGGTGAACATTCCCGAACACGGCGCCGCGGCGAAGGTGTTCCGGATCAGCCCGTTCGAGCCGTGGCGGGTCGAGCGGACGACGCGCCGGGCCGGCGGGCCGGACGCGAAACGGTTCTCGCCGACCGAACTCGTCCCGGGCGGGTTCGTGACGTCCGCGTGCAGTCCGCTCATCTACACCGCCGACCTGTTCCCGGAGCCATACCGCGGGAACAACTTCGTGTGCGACCCGGCGAACAACCTGATCCACCGCGAGGTGCTGGCGGGGAAAGGGCCCGTGTTCAGCGCGAAGCGGGTCGACCCGGATTCTGAGTTCCTTGCCTCGACGGACAACTGGTTCCGTCCCGTCCACCTGTCCGTCGGCCCGGACGGGGCCCTGTACGTCCTCGACTTCTACCGGGAGGCGATCGAGACCCCGCTCTCCCTCCCCGACGACATCAAGAAGAAGATGAACCTCGAAAGCCGCGGACGCGGGCGGATCTGGCGCGTCGCCCCCGAGGGCTTCAAGCCGACCCGCCTGCCGGACGTCAGCAAGGCCACGTCCGCCCAGCTCGCCGACGAACTTCTCGCCCCGAACCAGACCCGCCGGCTCACCGCCCAGCGGTTGCTGATCGAACGGCAGCCGAAGGACGCACCCCCGGCCCTCCGCGAGAGGCTCGACAAGGCCGTCGGCCGGCCGGGCCGGGCGAACCTGCTCTGGGCCCTGCACGGCCTCGGGGCCCTCAACCCGACCGACGTACTTCCGGTGTTCGACGACCCCGTACCCGGAATGCGGGAACAGGCCCTCCGTCTCGCGGAGGGTTTCTTCGCTACCTCCCCGGAGTTGCGGCAGGCCGCCGCGAAACTCATTCACGACGCGGACCCGCGCGTCCGCTTCCAGCTCGCCCTGAGTGCCGGCGCGCTGCCCCCGGAGGATGCCGGGAAGCTCCTCGCGACGCTTCTCGAACAGGAGGCCGCCGACCCGTGGGTCCAGACGGCATCGTTGAGTTCCGCGGCGGGCTGCAACTTCGCACTGATCGAAGCGCTCGGGCGGCGCGAGGGCGCGACGAACACCGCCGTGCTCGGGAAGCTCGCCGCGATGACCGGGGCGAAGGGCGACGAGCGCGAGACGGTCCAGCTCCTGACCCTGATCGCGGAGGGGAAGGCCGGGGCGGCACTCCTCGACGGTCTGGGGCAGGGGATGCGGAACGGAAAACGTCCGCTGTCGGCGTGGTGGGCCAATCCGCCCGCGGGAACGGAGCCGGTTATCCGACAGCTGCGCGGGCGGTTCGAGAAGGCCGCCGCCACCCTGACGGACGAGGCGGCGGCGGCGGCCGATCGCGTCGCCGCGGCACAGCTGTTGGGAATGGGGCCCTTCGAGCTGGCCGGCCCCGCGCTCGCTGCCGCGCTGACCCCATCCGCCCCCGGCGACGTGCAACTCGCCGCGGTCCGCAACCTCGCCAACCACCCCGACCCCGGGGTGAGCGAGCTTCTCCTCGGGAAGTGGGCCGGCTTCGGCCCCGCCGTTCGCCGCGAGGCGCTGGAAGCACTCCTGGCTCGCCCGGAAAGGGTTCTGGCACTGCTGGAGGCGATCGAAAAGAAACGGGTGACCGCGAGCGAACTTGACCCGGGTCGGGTGAAGTTGTTGAAGACGCACCCGACGGCCGCGATCCGCGCGAAAGCGGAGGGTGTGCTCAAGTTGACGGTGAACGCGGACCGGGCAAAAGTAATCGCGGAGTACGGCGCAGCGCTCGACCTGAAGGGCGACGTGGGCAAGGGCAAAACGGTGTTCCGGAATACCTGTGCCGCCTGCCACAAGCTCGACGGGTTCGGGCACGACGTGGGCCCGAACCTCCTGGCCGCCCTCCCGAACAAATCCGGCGAGGACCTGCTCGCGGCCGTTTTCGATCCGAACCGCGAGGTCGACCCGCGGTACATGAACTACCAGGCGGCGACCGCCGACGGGCGGATCCTGACCGGCGTCGTGGCGACGGAGACGCCGACCAGCGTCACGCTCCGCCGGGCCGACGGAGCCGAGGACACGATCCTCCGGGGGAACCTGGAATCGCTCCGTTCCACCAACCTCTCGCTGATGCCCGAGGGGATGGAGAAGCAGCTGTCGAAGCAGGATCTGGCAGACCTGTTCGCGTATTTGAAGGTTGCCGGGAAGTAATAACGTTTGTTGTTTCCTTGGTGGGAGCACGTGTGCCGTGCGTAGTCAGGGTTAACACGCCACTGCATCTGACCGGCCCGCCGCTCCGCTTTCCGGGACGGGCCGCTCGTCATCCGGCCGGGTTCCTCGGGCTGCCTCACTAACTGGTCAGCTGGCCGGCTGGCCACCGCGGGTCGTGCTGGCAGTGTTTGTCAGTTCTTGTAGGGCCGGCTATGCCGGCCGCCGCCGTCGAGCCAAACCCGGCCGGCACAGCCGGCCCTACTCGTCTGGCCGGCGACCGCGGGTCGCGCTGGCAGTGTTTGTCAGCATCTGGCAGCCCTGGGGGCCGATTTCCTCGCTCGGAGCCAGGGCGGATAGAAGCGGCAGGCGGACGACCACCGGGGGTCGATCTGCCCGCCTTTCGGCTTGTCCGTTTCCCGAACCCGATAGGCAGGCTCGACCGCCCCCGGGCGATCGGGGGGTGGCGAATGGCCCGGAACCGGGGCCGGGCGAACGACCGCGGTCCGGTGCCCCGTGGCAGAGTTTGTCAGTGTTTGGCAGTCCCCGGGCCGCTTTTCCGGTAGCCGACCAGCTGTCGGCGGCTCCTCTTCCCTGCCCGCCGGGGCATCGGGCGCGCGGGCGGGCTCGTCCGCTGCTCGTTTGCAGGTCGGGGGGAACTGGTCGGATACGCCCGTGCCGGTTGGCGTGGGGGCCGGTGACCCGGAACTGGGCTGACAGGAGGATGCGGGCGGGGTGGGGAACGGCATACCCAGCGCGGGGCCGCTGGATCCGGGTCCATCCGGTCGGGCCGCCGGGCCCCGGGTCGTCCCCGGGCTCCTCGTCCGCGTACTCCTTGCTCGGGGTGGTCATGGGGCTCCTCCGGGTGTCGGGCGTTGGGGGACGAGTGGGCTTCGTCGGGAACTGAATGCATTATGTTGCGCAGCATCGTCAGTAGAAAGGTGAGTGGGAGTTGGTTCTAACCCAACTCCACGAAGGACTTCGGGCGACCATCTTCCCGGCGGCCGTGCGGCCCGATCGGACAGTCCCCTCGAAGGCGTGAGGGACCGTCGCGCCCTCGGTCGGAGGGCCGGGCAGGGGAGGGTGTATCTGCCGAACGCCCTGGCCCGGAAGTATCCGAACGCGGAGCCGAGTGGGAGTGGATGTGCGTCTGCCCGTCTGTTAGACTTGCCTCGGAGTCGCAGAGTGGGAAGGCCTGGCGTCGTTACCTGGACGGGTGCGCGTTGAGGACGGCCATCCAGGTCCTGAACCAGGGCGGGTCCGGGGGTGATCAGGCAGTTGGACCGGTGCGTTCGACAATGGCCGTTAGCGTGTTAGATTTGAAAGCTGTCGTTCGAGTATAAAACGCAACTACTTTCCGGGTGGATCAGTTGCGCCATATTGGGGCGACTGATTGCGTTCGGTGTTGGTTTGTCAGACAATAAACCAATTAAATGTTCGGCCGCCGCCGCAGCTCTCTGGAGCTGTGTAGTCTTTGACGGTGGTTGGCATCGGCGGGGCCAACTGTCGGGGGTCGTCGCCCCGGAGGACTCGCTCCATCGACGTGGCCTGCCACTCGCCATTTCGAGTAGCGGCTCGCCTGGCGGCGTCCCCGAGCCGCCGGGTGCACTGGTCGAGCTCAGCGAGGCCCGCTGCGGCGGCGGCCGAACGACCGACCTCCCCGACGCCGGGGTCGTGAGGACCTCGAAC
>JAQGHQ010000059.1 GCA_028288765.1 Gemmataceae bacterium | reverse complement strand
TGAAGAACTGGCCGATCGTCTCGTTCCCGCTCGGTGCCGTAGCTCGGTACGCAGTTTACAAGAAACAGAAACTGAATGTCGGAGCGAACGACCTGAAGATCGCCTCGATTGCAATCGAGGCCGGGGCCATCGTTGTGACACGCAACACCAGAGACTTTCAACGGATACCGGGTGTATCAATCGAGAACTGGGCCGCCAGCTGATCGGTGATCGGTGGGCTGCGTTGGCAGTGTTTGTCAGTGATTGGCAGCTTCCGGGCCGATTTCCTCGCCCGTAGCCAGGGTGGATCGAAGCGGCAGGCGGACGACCACCAGGGGTCGACCCGACCATCTTTCGGCATTCCCGTTTCCCGAACCCGATGGCCGGGTTCGACGGCCCCTGAGCGATGACGGCATGGCGAATGGCCTGGCCCCGGGAACGGGCGATTGGCCGTGGTCCGGTGCCCCGTGGCAGTGTTTGTCAGGGTATGACAGTCCCCGGGCCGATTTTCCGGTTGCTGGCAAGCGGTCGACAGCTCCTCTTCCCCACTCGCCGGGTGCGGCGACATCTCCGGCCGGTCTGCTGGGGCTTCGGGCGGGTCTGCCGCTCGTGAGCTGGTCGGCGGGAACGGGTTGGATACGCCCGTGCCTCCCGGCGCGGGCACCGGTGCCCCGGCGCGGGGCGGCCAGGAGGAAACGGGCGGGGTGGGGACCGGCAGACCCGGTGCGGGGCCGCCGGAACCGGGCCCATCCGGTCGACCGTCGGACGGGCCGCCGTCGGGGCCGCCCGGCCCGGGGTCGTCCTCATCCGGGTCGTCCTCCGGGGGTGGCGGGTACTCCCCGAACTTGGCCTTGTGCTTGGTGATCCGCTCCAGGGCGGTCACCCGGTCCTCGACCTCGACCTGCTCCCGCATCTTCAGGGTCAGGTCGACGACCGCCTTGGCGGCCTTGAAAGCGACGTGCGGGTTCGGGTCCCAGACCAGGTCGGTCACCCGGTGGCAGGCGTCGGTCAGCCCGGTGGTGAGCATCCCGTAGGCCGGGGACAGGGCGGCCGCCTGGGTCGCGCTGAGGCGGTCCCGGAAGGTCGGGATGTTCAGCCGGCGGAAGACGGTCCGCTCGCTCACCCGGGCGATCTGGGCCGCCTCGGCGATGGTTTTCCCGCGGGCCAGGGAGCGGATCAGGACCTCGTCCGCGTTCTCCTTGCTCGGGGTGGGCATGGGTCCCTCCGGGTGGCGGGGGTGTCGTGCGCGGCGGGCGGGCCGGGGGGCGGGCCGACCGGCGAACCGGCTAAACAATATGCATGGTAATGCAAGGCCTTTTGAAGTGCAATATAGAGATGCGGAGGATTTCTCGGGTCGTCCTGCTCGCGGATCTTCAACGCCAGATCGATCACCGCCTTCGACGCGACCGGACTGCCGCCGGTGTCCGTTCGGCAGGGGTGACATACACCGCGGTCACAATCGCATCCCGACACACCGGGCATTCCGGTCGGGAGGTTGCCCGCGGGGTCGAGAAGGTGCGCGGGGGGATTTCACCGCCCTCACGCCGCCCGGCGGAGCGGGACGTCGTCCACGACTGGGTGGACCGGGTCCGCCCCCGGCCGTGTCGCCAGCACCCGGCCGACCGAGGCGACCGCCAGGAGCACCGCGGCCAGCGGCTGCATCCCGAGTGCGATGACCGGCTGGTGGACGGTGTGTGGGAACGCGAGCAAGATCCGGGTGAGCACGAACAGACAGGCCCCCCCGGTTGCCGCCCACCGGGCCCACAGAGGTCGGCCGGCCCGGGCGGTCAGCTCCCGGGCCATGAGCGGGGCCATGAGGATGAACGTCGCCGTTTCGGTGGACGGTCCGAACAGGGTCATCCAGCAGACCCCGAGGGTGAAAGCGTTCAGGACGACCGGCCGGCGGTCGACCCCCGTCCACATCTGCCGGGCGATCACTGCCGCGGCGACACCCCCGGCCGCCGCCTGAACGACCCGGTACAGCTCGAGCGGGACGGTTACCCCGACCACTCGAAGGAGCATGTGGACGTCCTGGTAGCCGGCGTGGAGCGGAAACCCGGTGCGGTCGTCGCGGCCCAGGTTAGTCGCCCAGAACTGGTACTGGGCGGAGACGTACTCGGCCGACTGGAAGGCGTACGGGAGGGCGAGCCCGGCGGCGACCGCGGCGGCAAGGGGAACCCCGAACCGGGCCGGGGCGGCCAGAACCAGGAGCAGGCCCAGGGCCAGCGGATACCCCTTGAACAGGACCGCCCCGGCGATCAGCACCGCGGCCGCGGTCCACCGGCCCCCGGCCGCCAGCACCGTGCCCCAGAGCATCAGCCCGAGGACGAGGGTGTTCGCCTGGCCGTTGTGCAGGCTCCCCAGCGAGAGTGGGAGGGCGAGGAGAAAAACCGCGGCCAGCGGGGCCCCGGGCCGCACCCGGTAAGCCCATGCCGCCAGCCCGGTGAGGTATACGGCCGCACCCACCGCCCGCCACACCAGCCCCCCGACCCCGAGAGGGAGTAGCGCAAGCGGGGCGAACCCGGCGGCGACCAGCGGGCTGTACCGGAAGTTGTCCGTGTACGGGGCCGGGACGTCGTACAGCCGGCGGCCGGCGGCGAACTCCTCACCCGCGTGGGCAAACGTCGGGTATACCGTCCCGGAAACCGGCTTCACCAGGGGCTTGATGCATACCACCACCAGGAGTATCGCCCACGCGGCCACGGCGATCCGTGCCCAACTCGTTCGGCTCATCGTCGGCTCCCGGCTCGGTTTTTCACCGCGGAGGAAATCAAACGGGTGTAACCGGTCGTGAAGGCGTCTTGTGGCGACACGAGCTTTCTGACCTGGGTGGCTGCACAGGTCTGGAGACCTGTGCCACGAAAGAACCAGGAACTCATACCCCGAGCTTTTCTTCCGGTGGCACAGGTCTCCAGACCTGTGCAGCCACCCAGCTCAAAAGACCTGTCCCACGGGGGAAGACTCATCCCGCTCGCGAGCCCGACCACTTCCGCCGCATCAAAACAGAAGCTTGAAAACCGAGTGGGGGCGAGGATCTCGGGGGTCCGGGCCGTCAGGCGGCCCGGGACGGACGATGAGGGGCGGCCGGCCGGGGGATGACCGCGCCCGGGGCGTCCACCGTCCCCTCCTTCAGCACATACACCGGCCGGCCCTTTGCCTGTTCGTAGATGCGGACCAGGTACTCACCGATTACCCCGGCGGCGGCAAGGAGGCACCCGCCCACCGCGTGCAAGGCCGTCAGCCCGACCACCGCCACGCGGGCCGTCGGCTCGGCGGCCGGGAATAGAGCCAGGGTAGCCGCGACCGAGGCCGCCCAGCTCAGGACGGTGACGGCCAGCCCGGCACCCACCACCACCCGCACCGGGGCCGGGGAGAACGACAACAGTCCGTCCAGGGCGAACCGGACCATCCGGCGGAGAGTGTACTTCGACACCCCGGCCCGGCGGGCCTCCGGCCGGAACGGAACTTCGGCCACCCGGAACCCGAGCCACTGGACCATCCCCCGCAGATACCGGTGCGCTTCCTGCAGACGCAGCAAGCCGTCCACCGCCGCCCGGGACATCAGGCGGAAGTCGGACGCCGCCGGCCGCACGTCCAGGTCGCTGCACCTGGCCAGTACCCGGTAGAACACCCGGGAGGACACCCGCTTGAACCAGCCGAGCCGGGCGTCGTCGGCCCGGATGGTGAGGACCACGTCGAACCCCTCCCGCCACCGGGCGACCAGCTCGGGGATCAGGGCCGGCGGGTGCTGGAGGTCCGAATCGAGGGACACGACCGCGTCCCCGCGGGCGTGTTCCAGCCCGGCGGTCAGCGCGGCCTGGTGGCCGAAGTTGCGACTGAGGGACAGATACCGGACCCGGGGGTCGGCGGCCGCCAACTGCCGGATCACCCCGAGGGTGCCGTCCCGCGACCCGTCGTCCACGTACAGGATTTCCAGGTCGCACTCGGCGGTCAGGGGCTCCACGGCCGCCACCAGCGCGGCGTGGAATAGCGGCAGGACCTCTTCCTCCTGGTACGCCGGGCAGACGATGCTGAGCGTTGCCGTCGTGGGCATCTCCCTCACCTCCGCCGCCCGCCCCGCGCCAGGACCGCCGACCACATCCCGGG
>JAQGHQ010000457.1 GCA_028288765.1 Gemmataceae bacterium | reverse complement strand
GTCGCGCTCAGGCGGTCCCGGAAGGTCGGGTTGGCGAGCCGGCGGAAGACGGTCCGCTCGCTGACCTGGGCGACCCGGGCGGCGTCGGGGATGGTGTCCCCGCGGGCTAGGGAGCGGATCAGGACCTCATCCGCGTACTCCTTGCTCGGGGTGGGCATGAGGTTCCTCCGGGTGCTGGGTCCACGGTCGGGTCAGTAGCCGTCGGTAGGCGGGTTCAGGGTTCCGCCGTCCGGGATTTCCGCGGCCCGGTATCGGCCGGTGGGTCGGGATGTCGTGGGTATTATGACCCGGGCGATGGCCCGGTGAGAAGGGAAGTACGAGTTCATCTAAACTCAACCGGACACCGAGTTTCTGGCGGTCCGGCCGACTCGCCCGGAGAGGTGTCCGGTGGTCCTGACCCGGGACGAGGTGCGGCTCGTCGCCTGCGGGAGGAAGGCAGGGAGTAGGAAATGAATGACCCCTGTGGCACCCCGTCTCTGCACGGGTCGCTTTTCTCCTGCCGCCTGCCCAAGTTGTCAGGGTAAGACGAGGAGTTGTGAGCCCGCACCGTCCCGACCGGGTCAGCCGTTTCCAGTTCCGCCGATGGTTTGTTGAAGAAGTCAGGTGTGATGTGGCTGGTTTCGTGCGCCACGGCCGCGGCTGGGTGGGGCCCGGGAAGCTTGCCGGTCATCCCGCCCGGCGCGTGGTAGGAAATGACGCCCGGCAGTCGCCCGCATTTCGGGATGGTTGATCGGGGCAGCCCGCTGACGTATTCGGGACAGTTCTGGTCGCCGCCCGTCTTACCCGATAAACTGTGTGCCGATATACTTCTTGATTTGCCACTTCCCGCTCAAATTGCACCAGATCTGCTCATTCTTGCTGGGCTCGAGTGTCATCTCATCTTTGCTCTCCGGAGGACTTCTGCTGATGAATCCCAACGCCTTGTATGCTTCTCCCGCGTCCTCGTCGAGGGCGCACAATTCCAGCAAGCCGTCCTTGCCCCAGTCGACCGATTTCTGGACGGCGCACTCGATCAGGATCCCCCCGGCCGCTTCGGACCCTGGATGGGTCACGAGGTCGTTGATATAGGGGAGAGGGTGATAATTGCTCATCGCGAGCACGCCGATCGGCTGACCATCGATGTAGTAGGCGACGAAGTACACCCCGCTGAACTCCGCTTGCACCATCTTGTTCGTACTCAACAACCTTGTGTTCCAGCGTTCCTGCTGGGTACGCTTGGGCAATTTCCAATCACGTTTATCGACATCGTCCTCCGCCGGGTTCAGGGGGACGGCGACAGGGTCCCAGCCCGCGAGATTGGTCTGAAGTTGCTTCACCGCCAGCTGGGCTTCCGCTTTCGACAACTCTTTGATCGGCGGCACGGTGACCCACGTCAGGTTCAAGATCGAGGTCGGTTTGTTGGTGAGACGCGACATGGTGATGTACCTCCAGGCAAGGAAGGCCGGGTCCGGGACGGGAAGATACGTCGGACCAGGCGTTCGCCCCGCGGGGCCGGCCGATCACACGATCCCCCACTCGCCGGCCGCCCGCGGCTGGTACGCCGGAGAGAGACCAATGCCCGGCGATTCTTTGGGTTCACAAGCCGATTGTCAAGAATATTTCACAGACGCACCACCGTCCGTCGCCTGCGGGCCGAGCATCATTGAACGCTCCGAAAGACCCCCGGCCGACACCGGAACGGTGAACGCCCGCACCCGTGACGGTACGACCCGAGGCACGTGCCCAGCTCCCCCGCCGGCGCGGGCGAGCCGCCGGGGAAATCCGGGGTAAGATAGCGGCCGCGTCCACGGCCCGGTCAACAAGCGGACCGGGACCGTCTACCCTGCGAGGAACGGGACATGCGACCGCTCACGGTAGTTGCCCTCTGGTTCGCGTTGCCGACGCCCGCTTTTGGGCAGCCCACCGTCCCACCAGCCGAGAAGTACGCCCCCGCGGTCGCGGAGCTGGAGAAGTTCATCGCGGAACAGGTCGCCGACAAACGGCTCCCGGCCCTCTCGATCGCGCTGATCGACGACCAGCGGGTCGTCTGGGCGAAGGGGTTCGGGTTCCAGGACCGTGGGAAGAAGGTCCCGGCCACGGCCGAGACCGTGTACCGGGTCGGGTCGGTGTCGAAGCTGTTCACCGACGTCGCGATCATGCAGCTGGTCGAGAAGGGCGATCTCAACCTCGGCGTGCCGGTCATGAAGTACCTGCCGGACTTCAGGCCGCTCGGGGCGGCCGAGTACAAGCCGATCACCCTCCGGATGCTGATGGCGCACCGGTCCGGGCTGATCCGCGAGCCGCCGGTGGGCAATTACTTTGACCCCACCGGGCCGTCCCTCGAACAGACGGTCGAGAGCCTGAACGGGCTCGCGCTGGTGTACCCCCCGGGCGAGCGGCAGAAGTATTCGAACGCGGCCATCGGGCTGGTCGGGTACACGCTCCAGAAGGTGCGGGGCGAGAAGTTCGAGAAGGCCGTTCAGACGCACGTCCTGGACCCGCTCGGGATGAGATCGAGCTCGTTCGAGCCGACCCCGGCGGTGACGCGGAACCTCGCGGACGCGGTGATGTGGACGTACCACGGCCGCGAGTTCCCGGCCCCGACGTTCGAGCTCGGGATGGCCCCGGCCGGGTGCATGTACTCCACCGTCCTCGACTTGGCGAAGTTCACCTCCTGCCTGTTCGCCCGGGGCAAGATGGGCGACCGCCAGCTGCTGAAACCCGAGACGATCGAGGAGATGTTTCAACCCCAGTTCGGCAAGCCGGGGGACACGTCCGGGTTCGGGCTCGGGTTCGCCGTCGACGAGTTCGACGGGCGGAAGCGGGTGAGCCACGGCGGCGCGATCTACGGGTTCGCGACCGAGTGGGCCGCCCTCCCGGGCGAGAAGCTCGGGGTGGTCGTCGTCTGCTCCCGCGACGTGGCCAATCCGGTGACCAACCGGATCGCCGACGACGCCCTCCGGCTGATGCTTGCGGCGAAGACCGGAAAGCAGCTGCCGAAGGTGGAGCGGAGCGAGCCGTTGCCGGCCGACGAGGCCCGGAAACTGGCCGGCCGGTACCGGGCCGGGGACCGATGGCTCGACCTGTTCGAGTCGGGCGGCCGGCTGTTCGTCGTCCCGGACCGCGGCGTCGCCCGCTTCCAACTGCGCAAGTCCGGCCCGGACCTGATCTCCGACGACACGGTCGGCTGGGGGGTCAAGTTCCTCCGCGACGGCGACACGCTCACCCGCGGGAAACTCGCCTTCAAAAAAGAGAAACCAGCGGCCGGCCCGCCCCCCGAGCCGCCCGCGAAGTGGAAGGGGCTGATCGGCGAGTACGGGTGGGACCACAACACGCTCTACATCTACGAGCGAGAAGGCCAGCTGCACGCGCTGATCGAGTGGACCGAGATCGACCCGCTCACCGAGGAGGCGGACGACGTGTTCGCCTTCCCCGCCGACCGCGGGATGTACCACGGGGAAAAGCTCGTCTTCACCCGCGACAAGACCGGCCGGGCGACGAAGGTCGAGGCCGCGCAGGTAGTGTTCGAGCGGCGGAAGGTGGACGGTGAGAACGGGGAGACGTTCAAGATCGCCCCGCGGCGGCCGCTCGCGCAGCTCCGCGGGGAAGCCCTGACCGCGAACCCGCCGCCGGAGAAGCGGGAGTTCGTCAAACCCGAGCTGATCGACCTCGCGACCATTGACGGGACCATCAAGTACGACATCCGGTACGCGACGGAGAACAACTTCCTCGGCACGAAGTTCTACACCTCGGCGAAGGCGTATATGCAGCGGCCGGCGGCCGAGGCGCTCGGGCGGGTCCACAAGACACTCGCGGCCGGGGGCTACGGCCTGCTCGTGTACGACGCGTACCGCCCGTGGCACGTCACGAAGATGTTCTGGGACGCGACGCCGGACAAGTTCCACAACTTCGTGGCCGACCCGGCGAAGGGGTCGCGGCACAACCGCGGGTGCGCGGTCGACCTCACGCTCTACGACCTGAAGACCGGCCAGCCGGTGGAGATGGTGAGCGGGTACGACGAGTTCTCGGACCGGGCCTTCCCGGACTACACGGGCGGGACGTCCCGGCAGCGATGGCACCGCGACCTGTTGCGCCGGGCGATGGCCGACGAGGGGTTCACCGTTTACGAGGAGGAGTGGTGGCACTTCGACTTCAAGGACTGGCCGAAGTACCCCATCCTGAACGCGACGTTCGAGGAGCTGGGCGGGAAGAAGTAGCGCGGCCGGCCGGCGCCCCGCCCCGAGCCCAGGGCGTTGCCCTGGGCTACGTTGTCCCAGCCCTTCGGGCTTAAGACATCTTCGCAGTCTGAAGGACTGCGACAGCATTGCCCAGTGCAACGCCCTGGGTGGGGCGGGGTGGTACGAACGGAGACCGTGTGTCGTGGACTCGCCGCACCCGGGCGGGTACTCTCTCTGCAAGACCCTCTGTTCGCTCTCCGATAAGGAACCCTCTCATGACCCACCGGATCACCCGTCGCCGCGCCCTCAAGCTCGGGGCCGCCGGCAGCCTCGGTTACTTGTTCACCGGTCCTGCCGGCTCCCTCCCCCGGGTCTACGGCGCGAATGACAGGATTCGCGTCGCCGGGATCGGCGTCGGCGGGAAAGGGTCGAGCGACATCGAGCAGGCCGGCCAGGTCATGCAGGTGGTCGCCCTGTGCGACATCGACGACGACCGGCTCGGCAAGCGGGGCGAGACCTGGCCGTCGGCGAAGAAGTACTTCGACTACCGCAAGCTGATCGACGAGATGGGCAAGGAGATTGATGCGGCGGTCGTTTCCACCGCCGACCACTCGCACGCCCCGGCGGCGGTGCTCGCCATGCGGGCCGGGAAGCACGTGTACTGTCAGAAACCGCTCACCCACACGGTATTCGAGGCCCGGGTGATGCGCGAAGAGGCGGCCAAGCACAAGGTCTGCACCCAGATGGGCAACCAGGGGTCGGCCCTGAACGGCCTCCGGCGGGCGGTCGAGATCGTGCAGTCCGGCCTGCTTGGGGCGGTGACCGAAGCCCACGTCTGGACGAACCGGCCGGCCCACTACTGGAAGCAGGCCCCGGACTACACCACCCGGCCGAAGATCACCCCGCCGGTCCCAAAGCACGTCCACTGGGAGGAGTGGATCGGCCCGGCACCATTCCGCCCGTACGCGGTCCACGACGGCGGGAAGTCGGCCTACCACCCGCACGACTGGCGGGGGTACTGGGACTTCGGCACCGGGGCCCTGGGCGACATGGCCTGCCACACGGCGAACATGGCGTTCCGCGCCCTGAAACTCGACGCCCCGATCGCCGTGATCGCCGAGGCCGGCGAGATCAACCCGGAGACGTACCCGGCGTGGGCGCACATCCGGTACGTGTACGCGTCACGTGGCGGCATGCCCGGCTGCACCGTGCACTGGTACGAGGGGAAGCGGGACGGGAAGAAGGTGCTCCCGCCGGAAGACCTGCTCGCGAAGCTGCTCAAGCCGGGCGAGAAGCTGACCGACAGCGGGTCGATCCTGGTCGGCGACAAGGGCGTTCTGTTCAGCCCGAACGACTACGGGGCGAAGTTCCGGCTGACCCCGGAGAAGGACTATGCGGAGGTGCAGATTACCAAGCCGGAAAAGACCCCGGAGGGGACGGACGACGACCGGCAGTGCGACCCGCTGATGAAGAAGGAGTGGGCGGCGGCGATCCGGGCCGGGAAGCCGGCCCTGGCGTCGTCGAACTTCGATTACGCCGGCCGGCTGACCGAGGCGATGCTGCTCGGGAACATCGCCGTCCGGTTCGCCGGGCAGAAGCTGGAGTGGGACACGGCCGGGCTCAAATTCGCGAACTCGGACGCGGCCACCAAGCTCGTCAGCAAGGAGTACCGCAAGGGTTGGGACCTGCTCGGCATCGGGTGACCCGAATGTCCGGAGCAGCCGGGATGCGTGTCACGCGCCCCGGCTGCTCGCGCCGTCGCTCTGCGGCCTCGTCAGCTCGCGCGGTCTCGTCCATCGGTTGAGGATCGTCCGTTCGACGAATGCCCCACCCACGATCCCGACCAGATACGCCGCGAGATCGGCCCACGCGAAGGTCGCGTCCGGGTGCCCAGCGCCATACCCCCGAGCCAGGTCCGGCGGACCGCGTCGAGCCACGGGGCGTGGTACAGCTGCCCGAACTCGACCGCGGCTGCAAAGGCGACCGCCAGCCCGGTTATCCGCCGAGCGGGTTGCCGGGGTAGAAGAAAGCCGAGGCCGACGAAGACGACCAGCCCCCACAGACCGTCGCCGGTGTACTTCGCGACGGCCCACGGGAGCCCGGCCTCCTCCGACCGCGACCCGAGCCCCAGTGCGATGACGACGACAACGGCCGCCGCGTACCCGGCGCGAGACCGCCCAGGACAACGCCCGGCTCGCGGGCTTGGCGGCGGTGTATGTTCCAGGGCCTGCGCAAACGGCCACCCGCGAATTACCTGATGCATGAATCAATGGCTGATTTTACAGGCGGGTAGGAGATTCCTCGCCATTTGAATACCCGCGTCCGTCACCTTTGTTCCGCCGAGGTCGAGGGTGGTCAGGTTCTTGAGTGGGACCAGTTCCTTCAACCCCGCGTCCGTCACGTTCGTCCCGTTGAGGTCGAGGGTGGTCAGGTTCTTGAGCGGGGCGAGTTCCTTGAGTCCGGCATCCGTCACAGCCGTCCTGCCGAGTTTGAGGGTGGTCAGGTTCTCGAAATGATTGAGTTCCTTGAGCCCGGCGTCCGTCACCTTGGTCTCATTGAGACAGAGGGCGGTCAAACTCCTGAGCGGGGCGAGTTCCTTGAGCCCGGCGTCCGTCACCCCGGTGACGTTAAGATTAAGGGTCGTGAGGTTCTTGAGCGGTGCAAGGTGCTTCAGCCCGACGTCCGTCACAGCTGTGCCGGCGAGGTAGAGCTTGGTGAGGTTCTTGAGTCCGGCGAGCTGCTTCATCCCGGCGTCCGTCACCCCGGTTAATTCAAGGCTGAGAGTGGTGAGTCCCGTGAGGGGGGTGAGTTCCTTCAGGTCCTCGTCCCAAACGTGGGTGTTGGCCAAGTCGAGAGCGACGAGGCTTTTGAGTTGGGCGAGCCCTTTCAGCCTGGCGTCTGACACATTAGTCCCGAAAAGGCTAAGGGTACGTAGATTCTTGAGCGGGCCGAGCTCCGCAAGGCCGTCGTCCGATACGATCGTATTGCTGAGGTCGAGGATGGTCAGATTCTTAAACCGGGCAAGTTCCTTGAGCCCGGCGTTCGTCACCTTGGTCCCGCCGAGGTCGAGAGTCGTCAGGTTCTTGAGCGGGGTGATTTTCTTGAGATCCGCGTCCGTCAGCTCGGCCTCGCTGAGATCGAGAGCGATTACCCGCCCCAAACCGTTTCGCTTGACCTGGCCGCCGATTTTCTCGATGGCCTTGACGGCCTCCTCTTCGGCGGCGGTTTCGTCGACACGGGGGACCGGCGCGACGACGAAAAGGAATGCAACGAGGAGCAGCGGGCGAATCATGGGGGTCTCATCCGACACGGAATCCGGAGCTCGGCAGGGGTTACCCCGATCATCATGTCACCCGGGCGGTGGGTCAATCGGAACTTCTGTTATCCGACCTGTCACACCCGGGGCCGAGGGATCCTCATCCCCTCACCGCCCTGAGGGCGGTGCCTCGGTGAGAAGGTAGACGGCGAACGAGGCCAGCCAGTGTTCTCCGGCGTAGTCCCCGCTGGCCACGTGTACGAGCGCGGCCCCGGCGTGCCGGGCGGCCGACTCGGCCAACACCTGACGGATCGGCTCCTCCGCCGGTAAGGCCGCGGCCACGCCCTTCATACACCACGCCCGGCTCAAGTTCAGCCCGTCCAGATGGACGAGCTGGGGGTCCGTCCGGTCGGTCACCGTGGCCGGTGCGAACAGCGTCTTCGGCTCTCCTTTCGCCGCTCCCGGCAGGAACTTCCCGAACCACAACCGGAACTCGGCCGGCGGGAGCACCCGGCGCATCAGGTCGGCCTCCGTCAGGCACGGGGAGAAGAAGTCCGCACCGTCCGGTTCCCACCGGGCCGGGGCGTCGATGTCCGCACCGAAATACGTCTTCGCCCGCTCCTCGACCAGCTGCCGGAGCTTGTCGTCCCCGACCGCCCGGGCGTAGTCGTGGGCGAAGGCCAGCCCGAACGCGGTGCTCGGGTGGACCCCGGTCCGGATCGGGTAGGTCTGTTTCGGGAAGTAGCTCACGTACCGGGCCGCGATCAGGTCGGCGAGCGGCTTCAGGTGGCGAGCCCACTCCCGGGTGTCCGGGTCGTCCCACCCGCGCAGCTCTTCGGTCAGCTTGAGCAGCCAGGCCCACCCGTACGGCCGCTCGAACGACTTCGCGTCCGGGCGGGCGAAGTAGTCGGCCTCGGCCTTGATCTTCTCGGCCGTGAGATGGCCGCCGAGGACGGCCCGGATGTCCTTCCCCTCGGGCAGGTCGGGGAACAACCGGAGGAGTCGGGCGAGCATCCAGTGGCCGTGGACCGCCGAGTGCCAGTCGTAGCAGCCGTAGAATGCCGGGTGCAGAGACCGTGGGGTCTTCGCGTCCGCGTCCCCGGTCAGAACGTGTCCCGGCTTGTTCGGGTACTCCCGGTTGATGCCCTTGAGAGCCAGCCTGGCAAAGGCCGACGCCCGGTCTTTTGTGAGGGGGGAAAGCGGAGCCACAGGACGGGCGGGCTGATCGCCGGGTTGGCCTGGGGAGGGCATGGTGAACGCCGTCAGTAACAGGAGAGGGATGAGAACAACGAGCGCACCGAACAAAGCCCTGGATCGTGTCACGGTTCAGCTCTCCTTCCGGTGTCGGGCCACCTCGTCCGGGTTGCCCGGGTTCCCGTCAGTGTGCGAGTGGAGAGTCGTTCCGGCTGCGCCACCGCGTCCGCGCCGCCCGACCGGGACCGAGCTGGGTCGGCGGCACCCCGCGGCGGTATAAGAAGAGAAAGATCGAGAACACCCGCCCCCGGATACCGACCGGCCATGCCCCCGCGACGCTCAGCCCCGGCCTGCCCCCTGCCGCCGACGGACGGGGCGTTCGTCGCCATCGACTTCGAAACGGCCGACTACGGCCCGGACAGCGCCTGTGCAGTCGGACTCGTCCGGGTGGAGAAGATGACGGTGGTCCGCCGGGAAGCGGTGTTGCTCCGGCCGCCGCGGTCCCGGTTCCTGTTCACTCACATCCACGGGATCACCTGGCCGATGGTGGCCGCCGCCCCGACGTTCGCGGACGCCTGGCCGTCACTCGCCGCGATGCTCGACGGGGCGGCGTTTCTGGCGGCCCATAACGCTCCGTTCGACCGCCGGGTACTGGCCGCCTGCTGCGCCGCCGCCGGCCACCCGATCCCCGCCCTGCCGTTCGTGTGTACGGTCCAGCTCGCCCGGCGGCGGTGGCGGCTCTCGCCGAACAACCTCCCGGCCGTCTGCCGCCGGTTGGGGATCGGGCTGATCCATCACGACGCCGGGTCCGACGCCGAGGCGTGTGCCCGCATCGTCATCGCCGCGGCCGCAGCCGGGGACCACGCCGATACGCTCCGCGCGGGGATCAAGGAAGGGGAACGTCGCTGAACTCGAACCGGACCGCGTGCGACACCTCGACCCAATCCTCGACGACCAGCCGGGCGGGCGGGAGCTCTCCGGGGCCGTTCTTCGCGGGGTAGGTGACGCTGATGTGGTGCTCGTCCCCACTACTTCCCCACCCGCTACCGTTTGACTTCAGCGGCTTCCCCTTCGCGTCCTCGACCGAAACCCGCTGATGCCACCGGCGTTTCCACTCCCCGCCCGGATCGCCCGGGACACCAAGGCGCAGGTAGAACCCCCCGTCCTTGTCCAGCTCGGCTCTTTTGACGGTCACGGTGTCGCCCCCGAGCCGGAACTTGGCTCCCTCCGAGGTCAAGATGGTTTCGGTCACGATCACCCGCCGTCGCTCGACGACGACGCGGACGGGCACTGTCCCGCGCAGGGTGCGGACCGCCAAGGACCGCTCGGAAGACCGGCGGAACCTGGGGGTCAAGGTGAACTGATAGTCCCGCCGAATGACATCCTTCACCTGGATGACGTCCGGGTCAGGCTTGTCCTCGGCCGGCAATGGGATCAGCTTCTCCCCAAGGTCGTCGATCGCCGATTCGACCTGGACGGGGCCGGCGGCGAGGAGGATGAACCGCGGTTCGGCCAGGACGTTCAGGGTGAGGGTGTGTTTGTGGTCCCGCCGGCCCGGCTCGCGACCGCTCCCCCGTTCGGCGAAATCGACGTCCCGGTCTTCGTGGACCCGCATCAGATCCACCCGGAACGCCCCGGCCGCGGACACGAATGGGGACCGGAGCCGGTCGGTGGACAGCTCGATCTTCTCCTCGAACATCGGTAAGGTCAGGCCCTGGTCGAACTCCCGGGAGACCCGGTCCACCGCGGCCCAGAACGGGAGGTCTGTGAATCCGAACACGCGAGGCAGCGTTCCCGTCTTCGGGTCCGCGGTGAGTGGGTAGCCGGTTTGGGCGTTGATCGCGCCGACCGCATCGGTCAGCGTCCACATCCCGGGTTTGAAGGTAACCCGCTTCGGTTCCAGGGCGGCCCGAGCTTCCAGAACCCGGAGCACCTGCCCGACCCGCCGGGCGACCTCGGGGTTCGGGTGGTTGACCGCCTTTCGAAGAGCTGGGAGTGCCGCCACGCCGCGGGCGAGGAGGGCCTCCGAGGCCCGCTCCCGGGTGGCGAAGTCGGCGCTGCCCAGCTGGGCGACCAGCTCGTCGGCCGTTGCTGGCTGCTGCGGCTTCCCGTCGGTCAAAGCCGGATAGAGACCGACCGCGGTCAGGACGACCGCGAGCAAGATACGCCGGCCCATATCTGATCTCCTCCGGATTGGTGCCAGCTGGGCGAGGGCGGTTCCCACGCGACCGGGCCGACCCGTATCGTACTGTCCTCCGCCGTGAGAAGAAACGGGGCGGGCAGATGGTCGGACCGCTCACACCGGGGCAGGAGAACGGATGCTCGTAGCCGGCTCGGGCAATACGCTCGAGCTTCGTCACGGGGTCGTGCTCCACCAGTTGCTCGCCGGATGCTCATGTCAGGTCCGGGTTCAGGTTGCGGGCGATCCGGTCGCCGACGAGAAATCCCTCGAATTTCACAGCGGCTCGAAGAGGAACTGGCACGCCTGCGGACCGTCACCTGCCAGCCCGCGAACGCAAACGCGGGCCGGGTCAGAACCGTAATATCGGAAAACCGCTTGCCCGCATCCGATGACTTCGCGGACAATCATGCGGTCGGGAAAACTATTTCGTGCGATAGTGTCGGGCGGCCGGGACGTGTCCGATTGGGGGTACGTCTCTCTCAGGGAGCGTGGTTCGACGGGATGACCTCATGAAAGATGCGATCGTGTGGTCGGTTCTGGTCCTGACGGGCGGGCTGGTCGCCGTGCGGCCGGACGAGCCCGCCCCGTCGAAGCCCGGGACGGGCAAGACCGCGACCGACCCCGTTGCGGCCCCGCCCCCCCGGTTCAACCCCACCCCGGTCGCCCTTTCCGGGGCCAGCGGCGACGTCTTCGCCGTCGCGGTCTCACCCGACGGGAAGCGGGTGGCGAACGCCGGCGGGACGACGAACCCCCCGTCCGGGTTCGTGAGCGTCGTCGAGACCGAGACGAAGAAAGAACTCTTCGCGGCCCGGTCCACCCGGCCGGTCACCTCGGTGGGGTTCACGCCGGACGGCCGCCATCTCGCATTCGCCGGCCGAGACGCCACCGCGCAGCTGGTGGACGCGGCCACGGGGACGGTGGTATTCGCCCTCAAGCTCGACGGCCCGGCCCATCTCGCCTTCACCCCGGACGGCAAGACGATCGTCACCGCCACGGACGCGAAAACAGTTCAACTGTGGGACGTCCCGTCCGGCGCGGAACAGGTCAAGTTCCGCGGCGGGCCGGGCCGGGTCTCGGGCGTCGCCTTCTCCCCGAACGGCAAACAGCTGGCCGTGGCCGGGACCGAGATCGCCCCGCAGGTGCATGGCGTGCTAATCGTCTGGGACGTGGCCACCCAGCGGGTGTCGTCCAGGCTTGAAGGGGGCCAGGGGGCGATGCTCTCGGTCGCCTTTGCCCCGGACGGGACGACGCTCGCGGCGGGGGCAGCGGACGGGCAGGTCCAGCAGTGGGAGCTCCCGGGCGGGAAGGTCAAGACTACCATCCGGGCCCCCGGGCCGGTCGGCGGGCTGGCGTACTCGCCGGGCGGGCGGGTGCTGGCCGGGGCGACGGGCGGGGGCACGGACGGCGGTAGCGTCCGGTTCTGGGACCCGGCCTCGGGCGAAGAGGTCGGGGCACTCGACGGCCACCCCGGGACCTGCCGGGCCGTCGTCTTCGCCGACGACGGGAAGAAGCTGGTGTCCGGGGGCGGGGCCCGGTCGGTCAAGGTATGGGATGTGCCCGGGAAGAAGGAGATCGTCACCCTCCGGCAGGACGAGGTACCGCAGGACCTACCAGTCCCCCTCGCCCTCGCCGCCGCCCCGGACGGGTCGCTCGTCGCGCTGACGACCGAGGACCGGGGCGTGATCCTTCGCGGCGCCCGGACCGGTGAACAGCGGGCGACGCTGAAGGGCCACGAGGACGCAGTGACCTGTGTGGCGTTCAGCCCGGACGGGAAGACCCTCGCCACCGGCAGCGCGGACAAGACGGTCCGGATCTGGGACGTCGGAACGGCGAAGGAACGGGCGATACTCCGGGGGCACACCAACTGGGTGTACGCGGTGGCGTTCAGCCCGGACGGGAAGACCCTCGCCACCGGCGCGTACGACAAGACCGTGCGGCTCTGGGATGCCGCGGCGGGAAAGGAGCGGGGGGCGATCGAAGCGCACCGCGGGTCGGTCCGGGCGGTGGCGTTCAGCCCGGACGGGAAGACCCTCGCCACCGGCGGCAGCGACCGCCTCGTCAAACTGTGGAACCCCGACACCCACGAACTGCGGACCGCGCTGAAGGGGCACGAGGGGTCGGTCCGGGCGGTGGCTTTCAGCCCGGACGGGAAGACCCTCGCCAGCGCCGGCGAGGACGGGCTGGTGAAGCTCTGGGACCCGGCCACGGGCAAGACCATCGCAAACCCCAAGAAGGAGCACTCGGACGAGGTCGTGTGTCTCGCATTCGCCGGTCCCCGGGCGGTGATTAGCGGCGGGTCGGACGGGTCGATCCGGGTGTGGGACGTCACGTCCGGCGTCATGGTCGCCACGCTTCAGGGCCACCCGGGGGGGGTGACCGGGCTCGCCTCCACCGCGGGCGGGACCGTGCTCGTGTCCGCCGGCCAGGACCGCATCCTCAAGCGGTGGCGGCCGGACGCGCCGGGCCCGGTCCGGCTCTTCTCCGGGCACACGGGGGTGGTGCAGTGGGCCTCGTTCTCACCGGACGGTAAACGGTTCGTCTCGTGTGGGAACTGGCCGGAGGGGGACAAGACCTTGCGGGTGTGGGAGGTCGACACCGGCCGGGAAGTTCTCAAGGTCGATCACCCGGGCCAGAGCGCGATGGCGATTTTTTCCCCGGACGGGAAGCTCATCCTCTCCGCGTGCGACGACAACTCGGCTTACCTGTGGGATGCAGAAACGGGCAAGGAGGTCCGGATCTTCAAGGGCCACACCGATCCGGTCGGTGGGGTCGCGTTCTCTCCCGACGGCAGCCAGGTTTTGACCGGCGCCCGCGACAAAACGGCCCGGGTGTGGGACCTGAAGACGGGCCGAGAGTTGCAGAAGTTCGAAGGCCACACGGAGCAGATCCGCCGCGTCGAGTTCGCCAGGGACGGGAAGCACGCCTTCTCGGGCGGTCGTGACGGGTTCGTGCGGATGTGGGAGATCGATTCCGGGAAAGAGGTGCGGCAGTTTAAGACATCCGGGCCGTGGGCCGATGGGATCGCCGTCTCCCGGGACGGGAAGTACGTCGCCGGGGGTGGGACGAACGCCCGCGTCTGGGAGGTCGACACCGGGAAGGAGGTGGCGGAGTGCGTCGGCCACCAGTTCGGGCTGACCGGCGTGGCCTTCTCGGCGGACGCGAAGTACCTCCTCACGACCGCCTACGACGGGTCCGCCCGGCTCTGGGACCGGGCGACCGGGAAGGAACTCTACCGGTTCCGCGGGCACCGGGAGTTCCTCTGGTCCGCATCGTTTTCCCCGGACGAGAAGTGGATCATCACCGGCGGCGGCGGGGCCAGCGTCAACGGCCAGTTCGTGAAAGGGACCGACTTCGACATCCGGCTCTGGAAGATGCCCGACGCGAAGACGATGACCGATTTCGCGCCGGAAAATTGAAAAATGGTTGACAGAAACCCACCCGATCGTCCTTAATAAGACAACTCGTCTGAGTCAGGGCCGAATCCGGTGTCTGGAAGCACCGAGGTCCCGGTGGGGTCTCTTCCGCCGGCCCTCCTGTCGCGAAGGTCCATCCGAGGGCGTGTCATGAACCGAGTGGCGTTCTGGTTGATCGCCGGCGGGCTCGTCGCGCTTGCGACCCCCGCCGTGGGGGCGGAGGTGCCGAAACCCGCCGCAGCGGCGCCGTCGGCGGACGCGGCGGCGCTGGCGGCCCGGATCGACCAGCTGCTCGCCGAGGCGTGGGCGGCAAAGCGGATCACCCCCGCCGAGCCGGCGGCCGACACCGAATTCCTCCGCCGCGTATACCTCGACCTCGCCGGCCGCATCCCGACCGTGGCCGAAACCCGGGCGTTCCTGGCCGACCAGCGGACGGACAAGCGGCGACACCTCGTCGCCGGCCTGCTTCACCGGCCCACCTACGCCCGCCACCTCACCACCGTCTGGCGGCACCTCCTCCTCCCCGAGGCGGACACAAACCCCCAGATCCAGTTCGTCGGGATCGGGTTCGAGTCCTGGCTCCGCGGCCAGTTCGACAAGAACGCGCCGTACGACCAGCTGGTCCGCGATCTCCTGACCACCCCGGTCGACCAGCAGACGGCGATGCGGGGGTTCAACCGCGGCGCCACCGACGCCCCGACCCCGATCGCCTACTACCTCGCGAAGGAGGGGAAGCCCGAGAACCTGGCGTCGGCGTCCGCCCGGGTGTTCCTCGGCCTCCGGCTGGAGTGCGCCCAGTGTCACGACCACCCGTTCGCCACCTGGACCCGGGACCAGTTCTGGGGGCTGGCCGCGTTCTACGCCGGCATCCGGACCCAGGAGCGGGGGGAAGGGTTCTTCGTCCCCGATAAGGAAGTCCTTGACCGCCGCGAGCTCTCGATCCCCGGCACCGACCGGGTGGTTCAGGCCACGTTCCCGGACGGGACCGACCCGGAGTGGAAGTTCAAGGTCGGCCCGCGTCAGACGCTGGCCGAGTGGCTGACCGGGAAGGAGAACCCGTACTTCGCCCGGGCCGCGGTCAACCGGGTGTGGGCGCAGCTGTTCGGGATCGGGCTGGTCGAGCCCGTGGACGAAATGGCCGGCGGACAGGACACGGTCGTCCATCACGCCCAGCTCCTCGACGAGCTGGCGCGGGTGTTCGTCGCCCACAAGTTCGACCTGAAGTACCTCCTCGAGGCGATCGCGTCCACGAGGGCGTACCAGCTGAGTAGCCGCGGTCGGGGGCCGGCCCCGCTGTTCTCCCGGCATCCGCTCCGCGGGCTGACCGGCGAGCAGCTGTACGACAGCCTCGCCGCCGCCACCGGCCAGTCGGACGCGGTCGCGGACGACCAGTTCTTCCGGTTCAACGGCGGCCCCCGGCAGGAGTTCCTGACGAAGTTCGGCCAGCAGACCAGTCGGCCGACCGAGTACGAGACGTCGATCATTCAGGCCCTGACCCTGATGAACGGGGGGTTCGTCGGGCAGGCGACGAGCCCGGGCCGGAGCGAACTGTTGACCGCGGTCCTGGAAGCCCCGTTCCTGACCGACCGGGGGCGGGTCGAAACGATCTACCTCGCCACGCTGTCGCGCCGGCCCACCGAGAAGGAGATGGAGCGGGCGGTCGCGTTCCTCGACAAGACGGGGACCGGGGACGACGCGAAGAAGGCCGTCGCCGACGTCTTCTGGGCGCTGCTGAACAGCGCGGAGTTCGTGTTCAATCATTGAGCCCACAGTCGCCGGGCGTTGCCAGATGCCCGGGGCAACGCCCCGGTCTAAGCGCTGTCACCCCGTTGGGGTGAAGACCGGATGGTTCCGCGCCCTGGATTTCAGCCTGAAGGGCTGACAGCGCT
Source organism: Gemmataceae bacterium (assembly GCA_028288765.1). Taxonomy (GTDB): domain Bacteria; phylum Planctomycetota; class Planctomycetia; order Gemmatales; family Gemmataceae; genus Urbifossiella. The sequence goes on along the minus strand of JAQGHQ010000457.1, from coordinate 618 downwards.
TAGACCGGGGCGTAGCCCCGGGCATCTGGCAACGCCCGGCGGAACGGGGCCACGCCTCGGGCTGCGCCCGGGGTAACACCCCTTCATTCCCGAACCCGATCCACCACCGACCCAGGGAGTCCCCATGTTCCCGACTCGTGACCTATCCCGTCGGCACTTCCTCCGCGCCGGCGCCGCAGGTTTCGGGGTGAGCGTGTCCGGCTGGCTCGACCGGCTGGCGGCCGCGGCCGCCCCGGACCCGCAGCGCAAGCGGGCGTGCATCCTCCTGTGGATGAACGGCGGTCCGAGCCAGATGGACACGTTCGACCCCAAGCCCGGGCACACCAACGGCGGCCCGATCAAGGGGATCGATACCAAGGCCCCCGGGGTGCGGATTAGCGAGCACCTGCCCCTGCTCGCCGCCCGGGCCGACCGCCTGGCGATCGTCCGCGGGATGACTACCAAGGAGGCCGACCACGGGCGGGGGAGCTACCTGATGCGGACCGGCCGGGTCCCCGGCGGCCCGCTCCGGTACCCGGCCCTCGGGTCGTTCGTCGGTAAGGAGCTGGAGCGGCCCGACGCCGAACTCCCGTGCTCCGTCAGCGTCGCCCCGTTCCGGTTCCTCAGCCCGGAGGCATA